>NZ_JBTNDI010000004.1:0-281927 GCF_054511075.1 Arthrobacter sp. TMS2-4
GGATCCTCCACCGCTGGTACAAACGCCCGACCGGCTGACGAGCCACACCCAGCAACGTCGACACGCCCATATCCGCGATGCCCTTCTCAAACCACGCTACAGCGGCCTCACACTGCTCCACCGACAACGAACTACGTGCATCCATGAAAAAGCTCCCCGGGAGTCGAAACTGAATTTCTCAGTCCAACTTCCGGGGAGCAGTTCAGCGCCTGCCGTGTCCCTTCCTGCGTCTGCGGGCCGGGTGTCAGGCGGACGGGATCCGAACCATGCCCTCCTGGGCCACGCTCGCCACCAGCGCACCGCTGCGGTCGTAGATGCGGCCGGCGGCGAGGCCGCGGGCCCCGGACGCGCTGGGGGAGCTCTGGACGTAGAGCAGCCACTCGTCGACCCGCACGGGGCGGTGCCACCACATCGCGTGGTCGAGGCTCGCCACGTTCATGCCGGGCTGGATCCAGCTCAGTCCGTGGGGTCGCAGGATCGATTCGAGCAGCGTGTAGTCGCTCGCGTACGCGAGGGCGGCACGGTGGATGTTCGGATCGTCGGGCATGGGCCCGAGGCTGCGCATCCAGACGGCGTTCCGCGGCTCCCGGGACCCTTCGTTGGACAGGTACAGCGGTGCGTCCACGTGCCGGATGTCGAACGGCCGGTCGAAGGCCCAGGCCTGCGCGACGGGATGGTCGAACGCGCCGAGGAGTTCGGCCGTCGACGGCAGGCTCTCGGGATCGGGCATGCCCTGGGGCATGGTGTCCTGGTGGGTGACGCCGTCGTCGGGCTCCTGGAACGAGGCGATCATGGACAGGATGGGCACGCCGTTCTGGTAGGCGTGCGTGCGGCGGGCGGAGAACGAGCGCCCGTCCCGCAGCCGCTGGACGCCGAACGTGATGGGCTGGTCCGCGTCTCCGGCCCGCAGGAAGTAGCCGTGCATGGAGTGGACCTCACGCGTGGGCTCGACCGTCCGCATCGCGGCGATCAGGGACTGTGCCAGCACCTGGCCGCCGAAGACGCGCCGGCCCGGCTGGCGGGCGGAGCTGCCGACGAAGATCTCCTCGTCGGTCTGCGCCCCCTCGGCACTGCTGAGGTCGAGCAGGTCGAGGAGCGCACGGGTGGGGTCCTTCGCCTGACCTCCCTGCGCCGGTGCCTCTGATGCTGGCGCGTGTTCTGCCATGGTTCGGTGTCTCCTCGTAGGGCGGGGGCGGTGGAAGCAGTCGCTCCCGGGCACCTACTGACAGTAGACGCCGCTCCATGAGCACTCAATACGGGCACGCGGCCGCGGCCATGGTGTTCCTCACACGGGTTCGGCGGGCCGCGGCGAATCGTCGGGCGGCGGCCGGGTTTGAGAGGATGGCGCTATGTCCCCGGTGCACACCTTTCCCCTCCAGCTGCGGTTCGGCGACGAGGATTCCTACGGCCACGTCAACAATGTCCGCTTCCTCCAGTTCCTCGAGGACGCGCGCCTGTCGCTGATGCACGAGCCACGGCCCGATGGTTCCTTCATGGAGCTGATCGACCCCGACCACTACACACTCGTCGGCCGGCAGGAGATCGAGTATCTCTCGCCACTGAGCGTGAGCATGGAGCCGGCCGCCGTCGATCTCTGGGTCACCGCTGTTGGCGGCTCCAGCTTCGAGCTCGGCTACACGGTGCGCGACCGGGTGGCGGAAGAGGGGAGCACCGCCAGTGCGGTCGCCGCCACCACGATGGTGCTGGTCGGCCGCAGCACGGGCCGTCCTGTGCGTCTCTCCGACGGCCAGAAGACGATCCTCCGGTCCTGGCAGGGCCCGGCGGTCCCCTTCCGCCGCGCCCGCGCCGGGGTGCGGGCGTGACCTCCCCGTCCCTGCGCTTCGCTGACCCGCAGACCGTCGCCGACCTGCGGACCTTCACCGCCCGTGCCAGGGCCGGCGACGACGCCGGCATGAGACTCGTGAGCGCGGGCCGGGTCCTCGCGGCGTACGTCTGCACCCTCCGTCCCACCGTGCTGGGCGAGGCCGTCCCTACCGTGCTCGGGCTCAGGACCATGGCGCTGGACGAGCAGGCCGACGTCGACACCACCGTCGCGCTCGGCTCGGTCCTCGACCGGCTCGCCCGCATGCCCGAGGGCGACGTCGTGTTCCCGGTGCCCACCGTGACGGTCACCGAGACCTGGGCCGGCGTCCTTCCTCCCCGGTCGGGGTGGGATGCGGCCGGGACCGTGGCGGCGGAAGTCCTCGACCAGGCGGCCCACCGGGGCATCGCCGAGGTGGCCCGGAGCCTGCCCGAACGCGCGGGCGCGCCCCTGGTGAGCAGCGCGAGGATCGCCGTGTGGGGGCGCCCCCTGGACGGTGTGCCCGGTGCCGTCCCGGCCGGAGCGGCCTTCGGGGCGTTCAGCCTCGGCTTCCTGCAGCCCGGGACGTCGGCGACCGTCCACACGAACGGACGCTGGTCCCGGGTCAGCACGGCGCGCGGTCATGTCCTCGTCCGGGCCGCCGCCGTCCTCTGACCGGTCGTCAGTCGGCGGCGTTCACCATCGAGTGTGCGGCGCGCTCGAGGTAGTCCCACAGGGTGGCCTTGTGCAGGGGAGCGAGGTCCAGGGTGTCCACGGCGGCGCGCATGTGCTGCAGCCACCGGTCGCGTGCCTGCGGCCCCACCCGGAACGGCATGTGCCGCATGCGGAGCCGCGGATGGCCCCGCTGCTCCCCGTAGGTCTTCGGCCCGCCCCAGTACTGCTCGAGGAACAGCAGCAGGCGTTTCTTCGCGGGACCGAGATCCTGCTCGGGGTACATGGGACGCAGCACGTCGTCCTCCGCCACGCCGTCGTAGAAGGCATCGACCAGCCGTACGAACGTGGGGTGGCCTCCCACGGCGTCGTAGAAGTTGTCGGTGTACTGCGGCTGGGTGAAGCCCTGCCCGGCGGCGACGAGCCGTTCCACGGGCAGCGCCGTCCGTGCCCCCGGAACGGGAGGGGTCGCGTCCGGTGCCTGCTGCGGGTCCTGCGTGTTCATGACTGCTCCTGGACGAGGGCGGGTGCTGCCGGGGGCGCGGGCTCGGGCGTTGGTTCCACGTAGTCACCCTGCGACCGGTTGCCCACCTTGGTGATGTCCCCGTTCCGCACGTACCAGATGGCGCCGTCCTGATCGACCATGCGGGTGATGCGCAGGCCGAGGGACTGGACCACGCCGACGGTGTCTCCGACCTCGATGGTGTCGCCGATACCGTACTGGTCCTCGATCGTGATGAAGAAGCCGAGGAAGGCGTCGCGGATCACCTCGCGCGCGCCGAAGCCGATGGCGATGCCGACGATGCCGACGCTGGCCAGGATGGGCCCGATGTTGAAGCCGAGGGTGTCGATGGCCATGAGGCCAGCGATGATCGCGATGGTCAGCGCTGCCACGCTCGACAGCAGGCCGCCGATCGTCTCCGCACGCTGGACGCGCCGGGCGCTGTCGAAGGGGCGCAGCGCGGGCTGGGCCCACTTGAAGTGCGGCTTCTTGAACACGCTGTAGCCGCTCTGGACACGCTTGACCGACCGGTTGATCAGGGCGCGGATCACGAGCCAGAGGATCAGGGCGCCGATCAGGATGACCAGGGCGCCGAGGACCTGGCCGCCATAGCCGAGGGAGTCGAGGAATGTCATGGGAATCGCTTTCGTGCGGGCATCCGGGGTCCGCCGGAGAAGGGCGCGGTAGGCGTAGGGATGCCTTAACAGGTTACAGCGGAGCCGGAGCGGTCCCGGTTCCGTTCAGCGCGGGGCCGCGGCGGACGTGGGCTCGTGATGGACCGGGAAGTTCAGGGACCGGGCGATGAAGCACAGGCGGTTCGCCTCCGCGTGCAGGGAGTCCGCGAGGCCGGACTGGGCGGCGTCCTGCAGCTCGACGACGGGGTGCAGGACGATCCCCGTGAACTCGCCGCTGCCGTCCCGGTTGAGCCGCATGGTGCCCGTCGCCGTGTCCCGGTACCCGGTGACGACGACGCCGGCCTTCACCGCGACGTGCAGGTAGGACAGCATGTGGCACTGCACGACGGCGGTCAGCAGCAGCTGTTCGGGGTTCCAGCGGTCCTTCGCCCCGTGGAACGTGGGGTCGGCCGTGCCGGCCAGGACACCCGGGCCGTCCACTTCCACCTCGTGGTCGCGGCTGTAGGCGCGGTATCCGGACGTGCCGGTGCCGAGGTTCCCGGTCCAGCGGACACGCGCGGCGTAGGAGTGTTCCTGCAGGTTCATGACACGACCCTAACGCCGGTCCGCCGGAGAGGGGCAGCAGGTGCCGGGCGGGGAGGACGATGCTCCTCCCCGCCCGGGGTGCCTACCGGTCGGCGGCCTGCGCCCTCAGGGCGCGGTCGACGCCGTCCCGGCTCTCCAGCACCAGGCGCCGGAGTGAGGGGGATTCCTCCCCGAGGGTTTCGAGGAAGGCATCCGTGCGGTCCAGCGTGTCCTGCGTGGTCAGGAGCGACGGGTAGAGGCCCACGACGATCTGCTGGGCGATCTCGTGCGTGCGGGTCGCCCAGACCTCCTGGATCGAGGCGAAGTACCGCTCCATGAAGGGCTCAAGGAGCGAACGGTCGTGGACGCGCGTGAACCCTCCGATCATCGACCGCTGGGCGGCGTTCGGCAGGTCTGCGGAGCCGACGAGCGCGGCCCAGGCCGCCTCCTTCGCCTCGGGGGTCGGTACTGCCGCCCGGGCCGCGGCCGCCGCGAGCTCGCCGGTCGCCGTCGAGTCCGTGGCGAGTTCGGCGTCGATCTCCCGCTCCCCGGCGCGACCGCCCGCCACGAGGCTGGTGAGCAGCTCCCACCGCAGGTCCTGGTCCACCACGAGTCCCTCGGGCACGTGGTCGCCTGAGAGCAGGGCCTGGACGGTGTCCAGCTGGGGCGCCGTGCGGGCGTGGGCGGAGAAGGCCTTCGTGAACTGCAGCTGGGCGTCGGAGCCCGCGTCGGCGGCGAGGGCGAGGTCCAGCAGGCTGTCCGCCGCGGCGTCACCCATCGGTTCACGGTCCTCCGGGCGGACGTAGAACGCGAGGGTCGCGGCGAGCTGCCTGAGCAGCACGAGGACCACGGACGAGTCCGATTCCGCGCCGATGTTCTGCAGCACGAGTTCCACGTAGTCGCGGGCGGGGGTCTCGCCGTCGCGGGCGGCATCCCATGCCGAGGCGAGGACGAGGGTGCGGGGGAGCGAATCGCGGAAGTCCTTCACATGCCGCACCGAGGTGCGCAGGGAGGCCGGGTCGAGGCGGATCTTCGCGTAGGCGAGGTCGTCGTCGTTCAGGAGCACGAGGGCGGGCTGCTTTCGGCCCACGAGGTCCGGCACCTCGGTGCGCCCGCCGTCGACGTCGAGTTCGACCCGGTGCACACGGACGAGGGCGCCGTCGTCGTCGTGGTCGTAGAAGCCGACGGCGAGACGGTGGGGCCGGATGGTCGGGAACGCCTCGATCGCGCTCTGCAGGATCGCGAAGGAGGTGATCGTGCCGCTGTCGTCCGTGGAGAACTCGGGGCGGAGCGTGTTGACGCCGGCGGTCTCGAGCCAGAGGGCGGACCACGCCTTCAGGTCCCGGCCGCTGGCCGCCTCGAGCTCGGACAGCAGGTCCACCAGTTCCGTGTTCTTCCAGGAGTGCTTCGCGAAGTACTGGCGCACGCCCTGCATGAACTCCTCCTGGCCCACCCACGCCACCAGTTGCTTGAGCACGGACGCGCCCTTGGCGTAGGTGATGCCGTCGAAGTTGACCTGCACGTCCTCGAGATCGTTGATCCGGGCGACGATGGGGTGGGTGGAGGGCAGCTGGTCCTGGCGGTAGGCCCAGCCCTTCTCGAGCATCGTAAACGTGGTCCACGCCTGCTCGAACTCCGTGGCTTCCGCGGCTGCGAGGGTGGACATGAACTCGGCGAAGGATTCGTTCAGCCAGAGGTCGTTCCACCAGCGCATGGTGACGAGGTCACCGAACCACATGTGGGCCAGCTCGTGGAGGATGGTGATGGCGCGCCGCTCGACCGTCGCGTCCGGCACACGGGAGCGGAACACGTACGTTTCCACGAACGTGACGGCGCCCGCGTTCTCCATCGCGCCGGCGTTGAACTCGGGCACGAACAGCTGGTCGTACTTCGCGAACGGGTAGGGCGTGCCGAACTGCTCCTCGTAGAAGGCGAAGCCCTGGCGCGTCAGGGCGAAGATGTTCTCCGCGTCCAGGTACTGCATGAGGGACTTCCGGGCGAACACCCCGAGCGGGATGGTGCGGCCGTCCGAGCTGGTCAGTTCGCTGCGCACCGACTGGTAGGGGCCGGCGATCAGCGCGGTCACGTAGGACGACATGACGGGCGTGGGCTCGAAGGACCAGGTGGAGGCGCCGCCGTCGGCGTCGGACCCTGCCTGGACGGGCTCAGGCGTGGCGGTGTTTGAGATGACGTCCCAGTGCGAGGGAGCGGTCACCGAGAAGCGGAACGTCGACTTCAGGTCGGGCTGCTCGAAGACGGTGAACACGCGGCGTGAGTCCGGGACCTCGAACTGGGTGTAGAGGTACACCTCCCCGTCCACGGGATCGGTGAAGCGGTGGAGGCCCTCCCCGGTGTTCATGTAGAGCATGTCGGCCTCGACGACGAGGACGTTGCTCGCGGCGACCACGGGAAGCTGGATCCGGACGCCGTCCGCGACCTCCGACGGGTCCAGCGCGACGCCGTTCAGTTCCACACGGTGCACGGTGTCCGTCACGGCGTCGATGAACGTCGTGGCGCCCTGGTGTGCGTCGAACGAGACCACCGTCGTGGAGCGGAACACGCGCTCACCGCGTGTCAGGTCGAGGGTGACGTCGTAGGAGTGGACGGTGAGCAGATCGGCGCGCGTACGTGCTTCGTCGCGCGTCAGGTTCAGACCGGGCAAGGATCGCCTCCAGGGTGGGGTTCGGGGTCGCCGCGTGTGATGGGGGTTACGCGCACGTTCGATTCTCCCACTCTGCCCGGCGGCCGCAAGCACGTCGACCCCTCCGCGCCCGCGGTCTAGGCTGGAAGCGTCCCGTCCCGCTGCGCGGACACTCCCGCAGCCCCGCCGGCCCTTTCCCGGCGCCCTCCCGAAGGAACCGATCATCATGCGCGTCCACCTCGCCACCGACCACGCCGGCATGGAGCTGAGCGCCCACCTGCTCTCGCACCTCACCGCTGCGGGCCACGACGTCGTCGACCACGGCCCGGCCGCCTACGATCCGGAGGACGACTACCCCTCGTTCTGCATCGACGCCGCTCAGGCCGTCGTGGCGGACCAGGACGCGGGCATCGAGGCCCTGGGCATCGTGCTCGGCGGTTCCGGGAACGGGGAGCAGATCGCGGCGAACAAGGTGCGCGGCATCCGGGCCGCCCTCGCCTGGAGCCTCGACACCGCACGCCTGGCACGCCAGCACAACGACGCGAACGTCGTCGCGGTCGGTGGACGGCAGCACTCCGTGGCGGAGGCGACCGCCATCATCGAGGCGTTCCTCGCCGAGCCGTTCAGCGGGGCAGAGCGGCACAGCCGCAGGATCGCGCAGGTGGCCCGGTTCGAGGAAACGGGAAGCGTTGCCTGAGGGCCATTCGGTCCATCGGCTCGCCCGCCAGTTCGGTTCCGTCTTCACCGGTGAGGCGCTCGCCGTCTCGAGCCCGCAGGGACGGTTCGCCGCCGGGGCCGAGCAGCTCGACGGCGCCACGCTGCTCAGCGCGCTCGCGCACGGCAAGCAGCTGTTCCTCCGCTTCGACAATCGGAGGGTCCTGCGCGTGCACCTCGGCCTCTACGGGGCGTGGACCTTCGGCGGCGACGAGACGTTCCGCGGGGCCTCGAGCATCGGAGCCCCCCGCCGGGTGGGGGAGTCGGAGCAAGCCTCCGACGACGGCGCCACCTCGGGTTACGCCGGACCTCCCGCGCCCGTCGGCGCCGTCCGGGTCCGCCTCGTGTCGGCGCACGGCTGGGCGGACCTCAGGGGGCCCACCGCCTGCGAGGTGATCACCGCGGCGGAGGAGAAGGCCGCCCGCGCGAAGCTCGGCCCCGACCCCCTCCAGCCGCGCTCGGACGGCGCCGTGTTCGCGCGGAAGCTGATGTCCAGCGTCACCCCCGTGGGCACCCAGCTCATGAACCAGGCGGTGATCGCCGGGATCGGCAACATCTACCGGGCGGAGGTGCTGTTCCTGCAGGGCATCAACCCGTGGCGACCGGGCAAGCAGGTGCGCGACGACGAAGCAGACGGTCTCTGGGCCGACACCGTGCGGCTGATGAAGGACGGTGTGCGGGACGGGCGCATCGTCACGACGACGCCGGAGGCACGGAACGGGCGCCCGAAACGCTCCGCCCCGCACTACGTCTACAAGCGGACGGGTCAGCCGTGCCGCCGCTGCGAAACCCCGATCCTCACCGCCGAGATGGCGGCGCGGAACGTCTACTGGTGCCCGCAGTGCCAGGAGCATTAACCACGAAAGCCCGGACCTCAGGTCCGGGCAGCGAGGGGATGACGGGAATCGAACCCGCGTAATCAGTTTGGAAGACTGAGGCTTTACCATTAAGCTACATCCCCGCAAGGGCACCTTCCGGAGCCCCGTGGAACGCCTATAACTACATCACAGCCGCAGCGCTATCGCCAAATGTGCGAGGTCGCCGTAAAGGTGCGTAGACTGGCACTCGCACTTACGGGGTGTAGCTCAGCTTGGTAGAGCGCCTGCTTTGGGAGCAGGAAGTCGCAGGTTCAACTCCTGTCACCCCGACTCTGTTGTGTGATGAGGAAAGTGCCTCCGCTGCAGAACCAATCCCAATCATCTCAGGAGTCCTACGCTGTGAAGAGCGCTGTTGAAACCCTTTCCCCCACCCGGGTGAAGCTGACCGTTGAGGTACCCTTCGAGGAACTGAAGCCCAGCATCGACGAGGCCTACAAGACCATCGCAACCCAGGTGCAGGTTCCAGGATTCCGCAAGGGCAAGGTTCCGCAGCAGCTCATCGACCAGCGCGTGGGTCGCGGCTACGTCATCGAGACCGCCATCAACGACGGCCTCAACGGCTTCTACCAGAGCGCCGTGCAGGAGACGAAGATCCGTCCCCTCAGCCGCCCCGAGGTCGAGATCTCCGAGGTCCCCGATCCCGCGAAGAAGGACGGCCAGCTGACGTTCAGCGTCGAGCTGGACATCCGCCCGGAGATCGAACTGCCCGACTACAAGGGCATCGAGGTCACCGTCGAGCCCGTCGAGGCATCCGACGAGGACCTCCAGAAGGCCATGGACGAGCTGCGCGGGCGTTTCGGCACCCTCATCGCCGTCGACCGTCCCGCCCAGGACGGCGACTTCCTCACCATCGACCTGACCGCATCGGTCGGCGACGACGAGGTCGACTCGGCCCAGGACCTTTCCTACCAGATCGGCTCGGGCACCATGCTCGAAGGCATGGACGAGGCCGTCACCGGGCTCTCCACCGACGAGGACGCGACCTTCGAGACCAAGCTGGCCGGCGGCGAGCACGCCGGCGCCGACGCGCAGGTCAAGGTCGTCGTCAAGGCCGTGAAGGAGCGCGAACTCCCCGAGGTCGACGACGAGTTCGCCCAGTTGGCGTCCGAGTTCGACACCGCCGAGGAGCTGCGCGCCGATCTGGCGAAGCAGGCCTCCGAGTCCAAGCTCATGGACCAGGGCGTCGAGGCGCGCGACAAGGTGCTCGACAAGCTCGTGGAGCTCGTCGCCGTGCCGGTCCCCGAGAGCGTCATCGCGGAGCAGCTCGAGCAGCACTTCAACGGCGAGAACGCCCACAGCGCCGGCGAGAACCACGACTCCGAGGAGCACCGCGCGGAGATCCGGACCAACACGGAGCGCGCCTTCCAGAACGAGGTCATCCTCGACGCCGTCGCCGAGAAGGAAGAGGTCGGCGTCAGCCAGCCCGAACTCATCGACTACATCGTCTCGACGGCCGGCCAGTACGGCATGGAGCCGAACCAGTTCGCCCAGATGCTCGACCAGAGCGGCCAGGTCCCGATGATCGTCGGTGAGGTGCGCCGCCGCAAGGCCCTCGCGAAGGTCCTCGAGTACGCGACCGTCACGGACACCAAGGGTGCCGCCGTCGACCTCAGCGAATTCGTCCGCCCCGTCGGCGACGACGCGGAGACCGTCAGCGCGGACGACCTCGAGGCGGACCAGGACGTCGTCGAGGACGGTCAGGCAGCCGAGACCGCAGAGGCCCCCGAGGCCGCAGCCCCCGAGGCTGAGGGAACGGACACCGAGGCCACCGAGGCAGAGGCCCCCGAGGCCGCGGCCTCCGAAGCTGTCGAGGAGCCCGAGGCCTCCGAGGCGCCGAAGAAGAAGAGGGCGCCGCGCAAGAAGGCGGCCTCCGAGTAGCCAGCAGACAGTCAGCGGTGCCGCAGCCTTCGGGCAGCGGCACCGCTGCTTCTTTAAGCCCTCGGGGAACGAGCGGAAGCCCTCGGCGAACACCGTCCGCGCCGCGGCGGCGCCACCGTGCGCCGTCAGCGAACAGTTCCCGACGCGGGAGCAATTCGTCGGACCTGCGGGTTAGTGTCCAAGAAGAGACAAACGGACGGGTCGGCCGAAGCGGCGACGGCCCGCCAGAGTGAGAGGTCAAGCACATGGCAACCGAACCAAGCACCCCGAGCATGGCCGGCCCCGAGATGGGCGGTCGTGACGACTACATCTACAACAGGCTCCTCAAGGAGCGCATCATCTGGCTCGGTTCCGAGGTTCGCGACGACAACGCGAACGCCATCTGCTCACAGCTCCTGCTGCTGTCGGCGGAGGATCCCGAGCGCGACATCTTCCTCTACATCAACTCGCCCGGTGGTTCGGTGACCGCCGGGATGGCGATCTACGACACCATGCAGTTCATTCCGAACGACGTCGTCACCGTGGCCACCGGCCTCGCCGCATCCATGGGCCAGTTCCTGCTCTCCTCGGGCACGAAGGGCAAGCGCTACGCGACGCCCCACGCCCGGATCCTGATGCACCAGCCGTCCGGCGGCATCGGTGGAACCGCGACGGACATCCGCATCCAGGCCGAGCTGATCCTGCACATGAAGCGGGTCATGGCCGAGCTCACCGCGGACCAGACGGGCCAGACCGTCGAGAAGATCCTGAAGGACAACGACCGTGACAAGTGGTTCACGGCCCAGGAGGCGCTCGAGTACGGGTTCTTCGACCACATCTCCGCGCACTCGGGCTCCGTGGCCGGCGGCGGCGGAACCGACCAGACCGCCTAGTCCGCGCCCCGTCCCTTTCTTCACCAGTCGTCCTACAGGAGACACCATGAACCACGAATTCCAGGCAGCAGCGGGATCGTCGGCGCAGAACCTGCCGACCAGCCGCTACATCCTTCCCCAGTTCGAAGAGCGCACGCCCTACGGTTTCAAGCGCCAGGACCCGTACACCAAGCTGTTCGAGGACCGCATCATCTTCCTCGGCACCCAGGTCGACGACGCCTCCGCCGACGACGTCATGGCCCAGCTGCTCGTCCTCGAGTCCACGGACCCCGAGCGCGACATCACCCTCTACATCAACTCGCCCGGTGGCTCGTTCACGGCCATGACGGCGATCTACGACACCATGCAGTTCATCCGGCCCGAGGTGCAGACCGTCTGCCTCGGCCAGGCCGCCAGTGCGGCAGCGGTCCTGCTGGCCGCGGGGGCACCCGGCAAGCGTCTGGCCCTGCCGAACGCCCGTGTCCTGATCCACCAGCCGGCACTCTCCGGAGGGCAGGGCGGGCAGGCCTCCGACCTGGAGATCCAGGCCAACGAGGTCATGCGTATGCGCACCTGGCTCGAGGACACGCTGGCACTCCACTCCGGGCGCAGCTCCGAGCAGGTCAACATCGACATCGAGCGCGACAAGATCCTCACCGCGGCCGACGCCGTCGAGTACGGGCTGGTCGACGAGGTCCTGACCTCGCGGAAGATCACCCCGCCGAAGATCAACACCCCGTAGCAGGACGGCGGATCCGGGGGTCGAGACGGCCCCGGGATCCGCCGCCCGACCCGCTCCTCGCCCGTGGTGCCGTACGGCACCACGGGCCTTTTGATACTGGCTCCCGCAGCCGGGTGGCCTACAGTGGTCATAGCAATCGCGATATACCTAAGGGGATTGAACCATGGCTCGCATTGGTGAGAGCACGGATCTGCTCAAGTGCTCTTTCTGCGGGAAGAGCCAGAAGCAGGTCCGGAAACTGATCGCCGGCCCCGGTGTGTACATCTGTGACGAGTGCATCGACCTGTGCAACGAAATCATCGAGGAAGAGCTGTCCGAGGTCGCCGACCTCGGGACGTTCGAGCTTCCGAAGCCCCGCGAGATCTTCGACTTCCTGCAGGAGTACGTCGTGGGCCAGGAGCCCGCGAAGCGCTCCCTCGCCGTCGCCGTCTACAACCACTACAAGCGCATCCAGTCGGGCAACGGTCCCCGCGCCGCCGGCACCCTCGCCGACGCCGTCGAGGCCGAGGACGTCGAGATCGCCAAATCCAACATCCTCCTCATCGGCCCCACCGGGTGCGGCAAGACCTACCTCGCCCAGACCCTCGCCCGCCGCTTGAACGTGCCGTTCGCCGTCGCGGACGCCACGGCCCTCACCGAGGCCGGCTACGTCGGCGAGGACGTCGAGAACATCCTGCTGAAGCTCATCCAGGCCGCCGACTACGACGTCAAGAAGGCCGAGCAGGGCATCATCTACATCGACGAGATCGACAAGATCTCCCGCAAGAGCGAGAACCCGTCGATCACGCGCGACGTCTCGGGCGAGGGTGTGCAGCAGGCGCTGCTGAAGATCCTCGAGGGCACCGTGGCCTCCGTTCCCCCGCAGGGCGGGCGGAAGCACCCCCACCAGGAATTCATCCAGATCGACACCACGAACGTGCTCTTCATCGTCGCCGGCGCGTTCGCCGGCCTCGAGGAGATCATCGGCTCCCGTGCGGGCCGCAAGGGCATCGGTTTCGGTGCACCCCTGAGCTCCCTCAAGAACGAGGAGGCGAGCTACGGGGATGTCATGCCGGAGGATCTGCTGAAATTCGGCCTGATTCCCGAGTTCATCGGCCGGCTGCCCGTCATCACCACCGTCACGCACCTCGACCGGCCCGCGCTCATGCAGATCCTGACCGCACCGAAGAACGCCCTGGTGAAGCAGTACCAGAAGATGTTCCTGCTCGACGGCGTCGAACTCGTCCTCGAACCGAAGGCCCTCGAGGCCATCGCAGACCTCGCGCTGGACCGGGGAACCGGTGCGCGCGGGCTCCGCGCCATCATGGAGGAGGTCCTCCTCCCGGTGATGTTCGACCTCCCGAGCCGTGAGGACATCGCCACGGTGGTCATCACCGAGGACGTCGTCGCCAAGCGCGCCGAACCCACCCTCATCTCGCACGAGGTGGCGTCGAAGCGCCGCAACAAGTCGGCCTGACAGCCCGCAGGCAAAAGGCCCGGCCGGTTGGCCGGGCCTCCCGCAGGTCTGCGCGTCAGGCGTTGGCCACCACCGCGGCGTCGGTGTCCGCAGCGGGGTACGACGGCGGATGCACCGCCGCCATCTCCTCGAGGACCCGCACCACCTGGCAGCTGTACCCGAACTCGTTGTCGTACCAGACGTACAGGACGACGTAGGTGCCGTCGGCGATCGTCGCGAGCCCGTCGACGATGCCCGTGCGCCGCGAGCCGACGAAATCCGTCGAGACCACCTCCGGGCTGTCGATGTAGTCCACCTGCTTGCGCATGCCCGAATGCAGGGACATCTCGCGGAGGTACGTGTTGACCTCCTCCTTCGTGGTCCCGTGCTCGAGGGTCAGGTTGAGGATGGCGATCGAGACGTCCGGGGTCGGCACGCGGATGGAGCTTCCGGTCAGCTTGCCCGCCAGTTCCGGCAGGGCCTTCGCCACCGCCGTCGCCGCGCCCGTCTCGGTGAGGACCATGTTGAGCGCAGCCGAGCGCCCGCGCCGGTCGCCGCGGTGGAAGTTGTCGATCAGGTTCTGGTCGTTGGTGAAGGAGTGGACGGTCTCCACGTGCCCGTGAACCACGCCGAAGCGGTCGTTGACCGCCTTGAGGACGGGCGTGATCGCGTTGGTGGTGCAGGACGCCGCGGTGACGATGCGGTCGGTGTCCTCGATGGCGTGGTGGTTGATGCCGTGCACGATGTTCTTCAGGGCGCCCTTGCCGGGGGCCGTCAGCAGGACCTTGGCCACCCCGCGGCTCTTCAGGTGCTGTGACAGGCCGTCGGCGTCGCGCCAGCGGCCGGTGTTGTCCACGACGATCGCGTCGTGGATGCCGTAGGCCTCGTAGTCGATGGATGCCGGGTCGTCGGAGTAGATGACCTGGATGCAGATCCCGTTGGCGGTGATCGTGTTCGACGCCTCGTCCACCTGGATGGTCCCTTCGAAGGGGCCGTGCACCGAATCGCGGCGCAGCAGGCTCGCGCGCTTGGCGAGGTCGTTGTCCGAGCCCCGGCGGACGACGACGGCCCGCAGCCTCAGCCCGTGGCCGCCACCGGCCTTCTCGATGAGCAGCCGGGCCACGAGGCGCCCGATCCGGCCGAAGCCGTACAGGACGACGTCGGTGCTCGTGCGCTCGTCGCGTCCGCCCTGGCCCACGATGTCCGCGAGCTCGGCGCGTACGAACTCCTCGAGGGTGCGGCCGTCCCCGGCCCGGTCGTAGGCGGAACGGAGGCGTCCGATGTCGATCGCGGCTGCCCCGAGGTCCAGATCGGCGAGCAGCTGCAGCAGGGGAGCGGTGTCCTCGAGGTGGAGCTCCTCGGTGGTGATGCGGCGGGCGAAGCGGTGCGCCTTGAGGATGCTCATCGTCGACTTGTTGATGAGGCTGCGTCCGTGGATGCTGGTCACCACGTTGTTGTCCCGGTACAGCCGCCCGATGAGCGGGATCATGGCCTCGGCGAGGGCCTCGCGGTCCAACCAGGTGTCGTGCGTCTCGGTCCGGTGGTGCTGCACAGCGGCGTCCCTTTCAACACCGGGGTCACCGGTGCGTGCTCATCCAGCCCGATGGCGACGCAGGGATAGCGCCAGGCATCCTCGACTGGTCGTGTCCTTTCATTAGACCGCCTTGTGCGGGCCCGCACCAATTCGGCCGGAATAGTGGGTCGTCGGTGCGGGTTGCACCGGAAAAGGCCCCGGCCTCCCCGACCCCTGAAGGAGCACCACGCATGAACACGTCCACGTCCGTCGAGAAAGCCGATTTCTGGTTCGACCCCCTGTGCCCGTTCGCCTGGATCACCTCCCGCTGGATCGGTGAGGTGGAGCAGGTCCGCGACATCTCGGTCGCCTGGCACGTCATGAGCCTGTCCGTCCTCAACGAGGGGCGCGACCTGCCCGAGGACTACCAGGCCATGATGCTGCAGGGGTGGAGGCCGGTGCGCGTGATCATCGCCGCAGCCGAGCTGCACGGGGACGAGTACATCAAGAAGCTGTACGACGCGATGGGCACCCGCATCCACATCGGCGAGAACCGGGACTTCGACGTCGTGATCCGCGAGTCGCTGGAAGAGGTGGGCCTGCCGGCGGAACTCGCCGCCCATGCGCACACCGATGAGTTCGACGCCCAGCTGCGCGCTTCCCACAAGGACGGCATCGACCGCGTGGGCGACGAGGTCGGCACGCCGGTCGTGGCCTTCAACGGCACGGCGTTCTTCGGTCCGGTGCTCACCCGAATCCCGCGCGGGGAGGACGCCGGCCGGATCTTCGACGGCGCCGTCATGATGTCCGAGTTCCCCGGGTTCTTCGAACTCAAGCGCTCCCGCACGGAGAGCCCGCGGTTCGACTAGGAGCCTGCTGCCACCAAGCCCGGGAGGGGACCCGCCACCGGCGGGTCCCCTCCTGGGTTGGGCGGCCCTACTCCGCGGGCTGCGGCACCAGCTCGACCTGGGAGACGCTCAGCGCGCCGTCCCCTTCGACCACCTCGAGGTCCCTGGCATTACCGGCTGAGAGGAGATCGGCCAGGCCGGCGCGGATCTGCCCCACCTGGGCGGCGGACGCCGTGACGACGGCACGCTCCACCTCGGTGCGCTGCTTGACCTTGGCCTCCGACTTCGCCTTCCGGATCCCTCCGAGGGCCAGGGCCACGGACGTGAGGACGCCGGCGTCGGCCGTGTCCGGCAGTGCCGTGAGCGCGTCGGCGCCGGGCCAGGCCGCCTGGTGGACCGATCCCTCGCGCCACCAGCTCCAGACCTCTTCGGTGGCGAACGGCAGGAACGGCGCGAACAGGCGCAGCAGGGCGTCCAGGGTCGTCGCCAGCGCGGCCTGGACGGACTGCGTCCCCGCGTCATCGGCATCGCCGTAGGCGCGGTCCTTGACCAGTTCGACGTAGTCGTCCGTGAAGGTCCAGAAGAAGGACTCGGTGAGCTGGAGCGCACGGGCGTAGTCGTACTTCTCGAAGGCGGCCGTGGCCTGCTCGGTTACCGTGCGGAGCTGGACGAGCAGGGAGGTGTCCAGCGCGTTCGAGACGCGGTCCAGGGCACCGGCGCCGACCGACGCCTCGGTGACCCCGAGGTTGAGGACGAACTTCGAGGCATTGAGCAGCTTGATCGCCAGGCGCCGACCGATCTTCATCTGGTTCACCTCGTACGCGGTGTCCGCGCCGAGCTTCGCCGACGCGGCCCAGTAGCGCACCGCATCCGCGCCGAACTGCTCCAGGACGTCCGTCGGGACCACCACGTTGCCCTTGGACTTCGACATCTTCTTGCGGTCGGGGTCGAGGATCCAGCCGGAGAGGGCCGCGTGCTTCCACGGCACCGAGTCCTGGAGGGCGTCGGCCCGGACCGCCGTCGAGAACAGCCAGGTGCGGATGATGTCGTGCCCCTGCGGGCGCAGGTCGAACGGGAACACCTTCCCGAAGAGGTCCTCGTCGCGCGCCCAGCCGCCCACGATCTGCGGGGTCAGGGACGACGTCGCCCACGTGTCCAGCACGTCGTTGTCACCGACGAAGCCGCCGGGCCGGTTGCGGGCGGACTCCTCGAAGCCCGGCGCCGGGTCGGCGGCCGGATCGACGGGCAGGGACTCCAGGGCCGGGATGATCGGGTCCTCGTACTCCGGCTCGCCGTCGGCGTCCAGGCGGTACCAGACGGGGACGGGGACGCCGAAGAAGCGCTGGCGGGAGACGAGCCAGTCCCCGTTCAGCCCCTCGATCCAGTTCTCGTAGCGGGAGCGCATGAAGGCAGGGTGGAAGTCGATCTCGCGTCCCCGCTGGATGAGGGCGTCACGCTTGGCGGCGTCGCGCCCGCCGTTGCGGATGTACCACTGGCGGCTGGTCACGACCTCGAGGGGCTTGTCGCCCTTCTCGTAGAAGTTGACCGGGTGCACGATCTTCTTCGGCTCGCCCTCGAGGTCCCCGCTCTCGCGGAGCAGGGCGACGACGGCTTCCTTGGCGCTGAAGATGGTCTTGCCGGCCAGCTGACCGTAGTTCTCACGGGCCTTCTCGGTCGCGATCCACTCCGGTGCCTCGGCACGGAGCCGGCCGTCACGGCCGACGACGGCGCGGGTCGGCAGCTGCAGCTCCCGCCACCAGGTGACGTCGGTCAGGTCGCCGAACGTGCAGATCATGGCGATCCCGCTGCCCTTGTCGGGCTTCGCCAGGGGATGTGCCTTGATCTCGACCTGGACGTCGAACAGCGGGCTGGTGACGGTGGTGCCGAAGAGCGGCTTGTAGCGCTCGTCGTCGGGGTGCGCCACGAGGGCGACGCAGGCGGGGAGCAGCTCGGGACGGGTGGTCTCGATGTGGATCCGCGAACCGTCGGGGGCGTGGAATGCGATGCGGTGGTAGGCGCCGGGCTGCTCGCGGTCCTCGAGTTCGGCCTGCGCGACCGCGGTACGGAAGGTGACGTCCCACAGGGTGGGTGCTTCCGCCAGGTAGGCGTCCCCGGCCTTGAGGTTCTCGAGGAAGGCGCGCTGCGAGACGGCGCGCGAGGTGTCGTCGATGGTCCGGTACGTCAGGTCCCAGTCGACCGACAGGCCCAGGGTGCTGAAGAGGTTCTCGAAGACCAACTCGTCCTCGACCGCCAACTCCTCGCAGAGTTCGATGAAGGTCTTCCGTGAGACGGCGTCGAAGTCCCGCTGATTCTTCGCAGGCTCGGCGGGAGGCCGGTAGTCGGCGTCATACGGTACGGAGGGGTCGCAGCGGACGCCGTAGTAGTTCTGGACGCGGCGCTCGGTGGGCAGCCCGTTGTCGTCCCAGCCCATCGGGTAGAAGACGTTGGCGCCGCGCATGCGCTTGAACCGCGCCATGACATCGGTCTGCGTATAGGAGAACATGTGGCCCACGTGGAGCGATCCCGATGCCGTGGGCGGGGGAGTGTCGATCGAGTAGACGTCCTCGCGCGTCGTGTCCCGGTTGAAGGCGTAGGTGCCGTCCTCGCGCCACTGGCGGGACAGTCTCTCCTCGAGGCCCTCGAGCGCGGGCTTGTCGGGGACGGAAACGGGCTGGGGGGAGGGCGTGTCTGTGCCCTGGGTTGTGTCGGCCATTCCTCCATTGTTCCCTACTGCCCGCGGACTCCGGCACGACAGCGGCTTCCGCGGGCGAAGTGCTCCGGCTGATCGCGGCTCACCCGGTCAGTGGCCGGCGCCGAGCTTCCCGCCGAGGCGCTCGCGCATCATCGTGGAGGCCTCGTTGAGTCCGACGATCGTGACCTCGGTGCCGTGGGTGCGGTACTTCTCGGTAATGGCGTCCAGGGCGGCGATGGTGGAGGCGTCCCAGAGGTGGGAGCCGTGCAGGTCGATGGTGACCCGGTGGGGATCGGTGGCGTACTCGAACTGGGTGTAGAGGTCGTTGGAGGAGGCGAAGAACAGCTCGCCGTCGACCGTGTAGGTGGCGTGCCGGTCGCCGTCCATGGTGCTTTCGGTGCGTTCGACGGTGACGAAGTGGGCGACGCGGCGGGCGAACGCGACCATGGCCACGAGCACGCCGACGCCGACGCCGATGGCGAGGTTGTGCGTCCACACGGTGACGATGACGGTGGCGAGCATGACGGTGGTCTCGCTCCTGGGCATCCGCTTCAGGGTGGAGGGCTGGATGCTGTGCCAGTCGAAGGTGGCGATGGCGACGAAGATCATGACGGCGACGAGGGCGGCCATGGGGATCAGGGCGACGATGCCACCGAGGGCGACCACGAGGATGAGCAGGAAGATCCCGGCGAGGAAGGTACTGATCCGGGTCCGGGCGCCGGAGGCCTTCACATTGATCATGGTCTGGCCGATCATGGCGCAGCCGCCCATGCCGCCGAAGAATCCGGTGATGATGTTCGCCGTGCCCTGGCCCCAGGACTCGCGGGTCTTGTTGGAGCGCGTGTCGGTGATGTCGTCGACGAGTTTCGCGGTCATGAGTGATTCGAGGAGCCCGACGGCGGCCAGCGCCAGGGAGAAGGGGGCGATGATCTGGAGAGTCTCGAGGGTCAGTGGCACGTTGGGGAAGAACAGGGACGGCAGGCTCTCGGGCAGTTCACCCTTGTCCCCGACGGTCGGGACGAGCACGTTGGCGAGGACCGCGAACACGGTCAGGACCACGATGGCGACCAGGGGTGCGGGGACGGCCCTGGTGAGCCGCGGCAGACCGAAGACGATCAGCAGGCCGACGGCGACCATCGGGTACACGAGGAAGGGTACGTCGACGAGCTCGGGGACCTGCGACAGAAAGATCAGGATGGCCAGGGCGTTGACGAAGCCCACCATGACGGAGCGGGGGATGAAGCGCATGAGCCGGGCGACGCCGGTGATCCCGAGGATCACCTGGAAGATCCCGCCGAGGATCACTGCGGCGATGAAGTAGTCCACGCCGTGGCTGGCTACCAGCGGGGCGATGACCAGGGCGATCGCGCCGGTCGCCGCGGAGATCATGGCCGGGCGTCCGCCGAGGAAGGCGATGGAGACCGCCATGGTGAACGAGGCGAACAGGCCCAGCCGCGGGTCGACGCCCGCGATGATCGAGAAGGCGATGGCCTCGGGGATCAGGGCGAGGGCGACGACGAGGCCGGCGAGGACCTCGGTCTTCAGCAGGCGCGGGTTCCGCAGGGTCCTGGCGACGGACTGCCGCTCGACCGGGGTGAGTTCGGTCGGCGTGGTGGGTGCGGCTACTGACATGGCAGATCCTTCGTGCGTTCGTCCCGACTGTGCGGGAAGGAGAATGTTTGGACGACGACGCACGCCGCTGTGCGGGACCGGTCCGCAACCAACCCTAACGTAAGGGTAGAGTTGCGGCGAAAGAAAGGTGGCCATGACCGACGCAGCCCATACCGCGGGGCGCCGGACCATGCACATCGGCGAGCTCGCCGAGCGCACGGGTCTGTCCCTGCGGACGATCCGCCACTACGACGAGGTCGGCATCCTGCCGGCAACGGCGCGCACGGAGGGCGGTTTCCGCGTCTACACCGAGCAGGACCTCGAGCGGCTCATGGTGATCCGCCGCATGAAGCCGCTGGGCTTCACCCTCGAGGAGATGAAGGACCTCTTGGCCGTCCTGGACGCCCTACAGGGGGCGGAGGATGCCACCGACGCAGCCGAACTGCGCGCTCAGCTTGCCGTTTTCCGCGCATCAGCCGTGGAGCGGCGGGCAAAGCTGATCGAGACCCTCGCACGCGCCGACGAGTTCATCGACGTCCTCGGCCGCTACTGATGCACGGGATACTCCCTTCGCGTCCGGACTGAAAGGCGCGGGAAGGTCAGACCCCGACGACCGTGAGCCATCCCGCGAGGGCGACGAGCGTGATGAGGAGGACCGGGAGAGTGAGGACGATGCCGATGCGGAAGTACTGGCCCCACCCGATGTGGATCCCCTTGCGGTCCAGGACGTGGAGCCATAGGAGGGTCGCGAGGCTGCCGATCGGCGTGATCTTCGGACCGAGGTCGGAGCCGATGACGTTGGCGTAGATCATCGCTTCGTGCGTGAGGCCCGTGGCGCCCGCGGACCCGATCGCGAGGGACGCGATGAGGACGGTGGGCATGTTGTTCATCAGGGACGCGAGGACCGCGACGATGACACCCACACCGAGGGCGGTGATCAGGACGCCGTCGGAGCCGATCGCCGAGAAGACGCCGGCGAGTTCGTCGGTGAGGCCCTGGTTCTTCAGCCCGTACACCACGAGGTACATGCCGAGGGAGAACAGGACGATCTGCCAGGGCGCTTCCCTCAGGATGCGCGGAACCGAGATCCTCCCGTCCGCGAGCGCGACAGCACCCGCGCCTCCTGTGGCCGGTGCGGCACCGTGGGGGTTCAGGCCGGTGCCGGCAGGGGCACCGGCGGTGCCGGTTGACGTCGTCGAGAGGTGAGCCGCGCCGACCGTCTCGTAGTCGAGGTCCGCGACCCGCGCATCAGTCGGCTCTGGCGTGGGCGCGTGCCGTGCCACGGTGGTTGTGAGGATGCTCGTGCGGGAGAACAGGAAGGCGGGTCGGCGGGAGGCGACGATCATGAGGACGAGCGCGCCGAGGCCCGCGACGGCGGAGAGCGGGATGTGGAGGGGGTCCGCGGCGAAGTAGCCGATCAGCAGGACCCCGAGGATCACCCAACCGGTCCTGAAGGTCAGGGGGTCCGCAATGGCGGATCGGGGGGTCGCGAGGGCGCCGACGTCGTAGTGGCGCGGGATGGCCTTCCGGAAGAACAGGAGGAGGACGCCGAGGCTGGCGGCGACGGAGACGAGGCCCACCGGGACCATGACGACGGCGTACCGGGCGAAGCTGATGTCGAAGAAGTCCGCGGTGACGATGTTCACCAGGTTCGACACCACCAGGGGGAGGCTGCCGGCGTCGGCGATGAACCCGCACGCGATGACGAACGCGAGGGATGCCCTGGCCGGGAACTTCAGGGCGAGGAGCATCTGGATGACGATCGGGGTGAGGATCAACGCCGCTCCGTCGTTGGCGAACACTGCCGCGATCGCGGCGCCGAGCAGGACGATGAGGGTGAACAGCAGCACCCCGTTGCCCCGGCCCCAGCGGGCGACGTGGAGGGCGGCCCAGGTGAAGAATCCGGACTCGTCGAGGATCAGCGAGATGATCACGATCGCCACGAACGCGAAGGTCGCGTTCCAGACGATGTCCCACACGATGGGGATGTCCGACAGGCTCACGACGGTGGTGATCAGGGCGAGTGCGGCCCCGCCGAGGGCGGACCAGCCGATGCCGAGGCCGTTGGGTTGCCAGATGACGAGGGTCAGGGTGGCGAGGAAGATCAGGATGGCGACCACGGTCATGGCAGCAGGACTCCTAGCAGGAGGAACTCACGGAAGAACACGGGCAGGGACGAGCGAAGGAGGACTGCAGGCCGAGGAGGCCCTACTCGGCGGTGAGGGTGGCGTGCAGGGCGGTGACGCGGGCGAGGATGTCGTCGCGGACCAGGCGCATGCGTTCGATGCCGCCGATCCCGCGCTCGCTGGGCTCGTCGGTGGTCCACCGTTCGTAGCGCGTGCCCCCGACCTCGTCGACCTGCGCTTCGGGGCCGAGGATCACGACGACGTCCGCCCGGCCCTGGTCCTCGGCGGTGATCTGGCGGGGGATGTTCCGGCTGATGTCGACGCCGACCTCGGCCAGGACTTCGGCGGAGAGAGCATTGACGGAGGAGCCCGGGTTCGACCCCGCCGACGCTGTCGTCACCGAGTCGCCGGCGACCTTGTCCATGAGGCCGGCCGCCATCTGGGACTTGCCGCCGTTCTTGACGCACACGAACAGGATGTGGGGTGTGTCCGCCTTATAGCTCACGGGGGGTTCTCGATTCGTCGAAAAGTCGGTGGACAGGTTCTGGAGGGCGCGGGTCGGTGCCGGCTACCGGTCCTCGGTGAGGACGCCGGCGAGGGCGTTCAGGGCTCCGGGCACGAGCGAGTAGTACGCCCAGACGCCACGTTTTTCGCGGTGCAGGATTCCGGCGTCGACGAGGATCTTCAGGTGGTGGGACACCGTCGGCTGGCCGAGATCCAGCGGCTCGGTGAGGTCGCACACACACGCTTCGTTGGCCGCGCTCGCGGAGATGAGCGACACGAGGCGCAGCCGGTTCGGGTCGGCGATGGCCTTGAACTGCCGGGACAGCGCCTCGGCCCGATCCGCGCTCATGGCGGGAGCCCCGGATGGTACGCAGCAGCGCCCCCCATCGGGTCTGGCGGAAACCGGTCCGGGTCCGGAGATCGTCGTCATGCCCCCAGCATACTCATACATTGACATTCGTCGATATCCTTGCCCATACTCGGAATCGAAGACAGTCGATGTCATGGGACACGCCACGAACGAAGGATGCACATGAGCGCCGAACCAGCAGTCACGACGACCCCCGATCAGAAGAAGCCCTCGGTCCTGTTCGTCTGCGTGCACAATGCCGGCCGGTCACAGATGGCCGCGGCGTACCTGAACCACCTGTCCGCGGGGCGCATCGAGGTCCTCTCCGCCGGATCGCAGCCCGCCGACCAGGTCAACCCCGCCGCCGTCGAGGCGATGAGGGAGGAAGGCATCGACATCACCGCGGAGACCCCGAAAATCCTCACGACCGACGCCGTGAAGGCCTCCGACGTCGTCGTCACCATGGGCTGCGGCGACGAGTGCCCCTACTTCCCCGGCAAGCGGTACGAGGACTGGGTCCTCGAGGACCCCGCCGGCAAGGGCGTGGAATCGGTCCGCCCTATCCGCGACGAGATCAGGGGACGCATCCAGCAGCTCATCAGCGAACTCCTGCCCACCACCTGACCCCGCGCTCGCGGACGCCCCGAAGCATCGCCGCCACACTCGACGAGGAGACCAGCCATGCCTGACATCGCGTATCTACCCACCTCTGCGACCGACCTGCCGGTCGCGGTGATCGGCGCCGGACCCATCGGACTGTCCGCCGCCGCGAACCTGCTCGAGCAGGGGTTCACCCCGATCGTCTTCGAGCAGGGAGGGAGGGTCGGATCCGCGATCCGGCAGTGGGCGCACATCCGCCTCTTCTCGCCCTGGGAGTACGACATCGATCCCGCCGCCCGACGCCTGCTCGAACCCACGGGCTGGACCGCACCACGCCCGACCGCCCTGCCATACGGGCACGATCTGGTCGAGTCCTACCTCGAGCCCCTCGCCGCGATCCCGGCCATCGCGAGGACGCTCCGTTTCAACAGTTCCGTCACGGCCGTCACCCGCCTCGGCATGGACAAGACCAGGACCAAGGGACGCGACACGACGCCCTTCCTCGTCCGCGTCACCACTCCCGAGGGCACCACCGACCATGCTGTCCGCGCGGTCATCGATGCCTCGGGTACGTGGGACCGGCCCAACCCTCTCGGCCAGTCGGGATTGCCGGCGCCCGGCGAGGACACCGTGACCGATCTGGTGACCTCCGCGCTCCCCGACGTCGTCGGAGCAGAACGGGAGCGCTTCGCCGGAAGGACGGTTCTGGTCGTCGGTGCCGGCCACTCGGCCGCGAACACGCTCATCAACCTGGGACAGGTCGCCAGGAACGAGCCCGGCACCCGGATTCTGTGGGCGGTCCGCGGGAGCGGGTCGGCTCAACGACTCTACGGCGGAGGGGACCTCGACGGTCTGCCCGCCCGCGGCGCCCTCGGCAGCCGCCTCAGGACCCTCGTCGGTGACGGCGTCGTCGAACTGATCACGGATTTCACCATCACCTCGCTCGCCCGGAGCGGGTCGCGCCTGGCGGTGACGGCGTCGACACCGGACGGCGTCCGCACGGTCGACGTCGACGTCCTGGTTCCGGCCACCGGCTTCCGGCCGGATCTGGACATCCTGCGCGAGCTGCGGCTGGATCTCGATCCCGCAGTGGAAGCGCCGCGGGCGCTCGGCCCCCTGATCGACCCGGAGTTCCACTCCTGCGGGACGGTCCCCGCCCACGGCGCGGACGTCCTGGCCCATCCTGAGAAGGATTTCTACCTGGTCGGAATGAAGTCCTACGGGCGGGCACCCACGTTCCTGCTCGCCACGGGGTACGAGCAGGTCCGTTCCGTCACCGCCGCGATCGCCGGCGACACCGCGGCCGCTTCCCGCCTGCAGCTCCAGCTCCCCGAAACCGGCGTGTGCAGCACGGACCTCGCCGGGTCCTGTGACGCCCCTGCTGCAGCGGATGCGGAACCCGAGGTCACTGCCGACGCCGGATGCTGCGGCGCACCGGAACTCGTCAGCGTCGGCTTCCCCACCGGGACCGCCCATGGGCGGTCGGGCGACCCGGAATACTGACCCGGAATACTGACCCGGAATACTGACCCGGACTACTGACCCGGCCCACTGACCCGGCCCACTGACCCGTACCACCGGGTGAGCCGGGGACCAGTAGCGACTCCGGCGGGCGGACCCGCCTGCCGGTCGGTGCACCAGGAAGGACAGCACGATGAGCACGTCACCGATCCCCGATGCCCCCAGCGGAAGCCACGAACAACTCCTCCACCGCATCTCCGACGAACTCGCCGATTCCTTCGACGGCGTGTTCGGTCGCGAGATGGTCGAGCGCTACGTGTTCGAGTCCTACACGGCGCTCGCCCGCACAGCGAAGATCCGGACGTACCTGCCGATCATCACGCGCCGGTTCGCCCGCGATCGGCTCTCCGCGCTCGCGCACGCCGAGGGCAAGCGGCCCAGCGGCGTCCCGGAGGTCCTCTTCGTCTGCGTCCAGAATGCCGGCCGCTCCCAGATGGCTGCCGTGCTGCTGAAGGATCTGGCCCAGGGAGCGATCAACGTCCGCTCCGCCGGGTCGATGCCCGCCGAGCGCCTCGACGAGAACGTCGTCGCCGCCATGCATGAGATCGGACTCGATCTCGGTGAGGAGTTCCCGAAGCCCCTGACCGACGACGTCGTGCGGGCAGCAGACGTCGTGATCACCATGGGGTGTGGAGACACCTGTCCCATCTACCCGGGGAAGAAGTACGAGGACTGGCAGATCTCGGATCCGGCGACGATGGACCTGGACGGAGTCCGCACCGTTCGCGAGGTGCTGGCGACGCGCGTCCGGAACCTCGCCTCCACGCTGATTACCGTGCCCTGACCTGCACCGGAGCCGAACCCGGTGCAGGCGAGGCAAGGGCTGCACCCGGTCACCACTGGCTACAGTGGACCCATGACCCCGACCTCCCGCGCGCCGCTCGGCGCCCCCGCTGACCCAGCCCCGTCCGCCCTCCGCGCCATCGTCACCGGCGCCAGCTCCGGGATCGGCGCCGCGACCGTCAGGACCCTCCGTCGGGAGGGGTGGGACGTCGTGGCCGCCGCCCGTCGGATCGACCGCCTGCGCGCGCTCGCGGAGGAGACGGGAGCGACGCCGATGGCCCTGGACGTCACCGACCAGGCATCCGTGGACGCCTTCACGGCCGAGGTCACGGCGACCGGCCCGGTCCACGCCCTGGTCAACAACGCCGGGGGCGCCTTCGGGACGGAGCGGGTCGCCGACGCCAGGACGGAGGACTGGGAGTGGATGTACAACGTGAACGTCCTCGGGTCACTGCGCATGACCCGCGCGCTGCTCCCGGCGCTGCGCGACGGCGGCCAGGGCAGCGTCCTGTTCCTGACGTCCACGGCGGCGCTCGCCCCCTACGAGGGCGGCGCCGGGTACTGCGGCGTGAAGGCGGCGCAGGAGTCCATGGCCCGCTCGCTCCGCCTCGAGGAGGCGGAGCACAACATCCGCGTCATCGAGGTGTCCCCGGGCATGGTGCACACCGAGGAGTTCTCCCTCAACCGGCTCGGCGGCGACCAGGGCGCCGCGGACGAGGTCTACGCCGGTGTCCCGTACCCCCTGACCGCCGACGACGTGGCTGCTGCGGTCGCGTTCACGCTCAACGCGCCGCACCACCTGAACGTCGACCACCTCGTGCTCCGGCCGCTGGCGCAGGCCGCCAACCACAAGGTCCTCCGGGCCTGAGCCCGACGGTGGTCAGGCGCGGAGGGAGACACCCAGCCGGACGCTGTAGTTGTCCATGGTGCCCGGCAGGGGGCTGTCCGGGTCGAGGACCTGCCCTTCCTCCACCCGGAAGTCGTGCCCGCCGACGAGCGCGGCCAGGGCTGCGCTGGTGACGAGCAGCACGAGCTGCTTTCCCGGGCAGACTACCGGTCCGTCGCTGAAGGGGACCAGCGGCCAGCCGTCGTCTTCCTCGGTCAGCCAGCGCTCGGGGGAGAAGTTGTGTGCGCTGCGCAGCGACCGCTCGTCCCGGTGGAAGTACGGCGCGTACACCAGGACGCCGCAGTCGGCCGGCATCAGACCGTGGTCCCACTGCACGGGCTGCGTGCTCTGGCGGAGGATCATCGGGGTCGTGGGCCACAGGCGCAGCGACTCGAGGATAGCGGCGCGCAGGTAGGGGAGGACCGTGCGTCCCGAGGTGTCGCCGTCGACCTCGCGCCGCGCCTCGGCCATCGCCCCCGGGTGCGTGGCGAGCACGGTCAGGGCGCGGAACGTCGCCATGCCGGCGGGATCGAACGCGAACAGCCACTGCGGCACCTGGTCCGCGGGCTCGGCGCCCTCGCCCCGTGGCGCGGCCGCCATCACCGCTGCGAGGCTCCCGGGCTCGGCGTTCGCGAGTTCCTCGCTGATCCGCGCCAGGAAGCGCCGGCGGGTCTTCTTCCGCACCGGCTTCAGGAATGCCCAGTTCCCGTCCTTGCGCAGGCGGATCATCATGGCCGTGAGGTCCTTGTCCTCGCGCGCGTGGTCGCCGAACACCACGCGCCGCACCACCCGGTACCAGGCGTCGAGGAAGTCGTCCCAAGGCAGGGTCCCGCTGCGGGAGGCTTCGGCCAGCAGCTCCCGCATCTCCTCCTCCACCACGGGGACGAACCGGTCCGCGAGGTGGTGCACGGGGTGATCCGTGTCGAGGACCTGTTCCTGCAGGGCGCGGCGCACCGTCCGGAGGGGTCCGCGCGTTATGAGGACGTTGGCGGGCTGGAAGTGGGACAGCGCCGCTCGCTTCTCGCCGCTGGCGGGAGTGAAGGGTTCGGGGGACTGCGCGAGGACGGTGTTGGCGTCACCTGGGGCCAGGACGATGGCCTGCTTGCGGACCGGCAGCTTGAGCATGAGCGGACCGGCCGGGTACTTCGCGTGGATCGACCGCACGATCCCGACGGACCTGGTATCGAGATCGAGGCGCGCTGCGAGCCCCACCGCCCAGGGGCGCCGGATGATGGGGCCCTTCACGATGGTCGGCAGCAGGACGCCGAGAAGCAGCCGGGCCGTGTCCGGGGCGGACGCGGTGGGAAGGGGGGTAGTCGTCATCCTCCCACCCTGCCAAGCCGCGCCGTCCACCACAACGGATTTCGGTGCGCGCACCGGTGGCGGCCGGTGTGCTTCGACGCTTTCGACAACGATTTCGGCGCCACGTTAGACTGGGAGGACAAGCGTCGACCCGGCCATCACCGGCGAGCTTCCGGAAGAAAGGCCTCCTCCTCGCAGGGAGCCCGTAGAACCGGACGGGGAGCCCGTCACAGCCTGCAAACGAGCGGCGGCCCGGGCCCGCACGACCGCCATGAGCGGCACGGCGGACGACGGCGGCAAGTGAGGTGGTACCGCGGGTCCTCGACCTTCGCGGCCGGTCAGGCAACCGGTGGCGGGAAACAGGGGCCGTCCTCACGGCAGGATTCCTGCACCACCCGACGCCGCCGTACACAGGATGAGACCCATGCCGCAGATCTACCCCAAAGCAGTGTCGCCCGACGACGGCGGCACACCCTCCGCCGGGACCAGCGCCTCCCCGCGCTTCCCCGAACTCGAGGAGCGCGTCCTGCGCTACTGGGAGGAGGACGGCACCTTCCAGGCGTCCATCGACCAGCGGGACGCCGGCCTCGACGGCTCCAACGAGTTCGTGTTCTACGACGGGCCGCCGTTCGCCAACGGACTGCCGCACTACGGCCACCTCCTCACCGGTTATGCCAAGGACCTCGTGGGTCGGTACCAGACCCAGCGCGGGCGCCGGGTGGAGCGACGCTTCGGCTGGGACACGCACGGCCTCCCCGCCGAACTCGAGGCGATGAAGCAGCTCGGGATGACCGACAAGCAGCAGATCCTCGCGATGGGCATCGACAAGTTCAACGAGGCCTCCCGGGCGTCCGTCATGAAGTACGCGGGGGAGTGGCGCGACTACGTGACCCGCCAGGCGCGCTGGGTCGACTTCGACAACGACTACAAGACGCTGAACCCCGAGTACATGGAGTCCGTCCTCTGGGCCTTCAAGACCCTCCACCAGAAGGGCCTCACGTACAGCGGCTACCGCGTGCTGCCCTACTGCTGGAACGACGAGACGCCGCTGTCCAACCACGAGCTGCGGATGGACGAGGACGTCTACCAGGACCGCCAGGACCAGACCGTCACCGTCACGTTCCCGATCCTGCCCGGCGACTCGGACCTCTCGAAGGACCTCGCCGGCGTGCAGGCGCTCGCGTGGACCACCACGCCCTGGACCCTGCCGACCAACGCGGCGCTCGCCGTCGGACCGGACATCAGTTACGTCGTCGTCGAGGGCGTGCGCGAGGGAGAGCGCGGGCGCTACCTGATCGCGGAGGAGCTCCTCGGCAACTACGCCAAGGACCTCGGCTTCGCCGATCCAGCCGCCGCGCGCGAGGCCGTCGTGTCCCGGTACCGCGGCACCGAGCTCGCGGGCCTCACCTACCAGCCCCTCTGGGACTACCTTGCGGACCCCGAGGAGGGCGGCTACCGCAATGCGTTCCGCGTCCTCGTCGCGGACTACGTCACGACGACGGACGGCACCGGGCTCGTCCACCAGGCGCCGGCCTACGGCGAGGAGGACCAGAAGATCTGCGAGGAGGCCGGCATCCAGGTGATCCTCTCGGTCGACGAGGGAGCCAGGTTCCTGCCCCTGTTCGGCACCGGGCCGCTCGCGGAGATCGTGGGGCTGCAGGTCTTCGAGGCCAACCGGCACATCACACGCGTTTTGAAGTCCGAGGGGCGCCTGGTGCGCCAGTCCAGCTACGTCCACAGCTACCCGCACTGCTGGCGCTGCCGCAACCCCCTGATCTACCGCGCGGTGTCCTCCTGGTACGTCGAGGTCACCAAGATCCGTGACCGCATGGTGGAACTGAACCAGGACATCACCTGGATCCCCGGCAACGTCAAGGACGGCCAGTTCGGCACGTGGCTCTCCAACGCGCGCGACTGGTCCATCAGCCGCAACCGTTTCTGGGGCAGCCCCATCCCTGTATGGCAGTCGGACAACCCCGAGTACCCGCGCACCGACGTCTACGGCTCGCTCGCCGAGCTGCAGGCGGACTTCGGACGCCTGCCCACCAACACGCAGGGCGAGGTGGACCTCCACCGTCCCTTCATCGACGAGCTCACCCGGCCCAATCCGGACGACCCGACGGGGACCTCGACCATGCGCCGCGTGGAGGACGTCCTGGACGTCTGGTTCGACTCCGGGTCCATGCCCTACGGACAGGTGCACTACCCGTTCGAGAACGAGCAGTGGTTCGACACGCACAACCCGGCGGACTTCATCGTCGAGTACATCGGGCAGACCCGCGGCTGGTTCTACATGCTGCACATCCTCTCCACGGCGCTCTTCGACCGTCCGGCGTTCCGCAACGTGATCAGCCACGGGATCGTCCTGGGCTCCGACGGACAGAAGATGTCCAAGAGCCTGCGCAACTACCCCGACGTCTCCGAGGTCTTCGACCGCGACGGCTCGGACGCCATGCGCTGGTTCCTCATGGCGTCCCCGATCCTCCGGGGCGGCAACCTGGTGGTCACGGAGCAGGGCATCCGCGACGGCGTGCGCCAGGTCATCCTGCCGCTGTGGAACGTCTGGCACTTCTTCAGCCTGTACACCAATGCGGCCAGGGGCGGCGCGGGCTACGAGGCGAGGACCGTAACGCCGGAGGCCGCCGCGCTCCTCACCGAGCCCATCGACCGCTACATCCTCGCCAACACGGGGAACCTCGTCCGCGACCTCACGGGGGCGCTCGACGCGTTCACGATCAGCGACGCCTGCGAGTCCCTGCGCCGCTACCTCGACACCCTCACCAACTGGTACGTGCGCCGCAGCCGCCAGCGCTTCTTCGAGGAGGACACCGACGCCTTCGACGTCCTCTACACGTGCCTCGAAGCCGTCTGCCGGGTCGCCGCACCACTGCTTCCGCTCGTCACCGAGGAGATCTGGCGCGGCCTCACCGGTGGCCGGTCCGTCCACCTCACCGACTGGCCGGAGTCGACGTCGTTCCCCGCCGCCCCGGACCTCGTGGAGCACATGGACCGCACGCGATCCGTCTGTTCCGTGGGCTCCAGCCTGCGCAAGGCCGCGAACCTCCGGGTGCGGCTGCCGCTGCGCGAACTCACCGTTGTCGCGCCCGGCGCCGAGCAGCTGTCGGGTCAGTACCAGTCGATCATCGCCGACGAGCTGAACCTGAAAGCCGTGCGTCTCGTCGACGCCGCCGATGCCGAGCCGGCCGAGTTCGGCATCACCCAGCGGCTCGTGGTCAACGCCCGCGCGGCAGGACCACGGCTGGGCAAGAACGTCCAGACCGCCATCAAGGCTGCGAAGTCCGGCGACTGGCAGGTCGACGACGACGGCGGCGTCACCGCGGGCGGTCTCGCCCTCGAGCCGCACGAGTACACCCTCGACACGGTGGTGGAGGGCACCGACGCCGCCGCGAAGGCCGTGACCGTGCTGCCGGGCGGAGGGTTCCTCGTCCTGGACACGGAGGTCACGGCCGAGCTGGCCGCGGAAGGGACGGCCCGCGACGCCGTCCGTGCGATCCAGCAGGCGCGCCGCGACGCAGGCCTCGACATCAGCGACCGCATCCGGACCACCGTCGGCGTCTCCGCTGGTCAGGTCGGAGCACTCGAGGCGAACGCGGAGCTCATCAGGGCGGAGACCCTGACCCTCGAGCTGCGCATCGAGGCCGTCCCCGACGCGGGCGACGACTTCACCATCACCGTCGAGAAGCAGGAGCACCAGCATGGATGACACGACAGGCACCGGCGCCACCGACGGCGCGGACGCCCCGGGACACAGCGCCGGGCTGGACGCCTTCTCGGTCGAGAGCGTGTACGCGGAGCTCCTCGGCCGCGCGCCGGAGAACAGGATGGAGCCCCGCATGGCTCCGCTCCATCGCGCGATGGAGATCCTCGGCGAGCCCAACCGGGCGTTCCCGATCATCCACATCACGGGCACCAACGGGAAGACCTCGACCGCGCGCATGATCGAGAGCATCCTGCTGGCGCACGACCTGCGGACCGGCCGGTTCACGAGCCCCCACCTCACGCGGGTCACGGAGCGCATCAGCATCGACGGCGAGCCGGTCGGGGACGAGACGTTCGTCCGGGTGTGGGACGAGATCAAGCCCTACCTCGACATCGTGGACGGCGAACTCCTCGTCGCCGGGGAACCGCGCCTGACCTACTTCGAGTGCGTCACCATCCTCGCGTTCGCGATCTTCGCGGACGAGCCGATCGACGTGGGCGTCATAGAGGTGGGACTCGGCGGGATCACCGACGCCACGAACGTCGGCGACGGGCAGGTCGCCGTCGTCACGCCGATCTCCCTCGACCACACCGAGCTGCTCGGTGACACCGTCGAGGACATCGCCCTCGAGAAGGCGGGCATCATCAAGCCCGGCGCCGTCCTGATCAGCGCCATCCAGCCCCGCGACGCCGCGCAGGTCCTCCTGGAGCGGGCGCGCGAGGTCGGGGCGGAATTCCGCTTCGAGGGCGTCGAGTTCGGCGTCGAATCCCGGACGGTCGCCGTCGGCGGGCAGGTGGTGTCCCTCACCGGGCTCGCCGGCCGCTACGGCGAGCTGCTGGTACCCCTCCACGGTGAGCACCAGGCCGAGAACGCGGCCGTCGCCGTCGCCGCCGTCGAGGCGTTCTTCGGCGGGGGTGAGCGCGAACTCGAGACGGAGCTCGTGCGCAACGGGCTCCGGGCGGTCACCTCGCCCGGCCGCCTCGAGGTCGTCAGGACCGCGCCGAGCATCATCGTCGACGCGGCGCACAACCCCGCAGGGGCGCGCGCCGCGGCCAGGGGCATCAACGAGGCGTTCGACTTCAGCCGGCTCGTCCTCGTCATCGGGGCGCTGGAGGACAAGGACGTGGCGGGCATGCTGGCCGAACTGCACGAGGAACTCGGTGGCATCCTGGAGGACGTCTGCCTGACGCAGTCGACGTCGCCCCGGTCCGTCCCCGCCGCCGACCTCCTGCAGCCCGCCCTGTCGGCCGGGTTCGCGGAGGAGAACATCACCATCCTCCCCGGGCTCGACGACGCCCTGGAGTGGGCGGTGATGAAAGCCGAGGAGAACAACGACCTCTCCGGGGGCATCCTCGTGACCGGATCCATCACGGTGGTCGGGGAAACCCGCACCCTCCTCGGGAAGTAGGCCCACGCATGGCACGACGCATGACCAAGGCGCAGCGCGAGTGGCGGCCGGGGATGCCGAAGAAGCGGCGGTCCACGAAGATCCTGTTCGCCTCGACGGTCCTTGTCCTCGAGGCGTTCGTGGTGTTCTTCGCGACGCTCGCGGTGTTCGGCCTGCGCCGCGACGAGATCTCCCCGGCCCTCATCCTGACCTCCGGGCTCCTCCTCAGCGTGGTGCTGGTGCTCACCTGCGCCGTGCTGACGAAGAAGTGGGGCATCGCGCTCGGCTGGATCCTGCAGCTCGTCCTCATCGCCGGCGGCTTCCTCGAGCCCGTCATGTTCGTCGTCGGCATCGCGTTCGCCCTCACGTGGCTGTACGGGATCCGGCAGGGGATGCGCGTGGACCGCGAGAACGCCGAGCGGGACCGGCTGCAGGCGGAATGGGAGAAGGCGAACCCCGAGGAAGCGGGGTCTTGAGTAGAGTCGAACCCGGAACCAGCTGTCCCATCCGCGCCGTCCCCGACGGCGCACCCACCTCCCAGGAGTCCCCATGAGCGTTGAGCGCACCCTTGTCCTCGTCAAGCCCGACGGCGTGTCCCGCGGCCTGACGGGCACCATCCTGTCCCGCATCGAGGCGAAGGGCTACACCATCGCCGAGCTGAAGCAGGTGCACGCCACCCGTGCCCTCCTCGAGGAGCACTACGCGGAGCACGTCGGCAAGCCCTTCTACGAGCCGCTCGTCGAGTTCATGCTGAGCGGCCCGATCGTCGCCGCCGTCTTCGAGGGCCAGCGCGTCATCGAGGGGTTCCGCTCGGTGGCGGGAACCACGGACCCGACGACGGCGGCGCCCGGCACCATCCGCGGTGACTTCGGCCGCGACTGGGGTGTCAAGGTGCAGCAGAACCTCGTGCACGGGTCCGACTCCGCCGAGTCCGCCGAGCGCGAGATCGGCATCTGGTTCGCCTGATGCCACTCCCGTTGCCCCGGGTCATGTGCCCGGGGCAACGGTATTGGTAGGTTAGGGGCATGATGACCTACCGCAGACTGGGCTCCTCAGGGCTCAGCGTCTCCACCGTCGGGCTCGGCTGCAACAATCTGGGCCGGGCAGGCACCACCTCCGAGTCGCAGGAGGGAACCGATGCCGTCGTCCATGCGGCGATCGACGCAGGAATTACCCTGTTCGACGTCGCCGACGCCTATGGCAGGGAGCCCGGGGTCAGCGAGGTGCAGCTCGGCAAGGCCCTGCGGACCCGGCGCGACGACGTGGTCCTCGCGACGAAGTTCGGTCTCGACATGGCCGGCGTCAACGGACCCGACTGGGGCGCCCGCGGGTCCCGCCGCTACATCATCAGGGCCGTCGAGGCTTCCCTCCGGCGGCTCGGCACCGAGTGGATCGACCTGTACCAGTACCACGTGCCGGACCCGCAGACACCCGTCGAGGAGACCCTCGCGGCCCTCGACGACCTCGTGACGAGCGGCAAGGTGCGCTACCTCGGGCACTCCAACTTCGCCGGCTGGCAGATCGCCGAGGCCGAGTTCACGGCGCGCAGCGGCGGCTACACGCCCTTCATCTCCGCACAGAACGCCTACAACCTCCTCGACCGCCGCCTCGAACGTGAGGTGGTCCCCGCCGTCGAGGCCTATGGCCTGGGCGTCCTGCCGTACTTCCCGCTCGCCAACGGCCTGCTCACCGGCAAGTACCGGCGGAACGAGGTCCCCGCCGGTAGCAGGCTCACCCACTCGCGCAGGAACCTCCTGGAGACCGCCGACTGGGACCAGCTCGACGCCTTCTCCGCGTTCGCCGCGGAGCGGGACCTCACGGAGGTCCAGGTGGCGTTCTCCTGGCTCGCCGCCCAGCCGTCCGTCGGATCCGTGATTGCAGGTGCGACGACGCCGGAGCAGGTGCGGCAGAACGCGGCCGCGGCGGACTGGACGCCGTCGGACGAGGACCTCGACGCCCTGGACGCGATCTTCCCGCGCCCGGCGGCCTGAGCCCCGCCGGTGCGGGCCGGTGCGGGCCGGTGCTGCCGGAGGTGCCCGGTCGGTAACCGGACAGGGGCGGGTTCAGGTGGTTACTGCTGCGTGAACAGGTGGGTGACGAAGTACTGCTTGCGATCGGTCCGGTGTGACGCCGCTGCCCGGGCACTATTCACCCTGTGGCCTCTGCTGCGGGTCGGGGGGTGGTCGGCGCAGTCCAGCGGATGCTGGTGCCGTGTCCTGGAGTGCTGTCGATCGTGCATGTTCCGCCCACGGCGGCGGCGCGATGCTGCAGATTGGCGAGACCGCTCGTGCGTTCCGGGTTCTCGAATCCGCGCCCATTGTCGGTGATCAGGACCTCGACGGTCCCCTTCGACGCGGCGACGCCGATGCTCAGAGTGTCGGCGCCGGAGTGTCGGGCAGCGTTGCTGATCCCCTCGGCGAGGACGGCCAGCAGGTGATCGGCGACCTCGGCGGGCACGACACGGTTGACCGGGCCGGTGAACCGCAGATCGAGGGCGATTCCTGTTCCCGCGGTCCCTTCCCGCAGCGTGTGTGCGATGAGGTCGGTGAGGAATTGGCTGTCGATCCGATCGGACTGGAGCGAGTAGATGGTGTCGCGCAGTTCACGGATGGTCTCGTCCAGTTCCATGGTCATGGTGGTGATTCTTTGCTGGGCGTCCGGGACGCCTGTGAACCGGCGGAGCGTCTGGAGGCCCAGTCCCGTCGCGAACAGGCGCTGGATCACACGATCGTGCAGGTCCCGGGCGATCCGGTCCCGATCGGTGGAGAGAGCGCGTTCTTCCTGTCGGCGGTTGGCCCGTGACAGGTCCAGGGCCAGACCGGCCTGTGTACCGAAGACGGTCGCTGATTCGAGTTCGGCCTCGGAGAACGGTTCGGCCCCTTCGGGACGGGTGATGATCAGGATTCCGTTGGGCGTCGACTTGTAGCCGAGCGCGACGATCATGACGGGCCCGAGCTTCACCGCGGTATCCGCCTCGAACACGGCCCCCGGATCCCGTGCACGGTATCCGTCTCCCGTCTCTTCGATGGTTTTCAGCACGGGACCTGCCAGTTTCTGACCCGCCGGTATGGACAGGACTCCGACCGAGGTCCGGCACCTCAGTACCCCGTCCTGACCCGGTGATGCCACCACGACAAGCGCTGCCCCGGACACGGTCAGGGCGCACTCGGCGATGAGGTCGATCCCGCCTGGCTGCTGCGGGAAAGGTGTGGTGATGAGCTGTTCGTTGACGCTCATGCCGGCTTCGAGCCACCGTTGGCGCCGTGTCTCGTCGTCGAAGAGGCGTGCGTTCTGGATCGCCAGGCCCGCGGCGGCCGCCAGGGCGACGGCGAGGTCCTCGTCCTCGTCGGTGAAGTCCAACCCGCCCTCCTTCTCCGTCAGGTACAGGATGCCGAAGACTTTCTCCCGCACCCGGATGGGCACCCCCAGGAAGGAGGACATCGCGGGATGGCCGTCAGGAAATCCTGCAGAGGACATGTGATGCCCCAGATCATGGAGTCGGAGCGGTCTCGGCTCGCGAATCAAGAGGCCCAACACACCCTGGCCGGTCGGAAGATCGCCGATACGCCGGATCCCCTCGTCATCGATCCCGACGGTGATGAAATGGTTCAGCTGCCCATCCTCACCAATGACGCCCAGCGCACCATAATGAGCATCCAGGAGATCACACGCCGACCGCACTACCCGGTCGAGGACCGCTTCCAGGCTCAGATCCTCGGCAAGCGAGACCACCGCCTCCAGTAGTCCCTCGAGATGTTCCTGGATGACCAGCAGATCCTCGGCCCGGTCCATGAAATCCCGGAACAGATCCTGCGTGCGACGGCGCAGTGGCTCACGCCACACGGGGAGTCACCCACTCCAGCGGACGAACCACATACTCAGCACCTGGGGCGTTGCAGACGGCCGCGACACTGACCGGGGGCTCCTTGTCGATGAGCCTGACCGGGACGGTCCCAACGACGTCAGTCACGCTGCCTGGAATGAAGGTGGAGATGATCACGGGACATCCCTCAGGGTCCGGAATGTGGACGTTGATCGACCACGGCCTCAAAATATCAGACCGGATGACCGATCGCGAGGGATCCCTGCGCGGACAACGACGGCCATTCTGCCCGGCACGGGCTCACGTCGGGGTCGTCGCTCTCGACCTTCCAGCCTTCGACAGCGGCTGATCCACGGGAGATGTCCAGGAGCATTCGTCGTAACGAAAATGAACAGACTTGTCTGTCTGATCGGCCTAGGATGAAGGACGCGAGGATCGTCACGAAGGAGACCGAGTGTCATTGGTACAGGAACATCCGGCGGCGAACGCGCGGCAGCGGATTCTCGATGCGTCCTATGCCCTCTTCGTGGAGCGGGGAGTACGGTCGGTGGGCGTCAATGAAATCATCCATGCTGCCGGGGTGGCGAAAGCGTCTTTCTACAGTCATTTCCCGTCGAAGAACGACCTGATCATGGAGTTCCTGGACCGCCGCCGGGATCTGTTCACCATCGGCTATCTGGGTGCTGAGTCACGGAAGCGTGGGGCCACGCCCCAGGATCAGCTCCTGGCGATTTTCGACATCTTCGACGAATGGTTCCAGGCCGAGGATTTCACCGGATGCCCCTATATACGAGCTCTTGTCGACGCCGGCCCTGCCGATGTGGTCGGATCCGCCAGTGCCGGCTACCTGGGGGACATGCGCGACGAGGTCGAGAAGGCCGCCGCCGCGATGGGGTTGATCGATCCGAGGGATTTCGCGGAATGCTGGATGATCCTCCTCCAGGGGTCGGTCGTCGCCGCCCTGGGAACCGGGTACACCTCGCCGCAAAGAATCAGGAAACTCGGGCAGCTGCTGATCACCACCCACACACCGAACCCGACAGGCTCCGATAATCGGGCAGTAGTGTCGGAGCCTGCTCGCTGAGGCTGGATCCCAAGCGGACGCTGACGTGAAGGAGCATCAGCTGTCGTGGCCTCGCCGTGCGCGGGTGCGTGGTCAGGCGTTGGAGCGAAGCGCCGCTGCGCTGACCGCTTCAGGTGACCCTCATAATGTCGGTGGTGGTTGGGAGAATTCAGTATGGACAGCAGCCGGAATGCTCCTCCCGAAACCGCCGATATCGGTGGTTCTGCCGGGTCTGGTGCGGTTCCGGCCGGTCGCGTGAGTGTTGGCTGGGTGGGGGATCTGATCGACGCGATGGGCTCCCTGCCCATGTCGGCGGATGGTGCTTCGTTGATCGATGAGGTGCGTGCCCTGGAGGAGTTGAAGTCGGCGATCGCGGGTCGGCAGGCGCGGGCCGCGGTGGCGTTCGATCTGGTCCGGCGTCAGTGCGATGCCGCAGCCGGCGTCCCGGTTGCGGAGCAGGGGCGTGGGGTGGCCGCGCAGATCGCCCTCGCCCGCCGCGAGTCCCCAGCACGCGGTGGCCGGCTGCTCGGCCTGGCCCGGGCGCTGGTGACGGAGATGCCCCACACAATGGCAGCCCTGGAGGCGGGACAGTTGAATGAGTGGCGGGCGACCCTCATGGTCCGGGAGACGGCGTGCCTGTCCGCGGCGGACCGGTGCGCGGTCGACGACGAGGTGGCAGCGGATGCGGGCACGTTCGACGGCGCCGGGGACCGACGGCTCGTCGCCGCGGTGCGGGCGGCGGCGTACCGGCGGGACCCGAGGTCTGTGACCGAGCGGGCGAGCCGGGCCGCGGCGGACCGGCACGTGAGTCTGCGCCCGGCCCCGGACACCATGACCTACTTGACCGCCCTGCTCCCCGTCGCCCAGGGGGTGGCCGTGCACGCGGAGCTCACCCGGCACGCCGACACCCAACGCGCCAAGGGTGATTCCCGCAGCCGGGGCCAGCTGATGGCCGACGCCCTCGTCGAACGCACCACCGGCACCCCGGGCGGGTTCTCCCGCATCGAGGTGCAGCTGATCATGACCGACCGGACCCTGTTCCAGGGCGAGAGTGAACCGGCCCGCCTGCCGGGCTACGGGATCGTCCCCGCCGGCTGGGCCCGAGACCTCCTCACCCAGAAGAACGCAGGGCATCCCGGACAGCAGGCCGGGCGACCGGCAGGGCACCGGGCGGAGCAGGTTGTGGGACACGTGTCGGGGAGCGGAGCCGATCCCGCAGCCGATCCCGCAGCCGCGCGCGCCTTCCAGGTCTGGCTCCGGCGCCTCTACACCGCCCCCGGGACCGGGGAGCTGATCGCCGCCGATTCCCGCGCCCGGCTCTTCACCGCCGGGCAGCGCCGGTTCATCCAGGCCCGGGACCACCTGTGCCGGACCCCGTACTGCGACGCCCCGATCCGGCACTACGACCACATCATCCCCTGGCACACCAACGGACCCACAAACCTCGCCAACGGGGCAGGGCTGTGCGAGGCATGCAACCACACCAAAGAACTCCCCGGCTGGAAAACCACAGCACCACCCAGCAGCAGCACCGGTTCCGGGACAAGGCATGCCCTCGCCATCAGCACGCCCACCGGCCACACCTACCACTCCACCGCACCACCCCTCCCCGGCAACGGACCGAACGGGAAGGACCACGAGTTCGAGGCCGGGAGGCGCGCCGACGCGGCGCCCCCGCCCACATCGCCGAGCCACGCGCCGAACCACGTGGCGGACCACGCGTCAGAGGATCAAGGCACACCGGCGTATTCCTCCGCGCGACGGAGCCGACGAGCCGAACTGCTCTACGCCTGACCTCCGCGGTGGACGGCGCTCCGAAGACGTGACGTGCCCACATTGCGCGGGGGAGCTTCCCAGACGCGGGACGTGGATGAGTCCGTCGGACGGCCTTGACCGGACGGGTCCCCCAAGGAGCCATGACCGCGAAGAGGCCCCTGACCGTCCGGTCAGGGGCCTCTTCCACTGCTGAAGGAAGTGCTGCGTCAGGACTGGTGGAACCGCTTCCCATTGACGCGCTCGGACGCGCCGACGCGGTCCAGGTAGGGGGTGATCCCGCCCAGATGCATCGGCCAGCCGGCGCCCATGATCATGCACAGGTCGATGTCCTCCGGTGCCGCGACGACGCCTTCGTCGAGCATGCGCCCGATCTCGTCCGCCAGAGCATCCTGGGTGCGGCGCAGCACTTCGTCGGAGGAGGACGGGCTGTCCCCGCGCTCCATCAGGGCCAGGGTCTGCTCGGGGACCAGCGAGGAGCCGTCCTCCTGCGTCTCCCACAGGCCCTTCACGCCGGCGTCGATCAGCTTCTGCTGGTTCGCCGAGACGTGGAAGCGGTCGCCGAAGGCGGTGTGCAGCGACTCCTGCACGTGCTGTCCGACGGGCAGGCCCACCAGGGCGAGCAGCCGGAACGGCGTCATGGGCAGACCCATCGGACGGAGGGCGCTGTCCGCAGTCTCTGCGTTCGTGCCCTCGTCGAAGACTGCCGTGATCTCGCCGAACATACGGCCGAGGATGCGGTTGACTACGAACGCCGGGGCGTCCTGCACGAGGACCGCGTTCTTCTTCAGGCCCTTCGCGAGCACGAAGGCGGTCGAGAGCACGGCATCATCGGTCTTCGGTGCGCGGACCACTTCGAGCAGCGGCATGGCTGCCACCGGGTTGAAGAAGTGGAACCCGACCACGCGTTCCGGGTGCGCAAGATCCGCGGCCATTTCCGCCACGGACAGCGAGGACGTGTTGGTCGCGAGGATGCACTCGGGCGAGACGACGGCCTCGACCTCCGCGAAGACCTGCTTCTTCACCGACATCTCCTCGAACACCGCTTCGATGACGAAGTCGGCGTCGGCGAAAACGTCCTTCGACACGGAGCCGGAGACGAGCACCCGGGTGCGGTTCGCGGCGTCCTGGGACAACCTCTTCCGGTCGAGCATCTTGTCGATCTCGGCGTGGACGTAGGCGACTCCCTTGTCCACCCGGGCCTGGTCGATATCCGTGAGGACCACCGGCACCTTGAGCTGCCGGGCGAAGAGCAGCGCGAGCTGGCTCGCCATGAGCCCGGCACCTACGACACCGATCTTCGAGACCGGGCGGGCGAGCTTCCGGTCCGGGGCACCGGCGGGACGCTTGCCGCGCTTCTGCACCAGGTCCAGAAAGGCGTAGACCGTGGCGTGGAACTCGGGCGTCTGCATGAGCTCGGCGAGGGCCGTGCACTCGGCCGCGGCCGACTCCTTCTGGGACAGGGTGAGGCCTGCCTCGAGCAGGTCGAGCACCCGCGACGGCGCCGGGGCGGCGTTGCTGGTCTTCGCCTCGACGAAGGCACGTCCGGCGGCGACGGCGGCGGTCCACGCGGCGTCGTCGTACCGTGCGCGTTCGGTCCGGCGCTGCTCGACGGCGTCTGCGGCCTCGCCGCCCTTCAGGACGCGGGCGGCCCAGAGGAGGGACTGCTCGATGTAGTCGGCGGGCTCGAAGAGTGCGTCGGCGATGCCGAGTTCGTAGGCCGCCGGGCCGTTCAGGCTCCGGTTGTTGCTCAGCGGGTTCTCGATCATGACCTTCACCGCGTTGGCGGGGCCGACGAGGCGGGGGAGTCGGTAGACGCCGCCCCAGCCCGGGACGAGGCCGATGAAGGCTTCGGGCAACCCGATGCCGTTGGCGCCCGAGGACACGGTGCGGTAGGTCGCCGCGAGGGCGATCTCGAGGCCGCCGCCCAGGGCCACGCCGTTGATGAAGGCGAAGCTGGGTACGCCCAGGTCGGCGAGGAGGTCGTACGCCTCATGGCCGAGCTCGGCCATGAGGCGGCCGAGGTGCTCCGACCTGACGCTCTTGACCGTGCTGAGGTCGGCGCCCGCGACGAGGAAGTAGGGCTTGCCGGTCACGGCGACGGCGGAGATCTCGCCGCGGGCGGCGCGTTCCTTCAGGCCCTCGAGCGTGCGGCCGAACTCGATCAGCGTGTTGGGCCCCAGGGTGGTGGGCTTCGCGTGGTCGAGGTCGTTATCGAGGGTGATGAGCGCGAGCACGCCGGCGCCCTCGGGAAGCGCGATGTCCTGGACGTACGAGTGGGTGACGATCTCGGTGGGAACCAGCGCGGCCAGTTCGTCGTAGCGTTCGAAGCTCATGCTGCATCCTGTCCGTAGTGCTCGTGGTGGGGGTTCTCCCAGATGACGGTCGCGCCCATGCCGAGGCCGATGCACATGGTGGTCATGCCGTAGCGGACCGAGGGGTCGGCCTCGAACTGGCGGGCGAGCTGGTTCATGAGGCGGACGCCGGAGGAGGCGAGCGGGTGCCCGACGGCGATGGCGCCGCCGTAGCGGTTGACGCGCGGGTCCTCGTCGTCGATGCCGAAGTGGTCGAGGAAGCTCAGGACCTGGACGGCGAACGCCTCGTTGATCTCGAAGAGCCCGATGTCGCTGATGTCCAGTCCGGCCTGGCGCAGCGCCTTCTCCGTGGCCGGTACGGGTCCGATGCCCATGACCTCCGGCTCGACGCCGGCGAACGCATACGCCACGAGGCGCATGCGCACCGGGAGGCCGAGTTCCGCGGCAGTGTCGGCGGAGGCGAGCAGGGCCGCGGTGGCACCGTCGTTCAGTCCGGCGGCATTGCCGGCGGTCACGCGTCCGTGGGCACGGAACGGCGTGCGCAGCGTCGCGAGGTCCTCGCTGGTGGTGCCGGGACGCGGGGGCTCGTCCACGCTGTTCAGGGTCCAGCCCGTGCCGGGCTTCTTCCCGGCAACCGGTACGAGGTCCGGCTGGATGTGCCCGTCCTCGTAGGCCGCAGCGAGCTTCTGCTGGCTGCGGACGGCGTAGGCGTCCGTGCGGTCCTTCGTGATCGCCGGGAACCGGTCGTGCAGGTTCTCGGCGGTGTTGCCCATGTTCAGGGCCGCGGGGTCGACGATGCGCTCGGACATGAAGCGCGGGTTCGGGTCCGTGCCGGCGCCCATCGGATGGTTGCCCATGTGCTCGACGCCACCGGCGATGACGACGTCGTAGGCGCCGAAGGCGATGCCGGACGCGGTGGTGGTCACGGCCGTCATGGCGCCCGCGCACATGCGGTCGATCGCGAAGCCGGGGACGGTGCGGGGGAGTCCGGCCAGGAGGGCGGCGGTGCGGCCGATCGTGAGGCCCTGGTCGCCGGTCTGCGTGGTGGCCGCGATCGCGACGTCGTCGATGCGCTCCGGTGGCAGCGACGGGTTGCGGCGCAGGAGGTCGCGAATGCACTTCACCACGAGGTCGTCCGCGCGCATACCGGCGTAGATGCCCTTGTCGCCCGCCTTGCCGAAGGGGGTTCGTACGCCGTCGACGAAGACGACGTCGCGGACGGAACGTGCTGCACGTGACGTCGTGCCCGTGGGTGCGGTGCCGGTTTCTTGGCTCACCTGGTACTCCTCTTTGAGATGTTGATCCGCACACATGTTACTGGCCAGTAACATAGCGTGCAAGCGGCCACCAGGGACCTGCCCGTCAGCCGGCAGCCGTGTCCTGGTCTCCATGCCCGCCCTTGACGGGCAGCGGGTCCGGGTCCAGGAAGGCGACCGTGATGATGGCGGCGACCTGCTCGATCTGCCACGGCCGCGCGCCGAGGTCGGCGAGGGCCGCCGCGACGGACTCGAGGGAGATCTCCGCGGGCGGACGCCAGGCGATGCGGCGCAGGTAGTCAGGAGTCAGCAGGTTCTCGACCGGCATCCCCAGCTTCTCGGCACATTGCGTCACGCGGGGCCGCGCGGTCTGCAGCCGGGCCGCGGCCGCGGGGTCCTTCTCCGCCCAGACGCGCGGTGGGGGAGGAGCATTCGAGGCCACGTGCAGGGGCGGGAGGTCGGTGAGCTTGTTCGCCTCACTGATGCACCGGATCCAGCGGGGCGCCTCCTTCTGGGCCGCCCGGCCGTGGAACCCCTTGGTCGCCAGCAGTTGGGGGACGGTCGTGGGCATGGCCCTGGCCGCGGCGATGATGGCGGAGTCGGGGATCAGCCGGCCGGGAGCGACGTCGCGGCGCTGCGCGAGGTCCTCGCGCTCCAGCCAGATCTGGCGTACGGCGGCCAGCTGCCGCCGGTCGCGGAGCTGGTGCAGCCCGGAGGTGCGACGCCACGGGTCGACCCGAGGCTCGGCGGGGGGAGTGCGGCGGATGTGTTCGAACTCCTCCTCGGCGATCCGGAGCTTGCCGTCCTCCTCGAGGAGCGCGGCCAGCTTGTCGCGGAGCTCCGTGAGGACCTCGACGTCGAGCGCCGCGTAGCGGAGCCAGGGCTCGGGCAGCGGCCGTTTCGACCAGTCCGCGGCCGAGTGTTCCTTCGCCAGGCTCAGTCCCAGCAGTGATTCGATGACGGCGGCGAGACCCACCCGCGGCAGGCCGGCCAGCCGCGCGGCGAGCTCGGTGTCGAAGAGCCGGTCCGGCCACATGCCGAGCTCCGAGAGGCAGGGCAGGTCCTGGCTGGCGGCGTGCAGGATCCACTCGACGCCGTCGAGGGCGTCGTCGATGATTTGGAGGTCCTCGAAGGGCTCGGGGTCGATGAGCCAGGTGCCGGCGCCCTCGCGGCGGATCTGCACGAGGAAGGCGCGCTGGCCGTACCGGAAGCCGGAGGCCCGCTCCGCATCGACGCCCGCGGGTCCCGTGCCGGCCGCGAGGGCCGCGGCCGCACGCTCGAGGCCGGCCTGCGTGTCGATGACCAGGGGCACGCCGTCGCGAGGTTCGGTGAGGGGAAGTGCTTCGGGGATGCCGGTGTCGGCGGGATCGGACGCTGCGGCGCGGTCCGTCTGTTCGGAAGTGTGGGAACTCATGGTGTTTTCAGTCTATCCCGGAGCGTTCCGCGGGCCGCCCGGCGCGGACCCGCCACCTCAGGACAGGCGGTGCGGCAGGTGTGCGACGCCGTCGGGCAGGGGCGGCAGGCCGGCGAAGGTGCACACCATGTCCGTCCAGGCCTCGAGGTGGCGCCGTACGTCGGAGGTGTCGGGTGTCCAGGAGGCCCGCAACTCGATGTCGATGGTGTCCGCCCGGTCCTCGAGCGTGCCGTAGCTCTCCGACAGGATCCTCGTGGCGGTGCCGCCCGCGTGGTGATGGCGGGCCCCGTGGTTCCTCAGGGCCTCCGCGAGCCAGGTCCAGGCGACGGAGCCGAGGAGGGCGTCGTTGCCCATGTCCGCCTCGAGCTGGGCGCGGATGTACGTCACGATCCGGAAGCGGCCGTTCCACACCTCGGAGCCGGCGGGGTCATGGAGGAGGATGAAGCGGCCCGTCGCCAGCTCCTCCGGATCGGGGGCGACGACGAGGGAGCGTGCCGGACCGTGGACGGGTACGGCTGGTCTGACGGGCTCCCCGAACACCTCGGCGCCGAGCGCGACGGCGAACGGGGCCAGTCGCGAGGGCGCGGGAACCTCCTCGAGACGGATCTCGCTGCGGCGGGCCGCCTTCCGGAGGCCCGCGAGGGCGTCGAGGAATTCGGCTGGAAGCTGCGACACGCCACCGATTGCACTCACTCCCGCAGGCTATGCCCTGCCGGCGGGCGCGCCGTGGCGGCGCGCCGGGACCGTCAGGCGGACGCTTCCCGGCGGATCGCCTCGATGAAGGCGTCGACGTCGTCCTCCGTCGTGTCGAACGAGCACATCCAGCGCACCTCACCCGTGGCCTGGTCCCAGTCGTAGAACCGGAAGCTCTCCCGGATGCGGTCCGCAGCGCCGGAGGGAAGGATCGCGAAGACCGCGTTCGCGGTGGTCTCCTGCGTCAGCGTCACGCCCGGGATGTTCCGGACCCCCTCGGTCAGGCGGGCTGCCATGGCGTTCGCGTGGGACGCCGAGCGGAGCCACAGATCGCCGTCCAGCAGGGCGATGAGCTGGGCGGAGACGAAGCGCATCTTCGACGCGAGCTGCATGTTGAGCTTGCGGAGGTATTCCAGGCCCGTGGACGCCTCCTGGTTCAGCACGACGACGCACTCGCCGAACATGAGGCCGTTCTTGGTGCCACCGAAGGACAGGATGTCCACGCCGGCGTCACGCGTGAAGGCCCGGAGGGGCTGGCCGAGGGCCGCTGCCGCGTTGGCGAGCCGGGCGCCGTCCATGTGCAGGCGCATCCCGCGGGCGTGGCAGTGGTCGGCGATGGCCTTGATCTCGGCGACCGTGTAGAGCGTGCCGAGTTCCGTGGTCTGGGTGATGGACACGGCAAGGGGCTGCGCGCGGTGCTGGTCGCCCCAGCCCCAGGCCTCGCGGTCGATCAGCTCGGGCGTCAGCTTCCCGTCCGGCGTGGGTACGGTCAGGAGCTTGATGCCGCCCACGCGCTCGGGCGCGGCGTTCTCGTCCACGTTGATGTGGGCGGTCTGCGGGCAGATCACGGCGCCCCATCGCGGCAGCACCGACTGCAGGGAGAGGACATTCGCTCCGGTGCCGTTGAAGACGGGGTAGATGGAGATCCCCTCGCCGAAGTGGTGCTCCATCACCTCGAGCAGCCGTGCCGTGTACTGGTCGTCGCCGTAGGCGACCTGGTGCCCCTCGTTGGCCGCGGCGACGGCCGCGAGGACCTCGGGGTGCACCCCCGAGTAGTTGTCCGACGCGAAGCTGCGCTGGGTGCGGTCGTGGAGGACGGCGGGCGAGGCCGGGGGAGTCAGGGTGTCGGTCACCGTGCCATTATCCCCGAACCGCGTCGATGCGGATCCCGTTGACCTTCGCGGCCGGTGCTCCGGGCAGGCCGGCGAGGATCTCGGCCAGGTCCTCGACATGCGTGTAGCCCTTGAACGCGCGCTCCGGATGCTGCCGGCGTTGCGCGTCGTCCACGAGGGCCTTCACGACGACGGCGGTCGCGGCCGCCGTCGTGCCGTCGCGGGCGAAGCCGTCGGCGACGGCCTGCAGCCAGGCGTCGACGGACGCCTTCACCGCTGCGTAGGACGCGTTCGCGGCGGTGGGCGCGGCGACGGCCGTGGCAGAGACGGCGGCGAGCCGCCCGCCGCGCGCGGCCAGCTGGTCGTAGAACGCCCGGCTCGTGTTGAAGAGGGTCACGAAGACCGAGCGGTGCAGGAAGCCGTGGTCCTCGCTGGTCTGCGTGGTAATGCCCTTGCCGCCGCGCCAGCCGCCCACGAGGTGGAAGAGGGCGTCGGTGCCGCCGTGGTCGGAGCGCACGCGGTCGGCGAGGGCGAGGACCGCGGCCTCGTCCGTCAGGTCGCACACCTGCCGGTCCACGCCGTCGAGCTCCGGGAAGGCGGACCCGAGGCGCCCGGCGTGGGAGCCGACGGCGACCACCGTCAGTCCGTCCGCGACGAGCCGGCGCGTCAGGGCGATCCCGGACGCGCTGGTGGCTCCGGCGACGACGGCGAGCCGAGGCCGGGCGGCGGGGCTCACGCGGCGTCCGCCGTGATGCCGGCCGTCGATTCGATGACGGGCTTCAGCTTGCGGTCCAGCGCCTCGAAGAACATGGACAGGGGGAACTCGTCGTCCAGGACGGCGTCGGTGAGGGCACGCGGCGGACCCAGAAGCTCGAGCGCGTCCGGTCCCTTCGCCCACACGGACGCGGGATGCGGGGTGACCGTGGCCGAGACGAGCTCGTAGGCAGCGAGCCAGTGCGCGATCTTGGGGCGGTCGATGGACCGCCAGTACAGCTGCTCGATCGCCTCGCCGAGGGCGACGACGACGTCGGCCACCTCGTCCCAGTCGATGGTGAGCTTGGTGTCCGTCCAGTGGAGCACCCGGTGCTGGTGCAGCCACGCGAACAGCAACTGGCCGCCGAGGCCGTCGTAGTTGCGCACGCGGCTGCCCGTGATGCTGAAGCGGAAGATGCGGTCGAAGATCACGGCGTACTGCACGAGCCGCGCGTGCCGGCGGGCCTCGGGGGAGGCATCGTCGTCCTTGGCGATCCTCACCGACTCGCGGAAGGCCGTCAGGTCGCAGCGCAGTTCCTCGAGCGAGTACAGGAAGAACGGCATGCGCTGCTTGATCATGAACGGATCGAACGGCAGGTCGCCGCGCATGTGGGTGCGGTCGTGGATGAGGTCCCACATCACGAAGGTCTCCTCCGCGAGCGTCTGGTCATCGAGCAGTTCGAGTGCCTCGTCGGGGAGGTCGAGGCGTGTGATTCCGGCGGCGGCGCGGACCACCCTGCGGAACCGCGCGGCCTCCCTGTCGGCGAAGATGGCGCCCCACGTGAAGGTGGGCGTCCGGCTGACGGCGACGGTCTCGGGGAAGAGTACGGCGGAGTTCGTGCGGTAGCCGTCGGTGAAGTCGAGGAACCTGATGGGGACGAAGAGCGCGTTGGAGTACTCCCCGGCCTCCAGCTCGGCGACGAACTCCGGCCACAGCACCTCGATGAGCACGGCTTCGACGAGCCGGTTGGTGCTGCCGTTCTGCGTGTACATCGGGAAGACGACGAGGTGCTGGAGGCCGTCCGTGCGCTCCAGCTGCGGCTGGAAGGCGAGCAGCGGCTCGAGGAAGTCGGGGACGCCGAATCCACCGGTGCGCCACTGGTCGAAGGCCGTGACGGTGCGGGCGAGGTAGTCGGCGTCATGCGGGAACAGGGGCGCGAGCTCCTGCACGGCCGCGGTGATCCGGAACGTGTGGTCCGCAGCGGCCGCATGGTGCTCGGCGTCCGGGATGGACCCGTCCTTGACCTGCAGGAGTCGCAGTTCGTGGGCAGCGGCCTTCAGCGCCTTCCAGGCGGGCGTGTGCTGCGGCGTGCTGCTGGCGCGGACGAGGGGGGTGACGGTCATGGCTGCTGCTTTCTCTGGCCGGGACGACTGCTGGTGCTCTGCCGCGAGCGTAGCAACCAGAACAGCAACTCTTATATGTGAGTGCGTCATGCATCAGAGATTCTTATTCTCAGGCTGGGTACCTGCCATAGGAGAACCAGACGGCCTTTACAGCGCCCCGGACGCAGTAAAGGCCGCCCCCGAGGGGACGGCCTTCCCTGCGGCATCTGCGACTACTCGGCGGGAACCAGTTTCATGGAGATGGAATTGATGCAGAAGCGCTGGTCGGTCGGCGTGTCGAAGCCCTCGCCCTTGAACAGGTGGCCGAGGTGGGAATCGCAGCGGGAGCACCGCACCTCGATGCGCTCCATACCGAGCGAGCGGTCGTGCAGGTAGCGCACCGTGCCCTCCGCCAGGGGTGCCCAGAAGGAGGGCCAGCCGCAGTGCGAATCGAACTTCTCATTGCTCGTGAACAGGTCGGCGCCGCACGCCCGGCACGCGTAGGTGCCCGCGGTCTTGGCGTCGTAGTACTCGCCCGTGTACGGGCGTTCGGTGCCTGCCTTCCGCAGGACCTGGTACTCCTCGGCGGTCAGCTCCTGCCGCCATTCGTCGTCGGACTTCTCGATCTCCGGCCGGTACGTTTCGCGTTCAGTGGTCATGACTCCTGCAACGCCTACGAGTCACCAATAAATCCCGAGCCCGAGTAGAGGTGCAGGACGGCGATGCCGAGCTTGGCCTGTGCCTTGCTGGCCCAGTCGGTGTGGAAGGTGTCCGCCATGGCGTGGGGTCGCGTGATGACCACGGCCTGCGTGGCTCCGTTCTCCGCCGCCTCCTCGATCATGGCGTCCACGGGGTTCTCGCTCGTGGTTCTCCCGCGGGCGGTGAAGCCCCCGTCGGCAAGCAGCTGCAGTGACACTTCGAGGGCCTCGCGGGCGGCGGCCTCGTCATGGCGGCGGTCGTCGGACGAGAAGGTGCGGAACGCCTCACCGACCTCCAGCAGGCTCAGATGGCGGAAGAACTCTCCCAGGACCGACTCGCCGGCGTCCTCGGGGATCAGGACCACGATCTCCACCAGCTCGTCCTCTCCCCGCAGCGTCTGCAGGTTGCGGAGGTCCGGACCGGTCAGTGCTTCTTCACTCAGCACGAGGATTGTCTGCGTCATGGCGCCACTGTACTGCGCGGTCCTGCGCACCTCCCGTTCGGACCGCAGTGCCCGCACCAGCGCGGCAATCGACGGTCCTCCGCGGCGCAGGGTAGAAATGGAACCATGACATCGAAGACGCCACCGGCCGCAGCGCAGCAGGGAACCGCACCGTGGCTGAAGTGGACAGCACTCGGGGTCGGGGCGGGGGCCGCCCTGACGTCCTCGGCGGCCGGCGCGATCTCGGGCCTCGCGGTGTATTTCGCGCGGCAGGTCGTGACCCCGGCGCGCACCCGCGACGAGAACCTCGACATCCTCGCCGTCGTCGGGTCGGCCGACAACCGCACCGTCATCCTCCCCGCCACCGAGGACACCACCGTGGAGGGGACCTACAGCCTGTACTTCGACCGGGGCGCAGGCCACGCCCGCATCGGAGCCATCCGGTCGTACGTCCCCCGCGAGGGCACCGTGGAACGCGTCGTCGACGCGGTGGACGCCGGCGACCTGGCCTCGGCGACACGCGGCTGGTGGAGCGGCGCCGTGTACACCTCGCCGTCCGCGGTCGGTTTCGCGGACGAGGAGGTGCTCGTCCCCGTCGAGGGCGGCGCGGCTCCGGCCTGGCTGGTCCGCGCCGAGGCCCCGTCCAGCACCTGGGCGATCATGGTGCACGGCCGCGGTGCCACGCGCGCCGAGGCGCTGCGGGCGCTCGCCCCGGCACGACGACTCGGGCTGACCAGCCTGGTCATCTCCTACCGGAACGACGGCGAGGCACCTGCGGCGCCGGACGGACGCTACGGCCTCGGCATGACGGAGTGGCACGACGTCGACGCCGCCATCGACTTCGCGATGACGCACGGGGCCCGCGACGTCGTGCTCTTCGGGTGGTCGATGGGCGGGGCGATCGTCCTGCAGGCCGCCGACCTCTCGCGCCACCGCAGCCGGATCACCGCGCTCGTCCTGGACGGACCGGTGATCAACTGGATGGAGGTGCTCGCGCACCACGCCGCGCTGAACCGGATCCCCGCGCCCGTGGGACGGCTCGGACAGTATCTCCTGGCGAGCCAGCGCGCGCGCAGGATCACCGGCCTCGCCGCTCCGCTGGACCTCAAGAGCATGGACTGGATCGCACGCGCGGAGCAGCTGACACTGCCCACGCTGGTCCTCCACAGCGAGGACGACGAGTTCGTGCCCATCGGCGCCTCGGCCGAACTGGCCGCGAAGAACCCGGTGTTCGTCACGCTCGAGCGATTCCATCGGGCACGGCACACGAAGGAGTGGAACGTCGATCCTCAGCGCTGGGAATCCGTCGTCGAGCGCTGGCTCGCCGGGCGCCTCTTCGGGCGGACCCTGCCCGGCGGGAAGATGCCGGGTCCGGCGGTTACTGGGCTTCCCTGATCTTCCGTTTGATCCGCCCCAGCATCGCGGACATGCCGCGCATCCGCAGGGGAGTGATGGCGCGCGTGAGGCCGAGGCGGTCGGGCACGTCGTCCGGCACCGCGAGGACGTCCGCGGCCGGCAGGCCGTCGAGCCCTTCGAGCAGGACGCCTGCGAACCCTCGCGTCGTCGGGGCCTCGCGCGGCGCCGAGAAGAACAGGTGGACCGGCCGTTCCGGCCCGTCGCCGATCTCCATGGTGAGGAAGAGCGGGCTCTGGCACTCCACGACCTGCTCGAGCAGCTCGGGGTGATCGCTGTACCGCTCGGGCAGCCCGGGGAGCCCGGTGGAGAACTCGAGGAGGAGCTGCAGCCGGTCCGGTTCGGACAGGGCCTGGAAGTCGTCGATGATCTCCGCGAGCTGCGCGGGGACGGTCTCCTGGCTCATCGTGCCGTCCTTCGTGCTGCGGCCGGCAGGTCGCCGGGCTCGGTGCCGCGGACGATGGGCACGCGGACGGCGTTGCCCCACTCGGTCCACGAGCCGTCGTAGTTGCGGACCCGGTCGAAGCCGAGCAGGTGCGTGAGGACGAACCAGGTGTGGCTCGAGCGCTCCCCGATCCGGCAGTAGGCGACGACGTCGTCGCCGTCCTGCAGCCCCGCCTCGTCCCGGTAGATCGCATCCAGTTCGGCCCTGGTGCGGAAGGTGCCGTCCGGCGCGGCTGCCCGTGCCCAGGGGACGGAGCGGGCGGTGGGGATGTGGCCGCCGCGCAGGGCGCCCTCCTCGGGGTAGGCCGGCATGGTGGTCCGGGCACCCGTGTACTCGTCGCCGGAGCGGACGTCGATCAGCGGACTGCCCAGGTGGTCGAGGACGTCGCCCAGATAGGCGCGGATGGTCGTGTCGTCGCGGTCGACCACCGGGTAGTCGACGGCGGTGATGCCGGGCCTGTCGGTGGTCAGCGGCCGGTCCTCAGCGACCCACTTGTCCCGCCCGCCGTCGAGCAGCCGGACGTCGTCGTGGCCGAAGAGCGTGAAGACCCAGAGCGCGTAGGCGGCCCACCAGTTGCTCTTGTCGCCGTAGATGACCACGGTGGACCCGCGCGAGATGCCCTTGGACGCCATCAGGCGCGCGAAGCCCTCACCGTCGACGTAGTCCCGCGTCACCTCGTCGTTGAGTTCCGTGTGCCAGTCGATCTTCACCGCACCCGGGACGTGGCCCGTCTCGTACAGCAGGACGTCCTCGTCCGACTCGACGACGACGAGGCCCTCGGCGCCGAGGTTCGCGGCGAGCCAGTCGGTCGAGACGAGCCGCTCGGGGTGGGCGTACTCGGCGAACTTGTCCTGCGGATCTGGAGCCAGGGTCATTGCGGCCTTTCGCGTTGCTGGGGGCTGTCCGGACACGAGCGCGCGCGTCCTGCGGACGGGCGGTCGTGGTTCCACCTAGCCTAACGACGCGGCCGGAGGATTGCTTCCGGGGATCCGCCGCGCGTCAAGGGCCGTGGTCGCGGGCCCCGGGGGAGCACCGCGCGGACGGGGGTGCCGTAGTCTTGCGTAGCGGAACGGCAGCCCGCGGGCCCGCCGCCACCACCATCAGCCGGAGAAGAGAAAGCGGGCCGTATCCGTGCCAGTCATCGAACACCTGACCGAGCGCAGCCCCAGAGTCTCCGTCGATGAGTTGCTGGGCGGCTTCTACCCGTCCCCCCGCTTCGGCGAGGTGTCCTTCGACAGCTACCGTCCGGACCCGCAGCAGCCGTCGCAGTCGGCTGCGGTCTCGAAGCTCCGCGATTTCGCGGCCTCGGTCGACGAGCCGAAGCAGTCGGGTCTGCGCAGGTTCTTCGGCGGGGCGAAACCCGAGACGCGCGCCGGGATCTACCTCGACGGCGGTTTCGGCGTGGGCAAGACCCACCTCCTGGCCTCCCTGTGGCATGCCTCCACCGGGCAGAAGGCCTTCGGGACGTTCGTCGAATACACGAACCTGGTGGGCGCGCTCAGCTTCCGCAAGACCGTCGACGCGCTGAGCGGCTACAGCCTCGTCTGCATCGACGAGTTCGAACTCGACGATCCCGGCGACACCGTCCTGATGTCACGCCTCATGCGCGAACTCGCGGACGCCGGGGTCAAGCTCGCGGCGACCTCCAACACCCTGCCGGGGTCCCTGGGGGACGGGCGGTTCGCGGCCCAGGACTTCCAGCGGGAGATCCAGGTGCTGGCGGACCAGTTCGAGGTGGCACGGATCGACGGCGAGGACTTCCGCCACCGCGGCCTGCCGCAGGCCCCCGACGCGATGGACGACGCCGGGCTGCGTGAGAGGGTCGCGTCCTACGCGGGCGGGGTCCTTGCCGAGGACGAGTTCGGGGATCTCCTCCGGCACCTCTCGGACGTGCATCCCAGCCGGTACCGCCAGATGCTCGACGGGATCGACGCCGTGGCCTGGCACAACGTGGAGACGATCACGGAACAGGCCGTCGCGCTGCGCTTCGTGGTCCTCGCGGACCGGTTGTACGACCGCGACGTGCCCATCATGGCGAGCGGCACGACGTTCGATCACCTTTTCACCGAGGAGATGATGCACGGCGGGTACATGAAGAAGTACTACCGGGCGGTCTCCCGCCTGACGGCCCTCGCCCGGCAGGGCAGCGACGTCACGTCCTAGCCGTCGTCGGACCTCCGGGCCCTACGCAGGAAGCGCCGGTACCGCCTCTCGGCGGGACCGGCGCTTCCTTATTGCCAGGCTGGGTGCTACACGGCCGGCGGGGAGGTAGGGCCGACGTCGCCCTTGCCGTCCTTCCTGTCGATCTTGTCGACCATCTCCGAAGCCTTCAGCTGCGCTCCGTTGATGTGACGTGAGTACTTGCCATGGGTCCTGCTGTCGACGAAGTCGCCAGCCTTCCCGATGCCGTTCTTCACCGTGTCGGAATTGCCGCCAATGAGTTCGGTCGCCTTGCCCGCGAGGGTGCCGGCCTTGCCCTTGAGCCCGTTCAATAAACCCACGGACACCTCCTTTCGGTCGTGGAGACGCAGGCCGTCTCTGCTGGATCCAGCATAGGTCAGGACCGGACGGAGTTCCGAGGGGACGGGGGCGGTTCGCCGACGGCGGAGCACAAAAAAGGCCCGGTCCTCGCCAGGACCGGGCCATGGCCGACAACCGGCCTGAGAGCGGACGACGGGATTCGAACCCGCGACATCCACCTTGGCAAGGTGGTGCTCTAGCCAGCTGAGCTACGTCCGCAAAAAAGCGCCCCCGAGGGGGCGCCGTGGTGGGCGATACTGGGATCGAACCAGTGACCTCTTCCGTGTCAGGGAAGCGCGCTACCGCTGCGCCAATCGCCCATTCTCATGGATGCTCGTTCTGTAACGAGGTGGGGACGGGATTCGAACCCGCGTATACGGCTTTGCAGGCCGCTGCCTCGCCTCTCGGCCACCCCACCATGATCGGATTGCTCCGACCACCGGACGGATCCGGCCATACAGTGACTTGCGAGCGGACGACGGGATTCGAACCCGCGACATCCACCTTGGCAAGGTGGTGCTCTAGCCAGCTGAGCTACGTCCGCAAGAGAAAGAAAAGCCTGAAACTCCCGCTCGATGCCGTGCATTTGACGGTGTTTCTTCGTTTTCCAACGAGAGAAAACTCTATAGGACGTTCGGGGGTTCGTCCAATCGGTGTCGGAGCCACCTGAGAGACTGGAGTCATGACCGCCCCGCTCCTCGCCCACGCAACGCCGCACGGCCGGATGTACGCCCGCTCCACGTCGGAGCAGCCCGCCGTCCCGTCCATCACCACCGTCATCTCGCAGCTCCCCACGTCCCTCGGTGGCTGGTACGGCCACATGGCAGCCAGCGCCCTGTCGCGGGACGCCCGCCTGCCGGGAGCCCTGGGCAATCCGTCCGAGCTGCGCATGGCCGTCCGCGACGCCTCCTCGGCCGCCGAACGCTACCGTGACGAGGCGGCCCTGCGCGGTACGCGTGTGCACCACTACTGCGAACAGGTGGCGCTGCGCGCCCTCGGACGGCCCGACGAGCTCGACGCCGCACGCCTCGCCCTCGAGGAGCAGGGTGAGGGGGGCTTCGCCCAGCGCTTCGACGAGTGGTGGGACCTCTACGACGTCCGTCCCGTGGAACCCGAGCTGACGGTCTGGAACAGCGAGCTCGGCTATGCGGGCACCCTGGATCTCGTCGCCACGATCGGTGGCAGGACGTGCCTGATCGACTACAAGACCAAGAACACCGACCGCGACGGCTTCGTGAAGGCACTGGACGACAAAGTGGTGATGCAGCTCGTGGCGGGGATGAAGGCGGAGGAGTCCCTCGTCGATCCGGTGAAGGGCGAGTGGCGGCCGTGGGCGCACGGGGACCAGCCGCTGCTGCTCGGAGTGGCCGTGGGGCAGACCGAGGTGCGGGCCATGCGGGCCAACCCGTCGGTGCTGAAGAACCACTGGCTGCGGTTCTGCGCGCTCCGGCGGGCGTGGGAAGCAGGGCTCGACGCCGAGGAGGCGGGCCGGGCCCTGCTGCCGCTCGGTCCGCCGCCCGGCCGGTCGGTCCCCGCCGAGCCCGCGCTCCCCGCGGCGCCGCGGCACTAGGATTGACGGGAACCAGCGCGCCCGGACCACGGCGCCGGTGACCGACCCGGGCGCAGCACGCCCACCGTGGGGCATCGCTGATGCGACCGAAGCATCCGAAGTACCCGAAGTACCCGAAGTACCCGAAGCGAGGAACAGAGCACCGATGGCCGTCCTGAGTATCCGCATGATCGGCGATCCGATCCTCCGCACCCCTGCCGCGGAGGTCACCGAGTTCGGCCCCGAACTCGCCCGCCTGGTCGAGGACATGACCGAGACGATGATCGACGTGCATGGGGCAGGACTCGCCGCACCCCAGGTCGGCATCGGACTGCAGGTCTTCACCTACAGGGTGGACGGCGCCCAGGGACACGTGGTGAACCCGGTGCTGGAGATCGGTGGCGCATCCCAGGGCGAGTCCGACGTCGAGGGCTGCCTCTCCGTGCCGGGCCTCGGGAGCTTCGTGGACCGGTCGGACTGGGCGCGCGTCACCGGCCAGGACGTGTCCGGACAAAACATCGCCGTCGAGGGCACGGGCATGCTGGCGCGCGCCTTCCAGCACGAGACGGACCATCTCCGCGGGACCCTCTACATCGACCGGCTCGCGGGCGAGGACCGGAAGAATGCCTTGAGGGCCATCCGGAGCGCCGACTACAACCGCGTCACCTCCCGCACGGCGGAGGAGCGCGCACGCTCCCTCGGATCGAGCTTCGCCCGCCCCGCGACTCCGGCCGCCGGGGGACGCACCGGCGCGGCAGGCCGGACCGTCCGATGAGGATCCTCTTCGCGGGCACCCCCGGGGTCGCCGTCCCCTCGCTGCGGGCGCTCGTGGACGCAGGGTTCGACATCGCCGCCGTCCTCACCCGGGTGGATGCACCTGTGGGACGCCGGAAGGTCCTGACACCGAGTCCGGTCGCCGCCGCCGCCGAGGAACTCGGACTGCCCGTCCTCAGGGCGAACCGCTTCACCCCCGACCTGATCGCCCACCTGGGCACCCTCGGGCTCGACGCCGCGGCGATCGTGGCGTACGGCGGCATCGTCCCGACGGCGGGACTGGTCGTTCCCCGGAACGGCTGGATCAACCTGCATTTCTCGGTCCTCCCGGCGTGGCGGGGCGCGGCCCCCGTGCAGCACGCGGTGCTCGCCGGGGACGACGTCACGGGCGCGACCACCTTCCTCCTCGAGGAGGGGCTCGACACCGGACCGGTCTTCGGCGTGATGACGGAGACGTTGGACCCCGCTGCCACGAGCGGCGAGGTCCTCGAGCGCCTGTCGCACAGCGGGGCGGTCCTGCTCGTGCAGACCCTCTCCGGCCTGGAGGCGGGCCGGGTGGCGGCGACGCCGCAGACGGGTGACGCGAGCCTCGCCCCGAAGCTCACCATCGACGACGCGCGGATCGACTGGTCCCAGCCGGCCGTCGCCGTCCGCCGGCGCATCAACGCGGTGACCCCCGAGCCCGGGGCATGGAGCACGCTCGACGGGCAGCGCGTGAAGCTCGGACCCGTCACCCCGATCGGCGGCGACGACGGGCGCCACGGCGAGGGACAGCGCACCGTCCCGCCCGGCAGGATCGACGTCGTGGGGCGGCAGGTCCTGGTCGGTACAGGAACGGACGCGCTGGTCCTCGGGAACCTGCAGCCGGCCGGTAAGAAGATGATGAACGCCCTCGACTGGGCGCGTGGCGCGGCGACGCGCGGAGAGCTGGTGTTCGAGTGAGTACGACCGGAGGAACGAACAGGGAATCGGGCGGGCGCGGTGAGCGCAGGCCGGGCGCCGCAGCCAGCGGCGCCGGCAGGGCCGGAGGAGGTGGCCGGAATGCCGGTCAGGGCGGCGGCACCCGGCGCCGCGACGAGCAGGGCAGGGAACGGAACCGCGGCGGCGACCGCCAGTTCTCCCAGGCCGCGCCGTCGCAGCGCACACGCCGCGCCGACCCCGCGCGCCTCGTCGCGTTCGAGGTGCTGCGCGCCGTCGCCGGCGAGGACGCCTACGCGAACCTCGTCCTGCCGACCAGCATCCGCAAGCACCGCCTCGACCGACGTGACGCGGGCTTCGCGACGGAACTCACCTATGGCGCCCTGCGCGGACAGGGCACCTACGACGCCGTCCTCGCCCGCTGCGTCGATCGTCCGCTGGACCAGCTCGACCCCGCCGTCCTGGACGCCCTGAGGCTCGGCGTACACCAGCTTCTCGCCATGCGCGTCCCCGCCCATGCGGCGCTGGACCAGACCGTGGGCCTCGTCCGCGCCGTCATCGGCGCCGGGCCCTCGTCGCTGGTGAACGCCGTGCTCCGCAAGGTCACCGCACACGACCTCGACGGCTGGATCGCCGAGCTCGTCCGGGACCTGGCGGATGCGACCGCCATCGCAGCCCTGACCCACAGCCATCCCGAGTGGATCGTCCGCGCGATGCGCCAGGCGCTCGTCGCCCACGGCCGGGACGTCACGGAGATCGATGCCCTGCTGGCGGCCGACAACGCCGCACCGATGGTCCATCTCGTCGCCCTGCCGGGGCTCGGTACGCTCGACGACGCCCTCGAGGAAGGCGCCGAGCCGGGCCGGCTCGCACCGGGATCGGCCTACTACGCGGGCGGCGACATCAGCAGGCTGGCAGGGATCGCGACCGGCACCCTCCGCGTCCAGGACTCCGGCTCGCAGCTCGTGGCGCGGGCCCTTGCAGCCGTGGACCTCGACGGACGCCGGACGAACGGGCCCGAACGGTGGCTGGACCTGTGCGCCGGTCCCGGCGGCAAGACGGCCCTCCTGGCGGCGATCGGGCTCGACGACGGCGTGCACCTGACGGCGGTCGAGCCGGTCCCGCACCGGGCCCAGCTGGTGAGGCAGGCGCTGCGGCCCGTGCCGGAGGACTCCTGGACCGTGCGGGTCGGGGACGGGCGCGACGTCGGGCGGGAGCAGCCGGAGAGCTACGACCGCGTGCTCGTCGATGCGCCCTGCACGGGGCTCGGCGCCCTGCGCCGCCGTCCGGAATCGCGCTGGCGCCGGAAGCCCTCCGACCTCGTGGGCCTCGCGCCGCTGCAGCGTGAGCTCCTCGCCTCCGCGCTCGACGCCGTCGCCCCCGGTGGCGTGGTGGCCTACGTGACCTGCTCGCCGCACCACGCCGAGACGGACGCCGTCGTCGACGACTGCCTGCGCAAGCGTCCCGGCTTCGAACGCCTCGACGCGGGAGCCGCCCTCGATGCCGTGAGCATCGGGGGAGCGCTCGACGCCGGGCACGGGACGAGCGCGCAGCTCTGGCCCCACGTGCACGGCACGGACGCGATGTACCTCGCGCTGATCCGGAAGACGCCCTGAGGACCTCGGGGCGGCAAGGAAAGGAACGGCAGTGACACACCTTCGCATCAACCCGAGCATCCTCTCGGCGGACTTCGTGAACCTGGAGACCGAACTGCAGCGCATCGCGTCGGCCGACGCGGTGCACGTGGACGTCATGGACAACCACTTCGTGCCGAACCTCACGCTCGGGCTGCCGATCGTCCGGCGGATCCAGCAGGTCAGCCCGCTGCCGCTCGACGTGCACCTCATGATCGAGGACGCCGATCGCTGGGCGCGCGCCTACGCGGAGGCCGGTGCCGCGTCGGTGACGTTCCACGCCGAGGCCGCGGCGGCCCCGATCAAGCTGGCCCGGGAGCTGCGGGATGCCGGCGCCAAGGCCGGCATGGCGCTGCGGCCCGCCACCCCCGTGGAGCCCTACCTGGACATGCTGGGCGAGCTTGACATGCTGCTCGTGATGACGGTGGAGCCAGGATTCGGCGGGCAGTCCTTCCTCGACCTCACCCTGCCGAAGATCCGCCGCGCCGCCGAGGCCGTCCGGGGTGCGGACCGGCCGCTCGCCATCCAGGTGGACGGAGGCATCACCGAGGAGACGATCCTGCGCGCCGCCGACGCCGGGGCGACGGTGTTCGTGGCCGGTTCCTCGGTCTACGGGGCGGACGATCCCGCGACCGCGATCACCGCCCTCCGGGCGGCAGCAGCCCGGGAGGGCTGAGGCGCCGCTTATCGGGTCTCGGCGGGAGGATCGGTCACCGTGATGCGGATGGACAGGGCCGTGCGGGCAGCCTCCTTGAGGACGGCGAACCGGGGGTCCGGCACCGTGAGGAACGGGACCTGCGGGAGCTGCGCGAAGCGTGACAGGACGGGTTCTCCGAGGACGCTCGTCGCCAGCGCCCTGTCGCCGCCGAGCTGCAGGCACGAGGGGGTGTGGACGCCGAACAGGGCCGCAGCGCGAACTGCGGTCTCCTCCACCAGGGCATCCGCCTGGTTGGCCCGCCGCCGCGCGAACCGCTGCTGCGACCAGCCGCCTGCGGCGGTCCGCCCCTGGACGTAGCGCGTGCCCGTCTTCGACGAGGCGATGCGGCCGTCCCTGGCGACCCCCACGGAGTAGCCTCCCCGCCGGATGAGCAGGATCCCCACCGGGAGGGTCGGATCCACCGCGGAGAGCAGGTCCGCGACGAGGCCCGACGCCGCCGCCGGAGGGCGCGGAAGGCTGCCCTGCGGCAGCGGTGGGGACAGCACCGCGGTGCAGCCGTTCGCCGCGGACACGAGGACCGAGCCGTCCGCGCGCCCGGGCGCCGGTTGCGCATCGAAGGGGCCGTTGCGGGCCTGGAAGCGCGTCAGCCACCCCTCGAGGCGCCCGGTCTCGACGAGGACGGACCTGGTGTCGGGCATCGGGGTCCTCTCGTCGGCGGGCGCGGTCCGGCCGTCGTCCTGCGGGGGAGTCCCGGCGGGTGCCGGGGCGGTCAGTGGCCCACAGTAACGTTGGTGCCGTGAATGATCTATTCAGCGCCGCGGCCGACGACGCCGAGTCGGACGACGTACCCGCCGGTGGCGCCCGTGGCTCGGCGGTCCTGCGGCCCCGGAGCCCGCTCGCCGTGCGGATGCGGCCCCGCAGCCTCGACGAGGTCGTCGGCCAGCAGCACCTGCTGGGTCGGGGATCGCCGCTGCGCACTCTCGCGGGGGAGCACGATCCCGGCGCCCACGCGGCGCCGTCGTCGGTGATCCTCTGGGGTCCGCCCGGGACGGGCAAGACGACGCTCGCCCACGTGATCGCGCGCGGCCAGGGCCGGAAGTTCGTCGAGCTGTCCGCCATCACCGCCGGCGTCAAGGACGTGCGCCGCGTCATGGACGACGCCCTGACCTCTCGGGACCTGTACCGGCAGACGACGGTCCTGTTCCTCGACGAGATCCACCGGTTCAACAAGGCCCAGCAGGACGCCCTGCTGCCCGGGGTGGAGAACGGCTGGGTGGTCCTCATCGCGGCCACCACGGAGAATCCGTCCTTCTCCGTCGTATCGCCCCTGCTCTCCCGGTCGCTGCTGCAGACACTGCGGCCGCTCGACGAGGCCGACATCCGGGGGCTGCTCCAGCGGGCCGTCGACGACGACCGCGGTCTGGCCGGGACGGCCGAACTGTCCGAGGAGGCTCTCGAGCATCTGGTGCGCCTTGCCGCAGGGGACGCACGGCGCGGGCTGACCGCGCTGGAAGCGGCCGCCGGCGTCGCGCAGTCCGAGGCGCGCGACCCGTCCGTCGATCACGGGCAGCCCCGCGCACCCGAGGACGCGACGGCCGACGACGACGATCAGGAGGGGCAGGAGGTCCTGCCCGTGCTGGTCACGCTGCAGCACGCGGAGAAGGCCGTCGATGTCGCAGCCCTGCGTTACGACCGCGCCGGCGACCAGCACTACGACGTCGCGAGCGCGTTCATCAAGTCCCTGCGCGGATCGGACGTCGACGCCGCCCTGCACTACGTGGCGAAGATGCTCGAGGCCGGTGAGGACCCGCGGTTCATCGCGCGGCGGCTGATGATCTCGGCGTCGGAGGACGTGGGGATGGCTGACCCGACCGCCCTGCAGACGGCGGTCGCCGCAGCGCAGGCGGTGCAGCTCGTCGGCATGCCCGAGGCCCGGATCATCCTCGCCGAGGCGGTCGTGCACATCGCCACCGCGCCGAAGTCGAACGCGGCCTACAACGGCATCAACGCCGCCATCGCCGATGTCCGGGCGGGCCGCGGCCAGGGCATCCCGGCGCACCTGCGGGACGCGCACTACCCGGGCGCCTCCCAGCTCGGCCACGGGAGGGGCTACGTCTACTCCCACGACGAGCCGCACGGGATCGCGATGCAGCAGTACGCACCCGATGACCTGGTGGGCCGCAACTACTACGAGCCGACGGACCGGGGCGCGGAACGCGACATTGCCTCCCGCCTGGCACGGCTCCGGCGGATCATCCGCGGCAGGTGACGCCTACGCCGCCGGTGCCGGTCTCCGGCCCGGCGGCGCCCCTCGCGTCGGAATTCGGCCCACCGCCCCCGCGCTGCTAGCATTGAACGCTGACTGGCAAGTCGTCGTGTACCAGCCCTCCCCGTACCGTGCAACAGGTTCCTGTTGGTGCGTGCGGTGGATGGCCAGGGTCGCGGCGGACTGTAGTACCGGGAAGCGGCCAATCCCGGCTCTCCGCAAGTGGAGGCCAGCGACACCGGAAGTGCGGACGCCCCCGTGGCGCAGGTCCGCTTCTTCGCCGCAAAAACATCGAAAGGTAGACGTGGCTAACAACACACGTGCCCGCCGGAAGGTTCGCATTTCGCGTGCCCTCGGCATCGCCCTGACTCCCAAGGCAGAGAAGTACCTCGAGCGTCGGCCGTACGCGCCGGGCCAGCACGGCCGCGCGCGTCGCAAGCAGGACAGCGACTACGCCGTCCGCCTGCGCGAAAAGCAGCGCCTGCGCGCCCAGTACAACATCCGCGAGGCGCAGATGGCCCGCGTGTTCGAGGAAGCGCGTCGGACCGCCGGCCTGACCGGTGAGAACCTGATCGAACTGCTCGAGATGCGTCTCGACGCTCTCGTGCTCCGTGCCGGGTTCGCCCGGACGAGCGCCCAGGCGCGCCAGCTCATCGTCCACCGCCACATCATGGTCGACGGCGCCCGCGTCGATCGCCCGTCGTACCGCGTGTCGGAGGGCCAGCTCATCCACGTGCACAGCCGCAGCGAGACCATGGTCCCGCTGCAGGTTGCCGCCGCCGGTGCGCACCGCGACGTCCTCCCCGCCGTCCCCGGCTACCTGGACGTCCAGCTCGACAAGCTCCAGGCGCGCCTCGTGCGTCGCCCGAAGCGCTCCGAGGTCCCCGTGACCTGCGAAGAGCAGCTCGTCGTCGAGTACTACGCACGCTAGGCGTCCACGGCCGCGGGTCCCACCCGCGGCACTGAACGACAAGTGTGGTCGAAGAGCCCGCGGCACCCGCCGCGGGCTCTTCGTTCTGTAAGGTACTAAGAGCACGAAATTCCCCCGCCCGCCCCTCCCGGCGTGCACCCATGCGTAAAGGAGACCGCCCATGTCAGGTGGAGATATTGCAGGCCTGATAGCGGCGGGCGTGTTCGCCGTCCTGGTCCTGCTGCTGGCCGTTCCGATCTGGAAGCTCGGCCGTGTGTTCGACGAGCTGCGCAAGGCCATCCGCACCGTCACCGACGAGACGACGCCGCTGCTCGAGGAGGTCACGAGCACCGTGAGCACCACGCACCGGCAGCTGCGGACGGTCGACGGCATCACATCCAACGTCTCCGACGCCTCGGCGAACATCTCGGCGCTGTCCTCGCTGATCGCCGCGACCATCGGCTCTCCACTCATCAAGGTCTCGGCGTTCTCCTACGGCGTCCGATCGGCCCTCGCCGGCCGGACCTCGCCCGCACGCCGCCGCCGCAGCCGCTAACCCCCACGACGAACCGGAGAGAACGATGATCAGACGAGCATTCTGGCTGGCCGCCGGCATCACGATCGGTGTGGTCGCCGTGCGCAAGGTGACCCAGGCCAAGGCGAACCTCGGACCCGAAGGCATCAACCGCGCGGTCGGGCAGATCAGTGACAGCATCACGGATTTCGCCGACGCCCTGCGCTCGGCCATGACCGAGCGTGAGGACGACCTCCGCTCGGCCCTCGGCGTGGCGGCCCCCACCGCCGCCGACAAGGACGCCGCCGTGGATGTCGCCCCGGCCACGCGCCGCTCCCTCCGCTAGGACCGAGCACCGCCGGCGCCGGCCGTCCCGGCCGCCCACCTCCCCGTCCGGCCCCTGCTGTCCGGACCACCCACCGAAGGATCTGCCCCCACATGAAGTCCCACGAGATCGCCGGCCGCTGGCTGAGCTACTTCGAGAAGAACGGGCACACGGTCGTGCCCTCGGCGTCGCTGGTCTCCTCGGACCCGTCCCTGCTCTTCACGGTCGCCGGGATGGTGCCGTTCATCCCGTACCTGACCGCCCGCGAGACGGCCCCCTACAGCCGCGCGACGAGTGTCCAGAAGTGCATCCGCACCGGCGACATCGAGGAGGTCGGCAAGACCGCACGGCACGGGACCTTCTTCCAGATGTGCGGCAACTTCTCCTTCGGTGACTACTTCAAGACCGACGCCATCCGCATGGCGTGGGAACTGCTGACCAGCGACGTCGCCGACGGCGGGTTCGGCCTGCCGGCGGACCGGCTGTGGATCACGGTGTACCACGAGGACGACGAGGCGCTCGAGATCTGGCGCGACGTCGTCGGCGTGCCCGCCGGGCGGATCCAGAAGATGGGCAAGAAGGACAACTACTGGTCCACGGGCCAGCCTGGACCGGCCGGTCCCTGCTCGGAGATCTTCTACGACCGCGGACCCGCGTACGGGGTCGACGGCGGCCCCGAGGCCGACGACGACCGGTACGTGGAGATCTGGAACCTCGTCTTCATGCAGTACCAGCGTGGTGAGGGCACCGGCAAGGACGACTTCGAGATCCTGGGCGAGCTGCCCAAGAAGAACATCGACACGGGCCTCGGGCTCGAGCGCCTCGCGATGATCCTGCAGGGCGTCGAGAACATGTACGAGACGGACCAGGTGCGTCCCGTTCTGGACCGGGCCGCGGCGATCAGCGGGAAGACGTACACGAGTTCCGAATCCCCCGAGGACCCGCACCACACCGACGACGTCCGCCTGCGCGTGGTCGCCGACCACATCCGCTCCTCGCTGCTGCTCATCGCCGACGGCGTCACCCCCTCCAACGAGGGCCGGGGTTACGTGCTCCGCCGCCTGATCCGCCGTGCTGTCCGCGCCATGCGGCTCCTCGGCGTCGAGAAGGCCTGCCTCCCCGAGCTGCTGCCCGCGTCCCGCGACGCCATGAAGGAGGTCTACCCGGAGGTCGAGTCGGACTTCGCACGGATCAGCCGGATCGCCTACGCCGAGGAGAAGGCGTTCCTGCGCACCATCGCGTCCGGTACCGCGCGCCTCGAGGAAGCCGTCCGGGAATCCCTGTCCGAGCAGCGCCCCCTGTCGGGCCAGGACGCCTTCACGCTCCACGACACCTTCGGCTTCCCCATCGACCTGACCCTCGAGATGGCCGGGGAGGCCGGCCTCGCCGTCGACGCCGAGGGGTTCCGCTCGCTCATGCTCGAGCAGCGCGAGCGCGCCCAGGCCGACGCCCGCGGCAAGAAGGCCGGCCACGCCGACCTCTCCGTCTTCACCGAACTGCTGGGCCGCGGTCAGACCGTCTTCACGGGCTACGACGAGCTGACGTCCGAGGCCACGATCGTCGCGGTCCTCGACCGCGGCCAGTCCGTTCCGAGCGCCCTGCAGGGCAGCGAGATAGAGCTCGTCCTCGACCAGACCCCGTTCTACGCCGAGGCCGGCGGACAGGCCGCCGACGTCGGACTCATCACGGGCAACGGATTCGTGGTCGAGGTGCTCGACGTCCAGCGCCCCATCAAGGGCCTGAGCGTCCACCGCGCAGTAGTGCGCGAGGGTGAGGTGTTCCCGGGCGCGGTCGTGACGGCCGCCGTCGACCGCCAGCGGCGGCACGCGGGAGAGCAGGCGCACTCCGGCACGCACATCGTCCACGCGGCCCTCCACGAGATCCTCGGCCCCGAGGCGCTGCAGCGCGGCTCGTTCAACAAGGCCGGCTACCTGCGCTTCGACTTCGCCTGGGGCGAGGGCATCAGTGCCGGGGCCCGGTCGGAGATCGAGGAGGTCTCCAACATCGCCATCCGCAACAACTACGAGGTCGAGACCAAGATCATGTCCCTCGCGGACGCGAAGGCGCTCGGCGCCACCGCGCTGTTCGGAGAGGCGTACGGCGACACGGTGCGCGTCGTCGAGATGAACGCCGAGTTCTCCCGCGAGCTGTGCGGCGGCACGCACGTGCCCTCGACGTCGCTCATCGGCAGCCTGACGCTGCTCGGCGAGCAGTCCGTCGGCTCGGGCAACCGGCGCATCGAGGCCCTCGTGGGGCTCGATGCGTTCCGTCACCTCGCCGCCGAGCGCGCACTCGTCACCGAGCTCTCCGACATGATGAAGGTGCCCTCCGCGCAGCTGCCCGAACGCCTCTCGGCGACCCTCGAGAAGCTCAAGGCCGCGGAGAAGGAACTGGATCGGCTCCGCAAGGAACAGCTCGCCCTGACCGCGGGGTCGCTCGTCGACACCGCAGTGGACGTCGACGGCGTGCGCCTGGTCGCCCACGACGCCGGCGGGATCGGCGGCGCCGACGAACTGCGGACCCTCGTGCTGGACCTGCGCGGCCGCCTCGGATCCGAACCCGCCGTGGTCGCCGTGACCGGCGTCGCCCAGAACCGCCCGCTCGTCCTCGTCGCCACCAACGAGGCGGCGCGGGCCGCCGGGGTCAAGGCCGGTGCGCTGGTGCGCACCGCCGCGAAGATCCTGGGCGGCGGCGGAGGCGGCAAGGACGACGTCGCACAGGGCGGCGGAGCCGACGTCACGCGCATCCCGGACGCGCTGTCTGCGATCCGTACCGCGGTCGCGGAGCGCTGACGGCGCCCGTGGAGGAGAACGGTGGGGGAGCGGCGTCCGGTACGTCCTACCCCTTCGGTCCGAAACTCGGCGTCGACGTCGGGAAGGTGCGCGTGGGCATGGCCGGGTGCGACCGCGAGGGCCTGATCGCGACGCCCATCCGCACGCTGAAGCGGGATGCGCGGAAGAACAACGACATCCGGATCCTCGTCCGGGAAGCGGTCGAACGCGGCGCCGTGCAGATCATCGTGGGGCTCCCCAGGAACCTGAGCGGCCGCGAGGGGGCGTCCGCGGAGATGGCACGGGAGTACGCCGGGCTGCTCGTGGAGGAGCTGGCCCGGCAGTCCCATCCGGCGCCGGTACGCCTCGTGGACGAGAGGCTGAGCACGGTGTCGGCGCACCGTTCCCTGCACGCCGCTGGTATCGGCAGCCGTGATCACCGTAAGGTGGTGGATCAGGTGGCTGCCGTTGAAATACTCCAGCATGCCATCGACATGCAACGTTCGCGCGGACAGGATGTGGGGGATCCGGTTCCCGTCGCGGCAGCAGGTGCTCAGGACCCGTTGCCGACCCCTACCGAGGAGCCCCTCATCAGAGACAGTACGCCCAGCAGGAGGACATCCGAGTCGTGAGCGACCGCCATTCCGCCCCACAGGGCGCCGCGGACGACGCGGCGGACCACCCAGCAGACCAGGCCGACGAGGGCTACTACGACGAGTTCCCCGAGGACGGGCACGCACATCCGGAGCCCGTCGAGGAGTTCTTCGTGGCACAGGACGTCCCGCGCGCCAACGGCAAGCGCCCGCCCTCGAAGGCCAAGCGCCGCCGTCGCGTCCGCCGGACCGTCATCATGCTCGTCGTGCTCGCCCTGTTCGCCGGTACCGTGTACGGGGCCGCTCTCATGCTGCGTGACTTCCTCGGCCTGAACGAGGTCAAGGACTACGCGGGCCCCGGTGGTGAGGAAACCGTGTTCACGGTCCCCGAAGGGGCCGGCGCGCTGGCGATCGGGACCGGTCTCGAGACCGCGGACATCGTCGCGGACTCCGGGACGTTCGTCGAGGCGCTCGGCGCCATCGCGGACGGGCGGGAGGTCCAGCCCGGCGAGTACGAGATGCGCCAGCAGATGTCCTCCGCGGCAGCCGCCGAGGCGCTCCTCGGTGAGGACCCGACGATGGTCTCCTACGCCGCCGTCGCCCGCGACCTGCGGCAGGGCGAGGTCTTCGACATCCTGAGCGAGTCCACGGGTATCCCGCGGGCCGAGTTCGACGCCCTCGCCGAGGACCCGGGACAGTTCGGACTCCCCGCGCAGGCACTCTCCCTCGAGGGCTACCTGCACCCGGGGGAGTACCGGTTCGACGTCGAGGCCACCGCGACCGAGATCGTCACCGAGATGATCACGGCGACCACCGACCGGCTCGTCGAGGACGGCGTGACCGACCCGGACGAGCAGTACGACATCCTGACGGTCGCGAGCATCGTCCAGGCCGAAGCGCAGGAAGGCGACTACGCCACGGTCGCCGGGTCCATCTACAACAGGCTGAAGCCGGGGAACACCGAGACCAACGGACTGATCCAGTCGGATGCGACGGTGACCTACGGGCTCGGGACCCGCACCTACCAGTTGACGGAGGAGCAGAAGAAGGACACCTCCAACCCGTACAACACGTACGCCAACCCGGGGCTCCCCAAGGGGCCGATCGGCTCCCCGAGCGACGAGGCGATCGACGCGACCGTCAACCCGGCGGACGTCCCGTTCTACTTCTGGGTGACGGTGGACCTCGACACGGGGGAGACCAAGTTCTCCGAGACGTACGCCGAGCACCTGGGCTACGTCGCCGAGTACGACGCATGGTGTGCCGACAATCCCGGACGGTGCCAGTAGGTGGTTCCGGCGGGGACCGCCGACGCCCGGCGGCTCCGGGCGGCCGTGATCGGTTCTCCGATCTCGCACTCGAAATCGCCCCTGCTGCACACCGCGGCGTACCGGGCGCTCGGCATCGACTGCTCCTACACGGCGGTCGACGTCGATGAGGCGCACATCGGCGCGTTCATCGACGACGTACGCGGCGGCGGGGCGTGGCGCGGGCTGTCCGTGACGATGCCCCTCAAGGGCGCCGTCGCACGGCTGGTCGACAGCACGACGGCGCCGGCGACGGTGCTCGGTGTCATCAACACCGTCGTCGTCGGCGACGGCCCGCATCCCACGCTCACGGGCCACAACACCGACGTCGCCGGGGTGGCCCATGCCCTCGCGGCGGCCGGCGCGGGGACGCCCCGACGTGCCGTCGTGCTGGGCGGTGGCGGCACCGCCGCGGCCGCCGTGGCAGGCCTCGCGCAGCTCGGAGGCGACGCGGTATCCGTCCTGGTGCGCCGCCCGGACGCCGCGGCGGACCTGCAGCGCATCGGTGCCGCCCTCGGCCTCGGGATCGCCATCGTGCCGTGGGCGCAGGCGGCCGAGGTGGTGCGCGCGTCCGACGTCGTCATCTCGACCCTTCCGCCACGGGCCGCCGACCCTCTCGCCCGCGAGCTCACGGCACACGCACCGTTCCGCACGGACGGGACGCTGCTCGATGTCGCCTACGACCCCTGGCCGAGTCGGCTCGCCGCGGCCTGGCAGCAGGCCGGCGGGCGCATCGTGCCCGGCCTCGACATGCTGATCCACCAGGCCGTCGAGCAGGTGGCGCTGTTTTTCCCCGGCGTCGGTGAGGACCGCGCCGCCGTCCTGCGGGCGATGTGTGACGCAGCGGGGGTCTCCCGGCACTGAGGTGGGACACGCCGCATGGCAGTATGGAAGCCATGTTGCGTTGGTTGACCGCAGGAGAATCGCACGGCCCCGCCGTGGTCGGGATCATCGAGGGCATGCCCGCCGGGGTGGGCATCACGAGCAGTGCCATCCAGGACGCGCTGGCCCGTCGGCGGCTCGGGTACGGGCGCGGCGCCCGCATGAAGTTCGAGCGGGACGAGGTGCGCATCATGGGCGGCGTCCGGCACGGGGTGACGCAGGGCGGACCCGTCGTCATCGAGGTCGCGAACACCGAGTGGCCCAAATGGGAGAAGATCATGTCCGCGGATCCGCTGGGCGACCAGGACGCAGCGGACCTCGCCGACTCCGCCCGCAACGCCCCCCTGACCCGCCCGCGCCCCGGTCACGCGGACTTCACCGGCATGCAGAAGTACGGCTTCGACGAAGCACGTCCCGTCCTGGAGCGCGCCAGCGCCCGCGAGACGGCGACGAGGGTGGCGCTCGGTACCGTCGCCGCGAAATTCCTCGAGGGCCTCGGGATCCGCCTCGTCAGCCACACGGTCGCCGTCGGCTACATCTCGGTGCCCGACGACGCCGTCCTGCCGACGCCGGACGACGTGATCGCCCTCGACAACGATCCGCTGCGATGCTTCCACCAGGACACCTCGGACGCCATGGTGGCGGAGGTGGATGCCGCCCACAAGGAGGGCGAGACGCTCGGGGGCGTCGTCGAAGTGGTCGCCTACGGCCTTCCCCCGGGCCTCGGCAGCTACGTGCACTGGGATCGCCGGCTCGACGCCCGCCTCGCCGCCGCCCTCATGGGCATCCAGGCCATCAAGGGCGTCGAGGTCGGCGACGGCTTCGAGACCGCCGCGCGACGCGGCACGGCCGCCCACGACGAGATCATCCGCAACGACGAGGGCAAGATCGTCCGCGCGAGCAACCGCGCCGGAGGTATCGAGGGCGGCATGAGCATCGGGGACACGCTCCGTGTCCGCGCCGCGATGAAGCCGATCGCCACCGTGCCCCGGGCGCTCCGGACCGTCGACGTCAGCACCGGTGCCGCCGCCCGGGCACACCACCAGCGCTCGGACGTGTGCGCCGTCCCCGCGGCCGGCGTCGTCGCCGAGGCCATGACGGCCCTCGTGCTCGCGGAGGCCGTGACCGAGAAGTTCGGCGGGGACTCCCTGGCCGAGACAGCCCGCAACCTGCGCAGCTACCTCGAGAACATCCCGGAGTTCCTGGACTCCGCCGGGGCCTGATGCAGCAGACCCGTGCGATCGCCCTGGTGGGGCCGATGGCGGTCGGCAAGTCGGCGGTGGGCAGAATGCTCGCCGAGCGGATCGGAGCCCGGTTCATCGATACGGACCGGGTGATCGTCGAGCAGCACGGCAGCATCGCCCGGATCTTCGCCCGCCAGGGCGAGGACACGTTCCGCGCCATCGAGGCCGAGGTGGTCCGCGCCGCCCTCGCCGAGGACGCCGTGGTCTCCCTGGGCGGCGGGGCCGTCCTCCACCCGCGGACGCGGGACCTGCTGCAGGACACCACGGTCGTGTTCCTCGACACCGACCTCGCGACCGTCCTCCCGCGCATCGGCGCCGACTCCGGCCGGCCGCTGCTGGCCGGGCGCCCCGCGGAACGGTGGCAGGCACTGTACGACGCACGGCGGCCCGTCTACGAGGCGCTGGCCACGACCGTCGTCGACACGCGCGGCCTCTCCGTCCGCGGGGTCACCGCCGCGGTGCTCAGGGCCCTGCCGGCCCTCTGCCGTCGCGACGATCGGCCCGACGGCGGCAGCCCCACGACACACCACCCGACACACGACCTGAACCACGAGAGCGGGACCACACCCCATGGACACTGAGACCCCCACCATCATCCCGGTCACCGGCAGCACGCCCGGAGACTCGTACGACGTCGTCGTCGGTCGCGGACTCCTCGGGCGGCTGCCCGCGATCCTCGGCGAGCGCGTGCGGCGCGTCCTGGTGATCCACCCGAGGGCGCTGCGCGCGACCGGCGACACCGTCCGTGACGAGCTCGCCGACGCCGGCTTCACCGCCGTCACCGCGGAGATCCCGGACGCGGAGGAGGGCAAGCACATCCAGGTGGCCGCCTTCTGCTGGCAGGTGCTCGGCCAGAACGACTTCACGCGGTCGGACGCCGTGGTCACCGTCGGAGGGGGAGCGGTGACCGACCTGGGCGGGTTCGTCGCGGCGACCTGGCTGCGCGGGGTCCGCGTGGTGCACCTGCCCACGAGCCTGCTCGGCATGGTGGACGCCGCCGTCGGAGGGAAGACGGGCATCAACACCGCCGAGGGCAAGAACCTCGTGGGGTCCTTCCATCCGCCGGCCGCCGTCCTGGTGGACCTCGACGCGCTGGGCACGCTGCCCAAGAACGAACTCGTGACGGGACTCGCCGAGGTGGTCAAGTGCGGGTTCATCGCGGACCCCGTGATCCTCGACCTGATCGAGCGGGACCAGGCGGCGGCGACGGACGCTGCATCGCCCGTGCTACGGGACCTCGTGGAGCGGGCCATCCGGGTGAAGGCGGACATCGTCTCCGAGGACCTCCGTGAATCGGGCCGCCGCGAGTACCTCAACTACGGCCACACCCTCGCCCACGCCATCGAGCTCGCGGAGCGGTACTCGTGGCGGCACGGCGCGGCCGTCTCGGTGGGCCTGGTGTTCGCCGCGGAGCTCTCGCGGATGGTCGGGCGGCTCAGTGATGCCGATGCGGACCGGCACAGGAGCATCCTCGAGTCGCTCGGCCTGCCGGTCACGTACCGGCGTGACCGCTGGGCCTCGCTCCTGGACGGCATGCGCCGCGACAAGAAGTCCCGCGGCGACCTCCTCCGCTTCGTGGTGCTGGACGGCATCGGCAGGCCGGGCATGCTCGAGGTCCCCGACACGTCGCTCCTCTTCGCCGCCTACCAGGAGATCGCGTCCTGACCCCGTCCGCCGGGTCCCGGCGCCGCGGGGTAGACTGGTCTCTGGACTTTCGGCGCGCCTCCGCGCGCCCGCTGTGCCCCGGCCGGCCCCTCCGCTCCCGTACACGCACGAACCGACGAAAGTGAATCTGTGGCGACCACGAACGACATCAAGAACGGCACTGTGCTGAAGCTCGAAGGCAACCTCTGGAACGTCCTCGAATTCCAGCACGTCAAGCCCGGCAAGGGTGGCGCCTTCGTCCGCACCAAGCTTCGCAACATCCTCTCCGGCAAGGTGGTCGACAAGACCTTCAACGCGGGCCTGAAGATCGAGACGGCCACCGTGGACCGCCGCGACTACCAGTACCTGTACAAGGACGGCGAGGACTACGTCTTCATGGACACCACGGACTACGACCAGCTCACGGTGCCGGGCAAGACCGTCGGCAACGCCGCCAACTTCATGCTCGAGAGCCAGATGGCCACGATCGCCATGCACGAGGGCTCCGCGCTGTACGTCGAACTCCCCGCGTCCGTGACGCTGGAGATCACCTACACGGAGCCGGGCCTCCAGGGCGACCGCTCCACGGGCGGCACCAAGCCCGCCACCGTCGAGACCGGCCACGAGATCCAGGTCCCGCTGTTCCTCGGCACCGGCACCAAGGTCAAGGTCGACACCCGCACGGGCGAGTACCTGGGACGCGTCAACGAGTGAGCGCACGCAGTAAGGCCCGACGCCGGGCCCTGGACATCCTCTTCGAATCGGCGCAGCGCGACATGCCCGCCCTCGAGGTCATCCGCGCACGCCGCGAGAAGACCGACATGATCATCGCCGACTACACCGTCGACGTCGTCGAGGGCGTCCTAGAATGCCAGGAGCAGATCGACGAGTACCTGAGCACCTACTCGCAGGGCTGGACGCTCGACCGCATGCCCGCCGTCGACCTGATGATCCTGCGGATCGGCAGCTGGGAGCTGCTCTTCAACGACGACGTGCCCGACGGCGTCGCGGTCAGCGAAGCCGTCGAGCTCGCCAAGATGCTCTCCACGGACGAGTCGCCGAAGTTCGTCAACGGTCTCCTCGGACGCCTGCAGCAGCTCAAGCCGACCCTGCTCGCCTGAGCGGCCCTCCGCTCGTCCCTGGAAGCCCCCGCAGGCCGTCGATGGCCTCCGGGGGCTTCTGTGTTCAAGGGGTGCTCGGTCCTGTCGCGCTCGTCGTGCAGGTGTGGCGGGTCGCACCACCGACCACACGCGCACTCGAGGCCCGACGGCAACCCGACGGCAACCCGACGGCGCCACTCCTACCCGGCGGTCGAGGCCAGATGGACGATCCGGGCCCGCCGCTGCGACGCCTCGGCCAGCAGGGCGCGTTCCTCGGCCACGTAGTCGCCGTCGCGCCGGCCGCCCAGCATCCGCTGGCGCGTGTACGCGATGCGCGACGCCGTCCGGATGAACGCGTGCATGTCCGCCTTCGCCCCGACAAGTCCTGCCCACGCGAGGGCCCGCGACCTGCCGGGCCCGGTCGCGAGCATGTGCACCTCCTCGACCGTGAACCAGCCCGCCTCCGCGTAGTCGCCCAGGCGCGCCTCGGTGAGGCGCCGCTCGGCACGCCGGAGGAGGACGACGGCGATCACGGCGGCGATGAACAGCGGCACCTGGACCACGAAGTAGAAGAGGAAGAAGTTGTCGAACAGCAGGATCGTGCCACCGTTCCACAGCATGTGACCGGCGATGGCCGGCAGGAGCCCGAGGACGAAGGCACCGAGGATCCGGGCGTTGCCCCCACCCCGGGTCAGCGCGTGACCGAGGACGAACCCGAGCACGGCAGTGAACATGACATGGGCGAACGGGGAGAACAGTCCGCGCAGCACGAACACCCCCACGAGGGCGCCGGCGTTGCCCGAGTCCATCACGGCGGAGCCGAAGTAGAGGATGTTCTCCGTGAACGCGAAGCCCGCCGCGACGGTCCCCGCGTAGACGATGCCGTCCACCGGTCCGTCGAAGTGGCTGCGGCGCGTGTACACGAGGATCAGGACGCCGAGGCCCTTGGCGAATTCCTCGACGAGCGGCGCCTGGAGGACCGGGCCGATCACGTCCGGGGACGTCGTGGTGAGCGCATTCCCCAGCAGTTCGACCACGTAGGTGCCGAGCAGCAGGGTCACGGCGACGGACGTCCCGGCGCCCCACAGGAACGCGAAGAGCAGGGCACCGCGCGGTTCGGGGTCCCACCGGTCGATCCAGCGCAGCCCGAGGAGGCAGATCCCCAGGGGGACCAGCGCGAGGATGCCGCAGAGGACGAACGCCGACGGCCCGAGGGACAGCGAGAGGACGAGGAGGACGGCGGCGACCACCACGGCGGCGACGAGCACGAGGAGGACGTCGAGCACCCGGCGGTGTCGGGGCGTCCGGTCCCACACCGGATGGATGGGGTCGCCCGGACCGCGCGTCGGCGCCGCCCGAGGGTGCCGCACGGTGGTGTCGCTCCACCACCCCTGGTCGCTCCGCCGGTACCGCCGGAGGTCGTGCTGCGCCCGGCGCGGGTCCTCCGGTCGTCCGTAGCCGTGCGGCCCGCCCGCGTTCGTTCCCTGGTTGTTCAGTGCCATTCCCCAACCCTAGGGGCAAGTACCGCTGTGGTAGTTTTGAATGCGCAACCACCCTTTAAGTTCCGTCCCGTGAGGCGGGGAAGGAGGAAGCGTGTCATGACCATGCCTGCCTCGGAATCCGGCATCACCAAGCGCGTTGTTCTCGCAGCAGCAGACATCGACCGCGCACTCACGCGCATCGCCCACGAGATCCTCGAGGCGAACAAGGGTTCGCAGGACCTCGTCCTCCTCGGCATCCCGCGCAGGGGCTTCCCCCTGGCCCAGCGCCTCGCCCAGAAGATCGCCTCCGTGGACCCCTCGGTGGACCCGGACCTCATCACGGGCCAGCTCGACGTCACCCTGTACCGGGACGACCTCCGCCGCAATCCCACTCGCTCACCGCTCGCGACCCAGCTGCCGCCGTCGGGCATCGACGACAAGGTCGTCGTCCTCGTCGACGACGTCCTCTACTCGGGGCGCACCATCCGGGCGGCCCTCGACGCCCTCGCCGACCTCGGCCGTCCGCGCGCCGTCCGCCTGGCGGTCCTCGTCGACCGCGGTCACCGCGAACTGCCCATCCGCGCAGACCATGTGGGCAAGAACCTCCCGACATCGTCCCGCGAACGCGTGCGCGTGCATCTCGCCGAGATCGACCTGATCGGCGGGTCCGCCGTGAACGAGGTCGTCATCGAGGGCGGCGCGTGAAGCACCTGCTCAGCACCCAGGACCTGTCCGTCCGGAACGCGCTGCGCCTGCTGGACGTCGCCGAGGAGATGGCGGTGGTCGGGGAGCGGGAGATCAAGAAGCTCCCTGCGCTGCGCGGCCGGACGGTGGTGAACCTCTTCTACGAGGACTCCACCCGCACGCGCATCTCCTTCGAGGCCGCAGCGAAGCGCCTCTCCGCCGACGTCATCAACTTCGCGGTCAAGGGATCGTCGGTGTCCAAGGGCGAATCGCTGAAGGACACCGCGCAGACCCTGGAGGCCATGAGCGCGGACGCCGTCGTGATCCGCCACCCGGCCTCCGGGGCCCCGGCGCGGCTCGCGGCGTCGGGCTGGATCGACGCCGCCGTCGTCAACGCCGGGGACGGGACCCACGAACACCCTACCCAGGCCCTGCTGGACGCCTTCACGCTGCGCCGGCACTGGGCGCGGCTCGCGGGCACACCCAGCGCGGGGAGCACCCTCGCCGGCATGAAGATCCTGATCGTCGGGGACGTCCTCCACTCGCGGGTGGCGCGCTCCAACGTCTGGCTGCTGACGACGCTCGGCGCGGATGTCCTCCTCGCCGGCCCGCCCACCCTGCTCCCGGTCGGCGTCGAAGCCTGGCCCTGCACCGTCTTCTACAACCTCGACGACGCCCTCGCGCAGCGGCCCGACGCCGTCATGATGCTCCGCCTGCAGGCCGAGCGGATGAACGCCGCGTTCTTCCCCTCGACGCGCGAGTACTCACGGCGCTGGGGGTTCGACGACGGACGGCTCGCGCTGCTGGACACGATGGGCCTCGACGACACCGTGATCATGCACCCCGGTCCCATGAACCGGGGCCTCGAGATCTCGGCCGCCGCCGCGGACTCGCCCCGCTCCACCGTCCTCGCCCAGGTCCGCAACGGCGTGTCCGTGCGGATGGCGGCCCTGTACCTGCTGCTCGCCGGGGATCCGCGTGACGCGCAGGACGACTCCGACGGGCAGCACCAGACCGACGACCCGCCAGCCCTCATCCCGGAAGGCCGCCCCCTGTGACGACCCGCACCAGTTCCACCGGCCCCACGCCACCCCCGTACCTCATCCGCGGAGCCTCGATCCTGGGCCGCGACGCCCAGGACCTCCTCGTCCGCGACGGCGCCATCGCCGCCGTCGGCGCCGCCGCGGCGTCCGAGGCGCCGGCGGACGCCGAGACGATCGACGCCGAGGGCCTGATCGCCCTACCCGGCATGGTGGACCTCCACACGCACCTCCGCGAACCGGGACGCGAGGACGCCGAGACGGTCGAGACCGGCTCCCGCGCCGCCGCGCTCGGCGGGTTCACCGCCGTGCACGCCATGGCCAACAGCTCTCCCGTGGCCGACACCGCCGGCGTCGTCGAGCAGGTGTACCGCCTGGGACTGGCCTCGGGCTGGGTCGAGGTCCGCCCGGTCGGGGCGGTGACCGTCGGGCTGCGCGGCGAGCGGCTCGCCGAACTCGGCGCCATGGCCGAGTCCCGGGCCGCCGTCCGCGTGTTCTCCGACGACGGCATCTGCGTCTCCGACCCGGTGCTCATGCGCCGCGCGCTCGAGTACGTCAAGGCGTTCGACGGCGTCATCGCGCAGCACGCGCAGGAACCCCGCCTCACCGAGGGCGCCCAGATGAACGAGGGCGAGGTCTCGGCCGTGCTCGGCCTCGCCGGCTGGCCGGCCGCCGCGGAGGAGAGCATCATCGCCCGCGACGTCCTGCTCGCCCAGCACGTCGGCTCGCGCCTGCACGTCTGCCACGTCTCCACGGCCGGGTCGGTGGAGATCATCCGGTGGGCGAAGGCCCGCGGCATCGACGTCACCGCGGAGGTGACCCCCCACCATCTGCTCCTCACCGACGAGCTCGTCCGCAGCTACGACCCGGTCTACAAGGTCAACCCGCCGCTGCGCACCTCCGACGACGTCCACGCGCTGCGTGCGGCCCTCGCGGACGGCACGATCGACGTCGTCGGCACCGACCACGCGCCGCACCCGAGCGAGCACAAGGAGTGCGAGTGGGCGCAGGCCGCCATGGGCATGACCGGTCTCGAGACGGCGCTGTCCGTGGTGCAGCACACCATGGTGGACACCGGCCTGCTGGACTGGGAGGGCTTCGCCCGGGTCACCTCCGTCAGCCCGGCCCGGATCGGCCGCCTCGAGCACCAGGGCCGGCCGATCGCCGCCGGCGAGCCCGCCCACCTGATCCTCGTCGATCCGGCCGCGCGCTGGACCGTCGACCCGTCCACGATGGCCACGAAGGGACGCAACAGCCCCTTCCGCGGCCTCGAGCTGCCCGGCAGCGTCCGGGCCGTCTTCTACGCCGGGCACCCGACCGTCCTCGGCGGGCGCCTCGCGACGCCCCGCCCCGCGTCCGCCACCACGACCGAGGAGGCCGCCGCATGGAATATCTAGGCTGGGTCGTGCTGACCCTCGGCATCATCGCCGTCGTCATCGTGCTCATGGGACTCGGCTGGCGCAACCGGCTGCGCCGCCAGTCGGACGTCCCCGCGCCTCCTGAGCCGCCCGCGGACCCGGGACCCGTCCTCTACGAGGCCGAGGGACAGTACGTGGCGACGACGACGGCGGGGGACTGGCTCGACCGTATCGCCGTCCACGGGCTGGGCCTGCGCGGCAACGCCGTCGCCACCGTCCACCAGGACGGCATCCTGGTCACGCGCACCGGCGCCCGCACCGTCTTCATCCCGCGCGGTGACCTCACCTCCGTGCAGCTCGCCGGCGGCATGACGGGCAAGTTCGTCGAGAAGGAGGGACTCGTGATCCTCACCTGGCGCCTCGGCGCCCTCGGCGTCGACACGGGGTTCCGCACCCGCCACGCCGCGCACAAGGCCCAGCTCCTCGCCGCCGCGGCCGCCCTCGTCCCGGCCCGCCCCGCCCACCCGGGCGCCGCCCGCACCGACACCACAGACACCACCCCCGACCGCACTCCACCGACCCCCGAAGGCAGGGAACAGCTGTGAGCCACGCTCCAACAACGGCACCGGTCCACCGACAGGCACCCGCAGTGCTCGTCCTCGAGGACGGCCGCACGTTCCGCGGCCGCACCTACGGGGCCGAGGGCACCACGTTCGGCGAGGCGGTCTTCGCCACCGGCATGACCGGGTACCAGGAGACCATCACCGACCCGTCCTACGCCCGTCAGCTCGTCGTCCAGACGGCGCCGCACATCGGCAACACCGGGGTGAACGCCGCCGACGCCGAGTCGCGCCGCATCTGGGTGGCCGGGTACATCGTCCGCGACGCGGCACGCCGTCCGTCCAACTGGCGCTCCGAGCAGAGCCTCGACGACCAGCTGCGCGAGCAGGGGATCGTCGGGATCGAGGGCGTCGACACGCGTGCCGTGACGCGGCACCTCCGCGAGCGCGGGGCCATGCGTGCCGGCATCTTCTCCGGCGCCGACGCTTCGCTGCCCGAGGACCGGCTCGTCGAGCAGGTCCTCGCCCAGCCGTCCATGGCGGGCTCCCGCCTCGCCGAGGAGGTCAGCATCGACGAGACGTACGTCGTCGAACCCGCCGACCACGGCTGGGCCGGCGAGACGGTCGCCACCGTCGCCGCCCTGGACCTCGGCATCAAGGCGATGACCCCCAGGCACTTCGCCCAGCGCGGTGTGCGCACCGTCGTCCTGCCCGCCGCGGCCACCTTCGACGACGTGCTGGCCGCGCGGCCGGACGGCGTCTTCATGTCCAACGGCCCCGGTGATCCCGCGACGGCCGACGCCCAGGTGGATCTCCTGCGGCGCGTGCTCGATGCACGCGTGCCGTTCTTCGGCATCTGCTTCGGCAACCAGATCCTCGGCCGCGCGCTCGGCTTCGGCACCTACAAGCTGCGCTACGGCCACCGGGGGATCAACCAGCCCGTCCTGGATCGCCGCACCGGCAAGGTCGAGATCACCTCGCAGAACCACGGCTTCGCCGTCGACGCCCCGCTGGACGGGCCCGTGGAGGCGCCCGCCGGCAGCTACGGCCGCGTCGAGGTGAGTCACGTGTCCCTGAACGACGACGTCGTGGAGGGCCTGGCGTGCCTGGACCTCCCGGCCTTCTCCGTCCAGTACCACCCCGAGGCCGCGGCCGGTCCGCACGACTCGGCGTACCTCTTCGACCGCTTCATCGACCTGATGCGGGCCGAGAAGGACCGCGCAGGCGACCAGCCCGCCCCTGCCAGCACAACCCAGGAAGAGAACTGATGCCCCGCAGAACCGACCTCAAGAGCGTCCTCGTGATCGGCTCCGGGCCGATCGTCATCGGGCAGGCCGCCGAATTCGACTACTCGGGCACGCAGGCGCTGCGCGTGCTGCGCGAGGAGGGCCTGAGGGTCATCCTCGTGAACTCCAACCCGGCCACCATCATGACCGACCCGGAATTCGCCGACGCCACGTACGTGGAGCCGATCACCCCGGACGTCGTCGAGAAGATCATCGCGAAGGAACGCCCGGACGCCCTGCTGCCCACCCTGGGCGGCCAGACGGCGCTGAACACGGCGATCGCGCTCGACAAGAACGGTGTCCTCGAGAAGTACGGCGTGGAGCTCATCGGCGCGAACATCGCCGCGATCGAGCTCGGCGAGGACCGCGAGAAGTTCAAGGGCGTGGTCGCGCGGTGCGGCGCGGAATCGGCCCGGTCCTCGATCATCCATACGCTCGACGAGGCGCTGGCCGCCGCGGAGGAGCTCGGCTATCCGATGGTCGTCCGGCCGTCCTTCACGATGGGCGGTCTCGGCTCCGGCCTCGCGTACACCGAGCAGGACCTCCGCCGGATCGTCGGCCAGGGCCTGCAGTACAGCCCCACCAGCGAGGTCCTTCTCGAGGAGAGCATCCTCGGCTGGAAGGAGTACGAGCTCGAGATGATGCGGGACCGGAACGACAACGTCGTGGTCGTGTGCTCCATCGAGAACGTCGATCCCGTGGGTGTGCACACCGGGGACTCCATCACGGTGGCTCCGGCCCTGACGCTCACCGACCGCGAGTACCAGCGCCTGCGGGACATCTCGATCGCCGTGATCCGCGAGGTCGGTGTCGACACGGGTGGCTGCAACATCCAGTTCGCCATCGAGCCCGACACGGGCCGCGTCGTCGTCATCGAGATGAATCCGCGCGTCTCGCGCTCCTCCGCCCTCGCATCGAAGGCCACCGGGTTCGCGATCGCCAAGATCGCCACGAAGCTCTCCCTCGGCTACACGCTCGACGAGATCCCCAACGACATCACGCTGAAGACCCCGGCGTCCTTCGAGCCGACGCTGGACTACGTGGTGGTCAAGGTGCCCCGCTTCGCGTTCGAGAAGTTCCCCGCCGCGGACCCCACGCTGACCACCACCATGAAGTCCGTGGGCGAGGCCATGGCGATGGGCCGCAACTTCACCGAGGCGCTGCAGAAGGCGCTGCGCTCCCTCGAGCAGAAGGGGTCGCAGTTCTCCTACGCGCCGGTTCCCGCCGCCGATGTGGACGCCCTCGTCGAGGCGGCCCGGCGCCCCACCACGGAACGGCTCTCGCAGGTGCAGCGCGCCCTGCTCGGTGGCGCCGGCGTGGAGCGGCTGTACGAGGCGACGGGGATCGACCCGTGGTTCCTCGACCAGCTGGAACTCCTCAACGAGGTCGCGGAGGAGATCCGCTCGGCGCCGAACCTGACGGAGGACGTGCTGCGGCGCGCGAAGCGCCACGGGTTCTCCGACGAGCAGATCGGCTCCCTCAGCTCCACGCCCGAGGCCGTGGTGCGCGGGGTGCGGCACGCGCTCGGGATCCGCCCGGTCTTCAAGACCGTGGACACCTGCGCCGCGGAGTTCGCCGCCTACACGCCGTACCACTACTCGTCCTACGACGAGGAGGACGAGGTGGCGCAGCACGAGCAGCCCTCCGTGATCATCCTCGGCTCCGGGCCCAACCGGATCGGCCAGGGCATCGAGTTCGACTACTCGTGCGTCCATGCCACCATGGCGCTGCGTGAGGCCGGGTACGAGACGGTCATGATCAACTGCAACCCCGAGACGGTTTCCACGGACTACGACATCTCCACGCGCCTGTACTTCGAGCCGCTCACCCTCGAGGACGTCCTCGAGGTCATCGCCGCCGAGCGGCGCACCGGCGGGGTGCTCGGCGTCTTCGTCCAGCTCGGCGGGCAGACGCCGCTGAAGCTCGCCCAGGAGCTCGCCGACGCCGGGATCCCCATCCTCGGCACGTCCCCCGAGGCCATCGACCTGGCCGAGCACCGCGGCGCGTTCAGCCGGGTGCTCGACGCCGGCGGCCTGATCTCCCCCAAGAACGGCACCGCGGTGTCCTTCGAGGACGCGAAGAAGATCGCCGACGACATCGGCTACCCGGTGCTGGTCCGGCCGTCCTACGTGCTCGGCGGCCGCGGCATGGAGATCGTCTACGACGAGCCGAACCTCTCCCGCTACATCTCCAACGCCACGGAGATCACGGAGGCGCACCCCGTGCTGATCGACCGCTTCCTCGAGGACGCGATCGAGATCGACGTCGACGCGCTGTACGACGGCACGGAGATGTACCTCGGCGGCATCATGGAGCACATCGAGGAGGCCGGCATCCACTCCGGCGACTCCGCGTGCGTGCTGCCGCCCATCACCCTCGGCGCCGATGTGCTGCACCGCGTCCGGGAGGCCACGCTCGCCATCGCCGAGGGCGTCGGCGTGCGGGGACTCATCAACATCCAGTTCGCGCTGGCCTCCGACGTCCTCTACGTGCTCGAGGCGAATCCGCGCGCCTCGCGGACCGTGCCGTTCGTCTCCAAGGCCACGGGCGTGCAGCTCGCGAAGGGCGCCGCCCTCATCGGCACCGGAATCACCGTCGCCGCACTGCGCGAGCGCGGGATGCTCCCGGCCCGGGGCGACGGCGGCTCCCTGCCGCTGGACGCGCCGGTCTCCGTCAAGGAGGCCGTGCTGCCCTTCAGCCGCTTCCGCACCCCCGAGGGCACGGTGGTGGATTCCCTGCTCGGCCCCGAGATGCGCTCCACGGGTGAGGTGATGGGCATCGACAAGTACTTCGACACGGCCTTCGCCAAGAGCCAGGCCGCCGCGAACGCCGCCCTGCCGGTGCAGGGCAAGGTCTTCGTCTCCGTGGCGAACCGGGACAAGCGCGCCATCGTGATGCCGGTCAAGCGGCTCGTGGACCTCGGCTTCGAGATCGTGTCCACCGGCGGGACGGCCGACGTCCTGCGACGCAACGGCATCCAGGCGACGACGGTCCGCAAGGTCGCCGAGGGGACGGGCGCCCATGGTGAGGGCACCATCGTCGACCTCATCACCGAGGGCGGGATCGACATGATCATCAACACGCCCTCGGGGGGCCAGGCGCGCGGCGACGGCTACGAGATCCGCGCGGCCGCCACGTCCTACGGACTCCCGGTCATCACGACGATCCCCGAGGCGGGGGCGGCCGTCCAGGCGATCGAGGCCATGCGCTCCTACGAGTGGTCGGTGACGAGCCTGCAGGAGCACGCGGCGAACCTCCGGGCGTCGACCGCGGCCCGCGATGCCTCCTGAGCCGGGTGCCGCCGTGAGCCGTGCCCCCTTCGGGGAGCGCCTCGCGGCGGCCCGGGCGGACCGGGGAAGCCTCTGCGTCGGCATCGACCCGCACCCCGGACTGCTCGGTGCCTGGGGGCTGGAGGACACCCCGGCGGGCCTCGAGCGGTTCTCGCTCACGGTGCTCGACGCGGTCGGGCCCGTCGTCGCGGCCCTCAAGCCGCAGGTCGCACTCTTCGAACGGCACGGCGCGCGCGGACTCGCGGTCCTCGAGACGCTGCTGGCCCGCGCGGCCGACGCGGGCGTGCTGACCATCGCGGACGCCAAGCGCGGCGACATCGGATCCACCATGCAGGCCTACGCCGAGGCGTGGCTGGGGGAGGGCCATCCGCTGGCAGCCGACGCGGTCACCCTGAACCCGTACCTGGGGTTCGAGTCGCTCCGTCCCGCCCTCGACCTCGCTGCGGCGACGGGACGCGGTGTGTTCGTCCTCGCCCTGACCTCCAATCCCGAGGGCCGGTCGGTGCAGCACACGGGCGGGGACGCGTCCGTGGCGCGGTCGATCGCGCATGCGGCAGCGGCCGAGAACGCCGGTCCGGGACCCGGGCAGGTGGGCCTGGTGATCGGCGCGACGATCGGTGATGCGGCGCAGCGGCTGGGGCTGGACCTGCCCTCCCTCAACGGTCCGATACTCGCCCCGGGGGTCGGGGCCCAGGGCGCGGGGCGGCGCGAACTGGAGGCAGCGTTCGGCGCGGCCCTGCCGTTCGTGCTGCCGACCTCGAGCCGGGCGGTCCTCGCCGCCGGGCCCGACGCGGCGTCGCTGCGGGGGGAGGCGGAGCGGACCCGCGACGGGCTCGCGTGAGCGCGGGCGCGCATTGATTTCGGAGGCGTGCGCCCGGTAGGTTCGTTCCACCGGGCCTGCCGGCCCCACCCACCCCGGAAGGCGTCCACGCGCGTCCGGCGATCCACCTGACCCAGCCACGACGAGCGGTCGCCACCCTCCGTGGTGCCGTCCAGCGTAGGGAGCAGCAGTGAGCCTGAAGCCATTGACGGACGAGGAACGGACGCGGGCGCGGGAGAAGGCGACGGCGGCGCGTGCGGTGCGGGCGGACGTCAAGTCCCGGCTGCGGACCGGTAAGCTTTCCGTGGCGGACGTGATCCAGAACCCCGACGGCGACGACGCCGTGGGCCGCCTCAAGGTCCTCGACCTCCTCAAGGCCCTGCCCGGCGTCGGCGACGTGCGGGCGGCGGCCATCATGGCGGAGGTGGGCATCGCGGGGACCCGCCGGGTCCGCGGACTCGGCATCCACCAGCGCAAGGCCCTCGTCACGTATCTCGAACAACACCACTCTGGCTCGGCCAGGAAGTAAGGAAGCGTCAGTGTCTCAGCCCCGGTTGACAGTCCTGGCCGGCCCCACGGCGGTCGGCAAGGGAACAGTCTCGACCTACATCCGGGACAACTATCCCGCCGTGTGGCTCTCCGTGTCGGCGACCACCCGCCCGCCACGCCCGGGGGAGATCGACGGTGTGCACTACTTCTTCGTCTCGGCAGAGGAGTTCGACCGGCTCGTCGCCGAGGAGCAGCTGCTGGAATGGGCCGTGGTGCACGGCCGCAACCGGTACGGCACGTTGCGCCGGACGGTGCAGGCCGCGATGGACGAGGGCCGCACGGTCCTTCTGGAGATCGATCTGCAGGGCGCGCGCCAGGTGAAGGAGACCATGCCGGAGGCGAACTTCGTGTTCCTGGCGCCTCCCAGCTGGGACGAGATGGTGCGCCGGCTCGCAGGACGCGGCACGGAAACGGCCGAGGAACAGCAGCAGCGGCTGGAAACCGCTAAACTGGAACTTGCCGCCGAGCCGGAATTCAACCACACCGTCGTCAACGACACCGTGGAGCATGCGGCAGACGAGCTCGTATCACTGATGGGACTGCGTCCGCTGGAGCGCTGAAGTGCGCTGATCCGGGCGGTCCCGCCTTATTTTTTTGGAGAACTCTGTGTCAACTCAGCCCGAAGGCATCATCAACCCGCCGATCGATTCTCTGCTGGAGGCCTCGGACTCGAAGTACGCCCTCGTGATCTACGGCGCCAAGCGTGCCCGCCAGATCAACGCGTACTACTCGCAGCTCCACGAAGGCCTGTTCGAGTACGTCGGCCCGCTCGTCGACACCCGCCTGAACGAAAAGCCCCTCTCAATCGCGCTGCGCGAGATCAACGAGGGCATGCTGGTGTCCTCGCCCATGGAACAGTCCGAGTAGTCCCGGCAGCCCCGGGCACGGACAGCCAGTGCGCGTAGTCCTCGGTGTCGGAGGAGGGATCGCGGCCTACAAGGCCGCATCCCTCCTCCGTCTTTTCACGGAGTCGGGCCACGACGTCACCGTCATCCCCACCGACGCCGCCACCCGTTTCGTCGGCACCGCCACGTGGGAGGCCCTCTCCGGGCACCCCGTCAGCAACAGCGTCTGGGACGACGTCGACAAGGTGAACCACGTGCGCCTCGGGCACGAGGCCGACCTCATCGTCGTCGCGCCGGCCACGGCCGACGTCCTGGCGCGGGCCGCCGCAGGGCTCGCGAACGACCTCCTGACCGGCACGCTCCTCATGGCGCGCGGCCCCGTCCTCATGGCTCCCGCGATGCACACCGAGATGTGGCACCACGCGGCGACCCGCGCGAACGTCGACACCCTCCGCTCGCGCGGCGTCACCGTCCTCGAACCGGCGTCCGGCCGCCTCACCGGGGCGGACTCCGGGCCGGGCAGGCTGCCCGAGCCCGCGGACATCTTCGCGGCAGCGATCGCCGTCGCCGGGAACGGCGTCGTCGGGCACGGCGTCGTCGGGCACGCCCCGACCGGCAGCCTTCAGGGCCGGCGCGTCACCATCTCCGCGGGCGGCACGCGCGAAGCCCTCGACCCGGTGCGGTTCCTCGGGAACCGGTCCTCCGGCAAGCAGGGCATGGCCCTGGCCGAGGCCGCCCTCGCCCAGGGCGCGCACGTGAACCTCGTCCTCGCCCACGCCGAGGTTGCACCGCCCGCCGGCTGCGAGGTGGTGCGCGTCGAGTCGGCCCTCCAGCTGCGCGACGCCGTCCTCGGCGCGCTGCCCGCCACGGACGTGCTCGTCATGGCGGCCGCCGTCGCCGATTTCCGTCCCGCGGAGATCGCCGCCACCAAGATCAAGAAGACCGAGGACGGCGCGGACCCGGTCATCACCCTCGTCCGGAACCCCGACGTGCTCCGCGAGGCCGTGCTCGCCCGGGACGCCGGGACGCGGCGACTGGTCGTCGCCGGTTTCGCGGCCGAGACCGGTGACGCCGCCGCCGACCCCCTGACGCACGCGCGCGCCAAGCTCGCACGGAAGGGCTGCGACTTCCTGGTGCTCAACGTGGTCGGCTCCGATCGCGCGTTCGGCCAGGACTCCAACGAGGTCACCATCCTCGACGCGGACGGCGGGGAGTCCGAGGGGGTCCACGGCTCCAAGCGGGTCGTCGCCGACGCCGTGATCGCCCATGCGGCGCGCCTGCTGTCCCGCTGATCCATCGATCCTCGGGGCGGGACCGTCCCTTCGACCAAGTAGAGTGAGCACGTGAATTCTCCCCGCACCGATTCCCCCCTGCGTCTGTTCACCTCGGAATCGGTCACCGAGGGCCATCCCGACAAGATCTGCGACCAGATCAGCGACGCCATCCTCGACGGCCTGCTGGAGCAGGACCCGGAGTCACGCGTCGCGGTGGAGACACTCGTGACCACCGGCCTCGTGCACGTCGCAGGTGAGGTCACCACCGAGGCGTACGTCGAGATCCCTGACATCGTGCGCAAGACCATCCTCGGCATCGGCTACGACTCGTCCGCCAACGGCTTTGACGGCGCCCGCTGCGGCGTGTCCGTGTCGATCGGCCAGCAGAGCCCCGAGATCGCCTCGGGCGTGTTCACGTCCCTCGAGACCCGCGAGGGGAGGGGAGTGGATCCCTACGACGCCCAGGGCGCGGGGGACCAGGGCATCATGTTCGGCTATGCGAGCGACGAGACCGCGGTGCTCATGCCCGCCCCCATCTGGCTCGCGCACCGGCTGTCCGAACGCCTCACCGCCGTCCGCAAGGACGGGACCCTCCCGTACCTGCGCCCCGACGGGAAGACCCAGGTCACCATCGGGTACGACGGCGACCGACCCGTCTCGATCGACTCCGTGGTCATCTCCTCCCAGCACTCCGCCGAGGTGTCCCTCGACGAACTGCGCGCCGGTCTCGTCGAGCACGTGGTCACCCCGGTCCTGGCCGATTCCGACCTCGACGCGTCCTCGGTCCGCCACATCCTCAACCCCGGCGGCGCCTTCGTGATCGGCGGCCCGGTGGGCGACGCCGGACTGACCGGCCGCAAGATCATCGTCGACACCTACGGCGGTACGGCCCGCCATGGCGGCGGTGCGTTCAGCGGCAAGGACCCCTCGAAGGTGGACCGCTCGGCGGCCTACGCGATGCGCTGGGTCGCCAAGAACGTCGTGGCGGCCGGCCTGGCCCGCCGGGCCGAGATCCAGATCGCCTATGCCATCGGCATGGCACAGCCCGTCGGCATATACGTGGAGACCTTCGGCACCGAGACGGTGGATCCGCGGAAGATCGGTGCGGCGATCCGCGAGGTCTTCGACCTCCGCCCGCTCGGCATCATCAACGCCCTCGACCTCAAGCGCCCCATCTACCAGCGGACCGCGGCCCACGGCCACTTCGGCCGTGAGGAGAACGGGTTCACCTGGGAGCGCACCGACCGCGTGGACAAGCTCAGGAGCTTCTTCAACGCCTGATACGGGAGGGGCGGCCGGAACATCATGACGCACACCACCCGCGTGCCCGACACGACGGACGGCCAGCTTTCGCTGCTGCACGGCTTCGGCGCCGCCCGGCTGCCGCAGGCCGATCCCGAACGGGCGTCGTCGCTGCCCATCGCCCGAGTGATCCTCGACGCGCAGCTGCCCCACCTCGACCGGTACTTCGACTACGCGGTGCCTGCTGCCATGGACGCCGAGGCACAACCCGGCGTCCGGGTGAAGGTGCGGTTCGCCGGGCGCGAGCACGCAGGCTTCCTCGCCGAGCGGGTCCAGAAGGCCAGCACGACGGCGACGCTCCTGCCGCTCGCGAAGGTCGTCTCTCCCCAGCAGGTGCTCACCCCCGCAGTTCTCGCCCTCGCGACGGCAGTCGCCGCCCGCTCCGTCGGCACCGTGAGCGACGTCCTGCGATCGGCCATCCCCCCGCGCATGGCGAGGGTCGAGGCCGAGTTCGACGATCCGGGCGCCGGAGGGCAACCCACGACGTCGTCCTCCGGGACGACGGACCCCGGGGCCCCTGCAGACCTGCTGCCCGTCGTCGTGGGGCGGCCCGCCTCGGGTGGCTTCCGTCGCTACCCGAACGGCACCGCCTACCTCCAGCACGTCCGCGCCGGCGAATCGCCCCGCGCGATCCTCACGAGCCTCGGCGGGTACGGTGCCATGGCCTGGCACGAGGAGATCGCCGACGCGGTCGCCGCCGCCGCGTCCTCGGGCAGGGGGGCTGTCGTCGTCGTCCCCGACCAGCGGGACCTCGCACGCATGGAGGCCGCCCTCGTGGCACGGCTCGGGGCGCCGGCCGTGGCCCGCCTGACGGGGGAGGACGGAGCGACGCCCCGGTACCGCAACTTCCTGCGCATCCTCCACGGAGCGGCGACCGTCGCCGTCGGCACCCGGTCCGCCGCCTATGCACCTGTGCGGAACCTCGGGCTCGTCTGCCTCTGGGACGACGGCGATGACCAGCACATCGAGCAGCGCGCGCCCTACCAGCACATCCGCGACGTCCTGCTGCTGCGCGCCGAACAGGCCGGAGCCGCGATGCTGCTCTCCTCCTTCGGCCGCACCACCGAGGCGCAGCGCCTCGTCGACACCGGCTGGGCCCACGCCATCCAGGCGGACCGCTCCGAGATCCGCCGATCGGCGCCCCGCGTCCTCCACGCCGCCGACGCCTACCAGATGGAGCGTGACCCGCTGGCCGCCCAGGCCCGCATCCCCCACGCTGCGTGGGCCGCGGCGCAGGCAGGTCTGAGGACCGGCCCCGTCCTCCTGCAGGTGGCGCGCACAGGCTTCTCCCCGGCCCTGGCCTGCGACCGGTGTCGCCACGCCGCGCGCTGCACGGTCTGCGCGGGACCCCTGGCGCAACCCGGCCGGCACGCGCCGCCGGCCTGCCGGTGGTGTGGGCGCCCCGACAGCCACTGGGCGTGCCCGGAATGCGGCGGCACCCGGATGCGGGCCACCGTCACGGGCGCGACCCGGACCGCCGAAGAACTGGGACGCGCCTTCCCCGGCGTCCCGGTCGTCTCCTCGGCGGGCGAACACATCGTCGACGACGTCCGCGACGCCCCGGCCGTGGTCGTTGCCACGCCCGGGGCGGAACCCGTGGCCGCTGCGGGGTACGCCGCCGTCATCCTCCTCGACGGCAACGCGATGCTCAGCCGCGAATCGTTGCGCGCAGAGGAGGACGCACTGCGGCGCTGGTTCTCCGCGGCAATCCTCGCGCGTCCCTCCACCGCGGGTGGGACGGTGGTGATCACGGGTGACGACGACGTCGCCGTGGGCCACCTCGTCCGGTGGGATCCCGCCGGCGCGGCCGCCCGCGAACTGGCCGAACGGCACGAACTCGGGCTTCCGCCGGCCGTCCGGTACGCCGTGCTCACCGGGACCAGGGAAGCCCTCACCCACTTCCTCGAGGGCTTCGACACCGGGGGAACCATGCGCGTGGTCGGTCCTGCGCCGGTCCCGCCCGATGTCCGCCGGGAGGCGGTGCAGGCCGCCCGTGCCCTCGCCGGCCCCGGGCGCGGCGCCGACCGCGGCAGCCCGGCCCCCACGGATGCGCTGGCAGGACAGGGTAGTCACCGCGTGCTGCTGTTCTTCTCCTACCGGGCGGCCGCCGGCGTCACGAAGCTGCTCCGGGCCAGGCGAGCGGCCCTGTCCGCCCGGCGGACGGGTGAACCCGTCCACATCCGGCTCGACGCCCTCGACGTGCTCTAGCGAGGGACCGGTGGGAGGTCGACACGAGATGACCGAAGGGCGCCCGGGGACCGGCGGGGTGTTCGGGTCCGTTCCCGCCGCCGGATGACGACCTCCGCCACGACGAGGTTGACCAGCCATCCGGCCCCCATGAGCAGCGCCCGCAGCGTCACACCGGGCGGACTGCCGAGGAGCTCCGGGAGGATGAGGATCAGGGCCTGGGTTCCTGCGCCGAGCCCGATCGCGTAGGCGCGGGTCATCCACGCCCCGTGGGCCCGGATGTCACCGCGGATCACGGCGCGGACGCCCAGGAGGAGGCTGAGGGCCATCCCGGTCCCGAAGAGGAGCCGGAAGGCGAGGAGGAGCGCGCCGTCACCGGGCGGGAGCGTGGAGAAGCAAGCCATCCACAGGCCGGTCAGGGCCGCCACGAGGCCGGCGGGGAAGAGGATCCGCCCGGCTCTCCTGTGCCAGGTGCGCCCGCGCCGCCGCAGGGAGGGGGCGAACTGGAAGGCGCCGAGCAGGGTGTACAGCGTGGCGCCGAGGATGTGCAGGACCACCGGAACGGGGAACTCGACGAAGCGCGCATTCTGTTCGGTGACCTCGGGCGCGCCGGCCAGCTCCGTGAGGCGGGCGGCGCCGGCGAGCATGGGGATGAGGCCCAGCACGATCAGACCCGCGGGGACCAGCCACGTCCGTCGGCGCGGTGGCTCTGCCGCTGTTCCGGTCGCGGTTCTCCCGGATCCTCTGGTTGTCGTCATGGTCGTCCTGTCCTTCCCCTGCTGCCCACCGGTGCTGCCGGAGCAGAACCGGTGGATCACCACGCATGGCGTAGAGTGTACGGCGTACACCTCGTGGCCTTCACAGTAGGTGTACGGTGTACACCCGTCAAGGGGTAACCGGACAGAAAAGGAAAGGTGGTCGACGATGGCAGGACGCGGGACGGCGCGGGCGCCGTTGAGCAGACACGCGGTCCTGAGTGCCGCCGTCGACCTCGCGGACGACCAGGGCGTGGCGGGGCTGAGTATGCGGACTCTCGCCGAGGCCCTGGGGGTCGTGCCCATGGCGTTGTACAAGCACGTCTCCAGCAAGGAGGACCTGCTCGACGGCATGGTGGACTCGATCGTGGCCGAGATCGATCCGCCGCTCGAGGGGCAGGGCTGGAAGATGACGGTCCGCAGCCGGGTCCTTTCGGCCCGGACCGTCCTCCGGCGGCACCGCTGGGCGCGCCAGGTCCTCGAGACCCGGACCACCAGGACCCCGGCCGTGCTCGCCTACACGGACTCGTTCATCGGCATGTTCCTCGATCGGGGCTTCTCCGTGGATCTGACGCACCACGTCATGCACGCGCTGGGAAGCCGGATGTGGGGTTTCACCCAGGAACTCTTCGACGCCCCGGATCCGGCCGGGCCGGTGGGCGCGTTATCGGCGGCTCAGCCCGACGCGGCGCAGCTCGAGGAGATGGCCCGGCGGTTCCCGAACGTTCTCCGCATCGCGATGGCGTCGGCGCACGACGACTGTGTCGTCGGGCGTGGGTGTGATGACCAGTTCGAGTTCGAGTTCGCCCTCGACCTGCTGCTCGACGGCGTGGAGGACCTCCATGCACGGGGCTGGACGTCGGCGGGGGCATAGCGTTCGGGCAGCTACGGTCGAGGCGGCAGTCGCCAGCCGTCGGAGTCGACGTCCACCAGCAGCGGCGGTCCACCGGACAGTCCCTGCTGGAGGAGGGCACGAGCGAGGGCTTCCGCCGGCGCGGCGAGGACGAACGTCTCGCCGCGGAAGAGGTCCGCGGCCTCCTCGACGACGGTGGCTACGTCGCAGGGGTCCGTGAGGTCGAAGCGGGCGGCGACCCTGCGGCGGCTGAGCCAGGCAGGAGGCTCCGCGTCCGTCGCGAGGAGGATCGCCGTGGCCGGGCACTGCAGGTCCGTCATTGGGCGGTGAGCTCCGATCGGCGAGAGCGGTCGTGTCGCAGGAGCAGCCTATAGTACGCCCACACTGGTGCGAGGACTCGAGAGAACAATCGAGCGACCGTCGCCTCCTGCGGCAGCAAAACTCCTGATCTGGGCTGAGGCGGATGATGGTCCGCGATCGCGATGGAACCCGCACCGGCGGGGCATGCCGCGATGGCAGCGCCATCCGCAGGGTGTCCTGGATCGACGCAGTTCACACGCACGGGAGCCACCAGTCACAGCGGTCATCGCTCGAGGACTTCCCATACCCTCATCCTCATCCATGCGAAGAGGGGACTTCAACTGTCCGAACGCCGGGACCCGCTCGCAGGCTGACGACGACCTTGCCACCAGCTGCGTGGATGCAGGCTCCTCCCCGAGTACTCATCGACTGCACCAGGACGACCCCTGAGAGACAGCCAGAGCCGACCGCGAGCGACCTCCTGGCCGCTGCACCGGCCTCTCGTCGGTCCTGGCTCCACCGTCCGGATGGGGGGATCCGCCTGCAGCGGTTCTGCGATGCTTCTGGCTACGATCGGGAAATGACGAGGTTCCTTGATCAGCCCGCGTGGCACAACGCCCCGATGCCACCGGTGTCGGTCACCAGGGCCACAGCGCAGACATGGCTCGATGCGTACGTGACGGCATGGAAGGCCTACGACGAACGATCGATTGCGGCCCTTTGGTCGGAGACTGCTGTGTGGCACTACCCCTTCCAGACGCGCGTATCAGGACGCGAGAACATCGTCGCGGAATGGATGGGTGAGCGCGACACCTTCACGGACGAGTCCTTCGACGCCAAGTACTATCCGGTCGCGATCGAGGGCGATCGGGTGGTCGCGCACGGGCGGACTGTCTTCTACGCGCCGGACAGTGACCGCGTGGTCACGGCGTACGACAACATCTGGTTCCTGAGGTTCGACGACGCGGGACGGTGTTCCGAGTTCCATGAGTGGTACGCGGGGCGCCCCGAGGACGAACCGGATCGAGCAGTCCCCGAGCGCTAGGTCATCTCTCGGGACGACGTCGGCCCTTGGACAGGTCGGACCGTGCGCGGAGTGACCGCCGGGTCCGTCCGGGGCCCCGACGGCGCCAGCGAGCGCCCGGATCGTCCGGGCACGAGATCAGATACGACGATCGAGGGTCTTGTCGAAGCTCGTCACTTCGCCGCCTCGTCCAGTAGCTCGCACACGTCGCTCATATATCGGGTGGTGTTCTTCGTGACATCGATCGAAACGGGCTCCAGAACCTTGGGATCCTCCGAGAACACGATGTCGATCGCGAAACGGCCCTTCTCGAAGTAGAAGAACTCAGGCAACCCGGCGTCCGCTATGGCGTCGGCTTCAGCGGAGCTCAGAGGCCAGATGATGGACGGTCCCTTCAGCGAGGCCGAGTAGTTGTTCTGGTCCGCCGAGATGTGCTCCGTGTACCGGCCCGAGACGTCGAGTTCATCGATGAAGGCGTGATCGGACGTGCGGGTGAGGTCGACGGTGGTGTCGCCGCGGTACTTGATGACCGTGCTGCCGTCCCGTCGTATGTTCACCTTCCATTCGACGTCCTGGACATCGCCGGCCGTCATGGTGACGGTCGAGCCGCAGGCGTCGATGTCGATCGGGTCGTAATACTGCGCCGGAACCGGCACGAAATGTCCGCCCGTATCCTTCGGTGGCGACGGGGCCGGTTCCTCGGCGGTGTCGGCTCCGGCGGGCGCCACCCCGGTGAACGTGAGCGCGAGCAGCAGGGGCAAACAGGAGAGTTTCTTGAGGTCTTTCACGGTGACTCCTCAGCAACGCAGGATCACGCGTCCGGTGTCCTGCCTGATGAATGACTATTCATTGCCTGCTAGGCGACGAGACCGGTGATGGTGCCTCGAGGGCGTCAGACGACGCCGACCCGGGAATGCTATCCCTGACTCTTGACCGCGTCAACGATGCTTCGTCCCGGAAACCGGTGACCACGGGACGACCGCCGGGCCCGTCGGTGCGCGTATTCCCCGACGGCGCGGTGGCAGGCATCCCGGAGCTGCTCGGCGGAGTCCGCCCACGAGTATGTCCCCGCCCGCGCGAGCCCGGCACGGGAGGCTTCGGCCCAGCGGCCGGGCTCGTCGAGGGACCCGACGGCGGCGGCGAGCGCCTCGGGATCGTCGGGGTCCACGAACAACGCTGCCGCGCCACCGACCTCGCGGAAGATCGGGATGTCGCTTGCAATCACGGGCGTGCCGGTCGCCATCGCCTCGATGAGGGGGAGTCCGTAGCCCTCGGCCCGGGAGAGGGTCACGAGTGCCGTCGAGTCGGCGAGCAGGTCCTCGTACTCGACGTCGGTGACGCCGTCGTGGAAGACCACGCGCCCCGCCGCGGGGGAGAGCGCCTCGAGTTCCGCCCGGCGTTCGGCGGAGATTCTGCTCAGCAGGTGCAGTGTGTGCCCTGGAAGGGACTCCATGGCGCGGACGATCGTCTCGACGTTCTTGTAGGGCATGAACGACCCCATGTAGAGCAGCGACGCCGACCGTGGAGCGTCGGGGTCGCGCCGTCGCGACGTCGGCTGGGGGGCGTTACCCACGAGCTGGACGGGCCGGCGGGTCAGCCTGTGGCGGAGCATCAGCTCCGCCGTGGTCGCGGAGATCGTGGCGACGACGTCGGCCCTGTCCAGCAGGAGCCGCTGCGGCCAGTACGCCAGGTGGTAGAGCCGCCAGAGCGCACGCACCGGCAGCGGCAGGAAGGACGGCGGCGTCGGGTTCTGGTAGTAGATCAGGTCGTGCAACGTGAGCACCAGGGGGTACCGCCGGCCCCAGGAGCCCATGGTCTGCATCGGGCAGACGACGACGTCGGGGCGCAGACGGTTGATGCGTGCGGCGACGAACAGTTCGGCGGGGGAGAGCGGGCTGTTGACCAGCACGTGCGGGACCTCCGGCAGGAGGGCGAGCTGGCGGCGGTCGCTGATGAGCATGACGACGTCGTCGCTCGCCGCGAGCGCAGCGATGAGGCTCGCCCCGTACCGGCTGATGCCGTCGTGATGGTCGGTGCGCGTGAACCGCGCGTCGAACAGGATCCTCATGCGGGAACGGTTTCCAGGAATGGACCGATCAGCTGGGCGGCCTCACGCGGCTTCTCGTAGTGGACGAGATGGCCGACGGCGGGCAGGATCTCGAGCGTCGCCGTCGGCATCAGTGCTGCGAGCTCCCGTTGGCTCTCCACCGACCCGATGTCGTCCTGCGCCGCTGCCACGAGCAGGACGGGCAGCCGCAGGTCGCGGGCCCGATCCCTGACGGTCCCGGAGATGGAGGCGCGGAAGGCTTCGAGCACCACCCTGCGGCTCGCGAAGGAGCTGAAGTACGCATGGTGCTGGCCGTGGATCCAGCGGCGCAGCGCGCGGTCCGTGGTCTTGGCCATGAAGATGCTCATCCCGCGGACGATCGCGGGATTGGAGAGGAGCGCCCGGCCGGCGTTCTCGGGCAGCCGGTCGGCCGCCACGTAGTAGGCCTCGGCGACCCGGGACGCGGCGCGGCTCGGCCCCTCGAGCGCGGGGGCGCTGATGGGGTTGACCAGCACCAGCGCCGCCGCGAGTCCCGGGTCGAGCGCAACGGCTTCCGCGGCGACGATCGAACCGAACGAGTGCCCCAGCAGCACACGGGGTTCCGGGGCGAACCGCTGCGTGCAGGCGGTGATGAAGCGCGCGTACGCACCGACGTCATGCCTGCCGGGCAGTTCCTCGCCCTGGCCGAAGCCCGGGAGGTCGGGCAGGAGGACGCGGTGGCCAGGCAGTTCCTCCGCGAGGCGCAGCAGGCCGTGGTGGTCGCCGCGGAAGCCGTGCACCATGACGATCGGCAGGCCGGGCAGGACTCCGGGCTCCTCGAGTGCAGGGAAGTCCCAGACGCGCTGGAGGGTGCCCTCCCATGCCAGGGTGCGGACGACGGCCTGCCGCATCAGCCCACCCTGTCGGGGTGCGAACCGAAGCGCTGGTCGCGCTCGAGCGCGTCGAGCGCCGCGACCTGGCCGGCGTCGAGCCGGAATCCGAAGATGTCGAGGTTGGAGCTGATCCGCTCGCGCGAGCTGGCCTTCGGGATCGTCAGGATGCCGTGGTGCAGGTGCCACCGCAGGATCACCTGCGCGGGTGTGCGTCCCAGGTCCGCCGCGACCCGGGCGATGACCGGATCGGTGAGGACGTTGCCGCGCCCGAGCGGGCTCCAGGCCTGCGTGACGATGCCGTGCTGCTCGTGGAAGGTGCGGAGCGCGTGCTGCTGCAGGTAGGGGTGCAGTTCGATCTGGTTGAGGACAGGGACCACCCCGGTCTCGGCGAGCAGCCGCTCGAGGTGGTCCTGCTGGAAGTTCGAGACGCCGATGGACCGGACCCGGCCGTCGGCGCGGAGCCGCTCGAGGGCCCGCCAGGACTCGACGTACAGGTCCCTGGAGGGGCAGGGCCAGTGGATGAGGTACAGGTCGAGGTAGTCGAGGCCCAGCCGCTGGAGGCCGTCGTCGAAGGCCCGGAGGGTGGCGTCGTAGCCGTGGTCGTCGTTCCATACCTTGGAGGTGATGAAGAGGTCCTCGCGCCCGCCGTCGTAGGACCGCGCGGCGGCACCGACGCCGGCCTCGTTCCCGTACAGGGCCGCCGTGTCAAGGAGGCGGTACCCGGCGTCGAGCGCCGTCGAGCACAGGTCCTCGGTGACCTCCGGCGGAACCTTGTAGACGCCGTACCCGATCACGTCGATCGAGTGGCCGTCGGTCAATGGCACGCGGGGAACGGAGGAGTCCATGGGTGCACTCTACCGAGCGCCGCGGGGCTCCGGCGCGGACGGACCCCCGGGGATGCGGGGCCTACGTGTGCAGGAGGCGGCGGGCCGAACTCTCGTCGAGAATGAGGTCCGTGGCGAGGTTCGCGGCAAGAGCACCACGAAGACCGTCGATCTTCGACTCGCCCGAGACCACGCAGATGCGCCGTCGGACGGTGCTCAGGGCGTCGAGATCCGGTCCGGTGCTGCGTCCGTTCAGGAGGACGTCGCGGTGACTGCCGTCGGCCCGGAAGAACATGGTGGCCACGTCGCCGACCACCTCGTCCCGCTCCAGGGTGTCGAGATCCTGGCGGTCGAGGTACCCGCCGCTGTACACGTGGCTGGGGACCCCTGCACCGATGGAGCCGACACCGAAGACCGCCATGGTCATCCGGTGCTGCAGATCGAGGATGCGCCGCACACTGCGCTCCGCCCACATCGCCGTCTTCGTCTCCGCATGGTCGAAGAACGCCGGCACGGGGAACTGCTCGACGCGCGCGCCGTAGGCCTGCCCGAACCGACGCAGGATCTCGCTCGCGTAGGTGATGCCGGTGGTCTGGGTGTTACCCGCCCCGTTGAGTTGGACGAACGTGCTGTCATGGGTCTGCTTGCGTGTGAGGTGGTGGCTGACCGCGCTCAACGTCGACCCCCAGGCGACGCCGATGATCGCGTTGGATTCGACGAGCGGCCCGATGGTCCTGGCCGCCTGGATCGCCACGCGGTTGAGCACCTCGGTGTCGTTCACCGAGTCCGCCACCGGGACCACATGCGCCTCCACGGAGAAACGGCGGCGGATCTGCTGCTCCAGCGCGGGCGCGCGCTCGGACGGATTGTTGACCTGGATCTGCACGAGTCCCGTCTCCCGTGCCATGGAGAGCAGCCGCGACACCGTGGACCGCGAGGTGTGCAGTTCCCGGGCGATCGCATTCATGGTCAGATCCTGCAGGTAGTACATCTGCGCGGCCCTCAGGGCGTCTCCGGATCGGGAACCGGGGGACCGCTCGGGAGGCTGATCCTCCGTCCCGGGACCGCCCCTCGTCGTCGTCATTCCCCTAGTCTTTCCCGGCCTGCACGTTTGTGCAAGGCAGTTGACTGCTATTCCCAGTCGGGAAGAATGAGGAGTGCAGTAACCAATTCCGACATTGACGTTACGGAGTAGTACCTTGAGCATTCCAGCCGACCGGACTACCGGAGAAGGCACGACGACAACGACCCGCAAGGTGGTGCAGGAGCTCCGGGACAACCCCCGGGCGAAGGTCCTGATCATCGGTGGGGGCATCAACGGGGTCGGCACGTTCCGCGATCTCGCACTCCAGGGGATCGATGTCGCGCTCGTCGAGCGCGGCGACTACTGCCAGGGCGCCTCAGGGGCATCCTCGCACATGATCCACGGAGGTATTCGCTACCTCGAGAACGGCGAGTTCCGTCTTGTCCGGGAATCCGTCGTCGAGCGCAACGCCCTGCTGCGCATCGCCCCCCACTACGTGAAGCCCCTGCAGACCACGATCCCCATCTACACGACGTTCTCCGGGATCCTCTCCGCTCCGATGCGCTTCCTGACGCACCGTCAGGGCAAGCAGGTGGAGCGCGGCGCCGTGCTCATCAAAGCCGGCCTGACCATGTACGACTTCTTCTCGCGTGACGGCGGCAACGTGCCCCGTCACTCGTTCGTCGGCCGCAAGAAGGCCCTCGCTGCCATGCCGGACGTTCGCAAGGACATCAAGTACGCGGCGACCTACTTCGACGCCTCGGTGCACAACCCCGAGCGCCTGACCCTCGACGTCCTGCGTGACGGGAAGATCGTCAACCCCTCGGCCCGGGCCTCGAACTACGTGAGCGCGGTCGGTACGAGCGACGACGGCGTGCTGCTGCGCGACGAGCTCACGGGCGAGACGTTCACGTTCCAGGCCGACGTCGTCGTCAACGCGACCGGCGCGTGGACCGACGGGACCAACGCCACCCTCGGCACCGAGACGCGCTTCATGGGCGGCACCAAGGGCTCGCACATCGTGCTCGACCACCCGGAGTTGCTGAAGGCGTGCAACGGCACCGAGATCTTCTTCGAACATGTCGACGGCCGGATCGTCCTGATCTACCCGATGGGGGACCGCGTCCTGGTCGGCACCACGGACATCGATGTCGACATCGAGGAGCAGGCCGTGTGCACCGACGAGGAGATCGACTACTTCTTCGAGCTGATCGGCCATGTCTTCCCGGACATCAAGGTCTCCACCGAGCAGATCGTCTACAGCTTCTCGGGGGTCCGTCCGCTGCCGCGGCACGACGAGACCTCGCCCGGCTTCGTATCGCGGGACTACCGCATCGAGAAGCGCGAGGAGAAGCTCGGCGGCCGGAAGGTCACCACGCTGAGCCTCGTGGGCGGTAAGTGGACCACGTTCCGCGCCCTGTCGGAGCACCTCACCGACGAGACGCTGGCCGCCCTCGGTGCCACGCGCAGGGCCTCGACCAGGGGTGTGGCGATCGGCGGAGGCATGGATTTCCCGACCGACGAAGCCGCGGAGCGCGCCTGGGTCAGGAAGGCCGTACGGCCCGGAGTCGACGAGGCGCGCGTCGAGGTGCTGCTCACCCGCTACGGGACACGCGCGACCGATGTCATCGAATACCTGACAGACGGCCCCGACAGGGTGTTCAATTCCACGCAGGAGCTGAGCACGCGCGAACTCGCCTACATGGTGGAGCACGAGCAGATCGGTCACCTGATCGACGTCCTGATCCGCCGTACCTCACTCGCATTCCGGGGACTCGTCACCGGGGAGCTGCTCGCGGAGCTGGCAGACACCCTGGCGCCCCTGCTCGGATGGGACGACGCGCGATCGGCAGCCGAGATCGAGCTCGCCGAGAAGGTCCTCGCGGAGGCGCACCGGGTGCACGTCAAGAACCTGACGCCGTAGCGGCTCCCGCCGCATCGGGGTCGAACCGCTGCTTCCCGCGGCGGTGCAGTGCCAACGGCAGTGGTTGCCGGGGGAAGCGAACGGGTGCCGTCGAGGCGGCGGCACCCGTCGATAAGTGAATAGACAAAGGAGTCAAAGATGTCTCTGGACGTATTCGTTGCTGAAACATTCGGCACATTTATGCTGTTGCTGCTCGGCACCGGCGTGGTCGCGAATGTCGCGCTCGCCAGGACCAAGGGCAACAACGGCGGTTTTCTCATGGTCAACTTCGGGTGGGGGCTCGCCGTCTTCGCCGGCGTCTACGTCGCCGCGCTGTCCGGCGCCCACCTGAACTTCGCCGTCACCGTGGGTCTCTGGGTGAATCCCGACGTCGGCGAATTCGCCGGCGGTGTGGACAAGAACTTCATCAACGCCATGGCCTACTTCGCAGCGCAGATGCTCGGCTCGATCCTCGGTGCCGTCGTCTGCTGGCTCGCGTACAAGCAGCACTTCGACGAGGAGCCGGAGCCCGCCAACAAGCTCGGCGTCTTCTCGACCGGTCCTGCCATCCGCAACTACGGCTGGAACCTCGTCACCGAGATCATCGGCACGTTCGTCCTCGTGTTCGTCATCCTGTCCTTCGGCAGCACCCCGTCCGGTCTCGGCCCGCTCTCCGTCGCACTGCTCGTCGTCGGCATCGGCGCCTCGCTCGGTGGTCCCACCGGGTACGCCATCAACCCGAACCGTGACCTCGGCCCCCGTATCGCGCACGCCCTGCTGCCCATCAGGGGCAAGGGTGGCAGCGACTGGGGCTACTCCTGGGTCCCGGTCGTCGGCCCGATCATCGGCGGTGCGCTCGCCGGGTTCGTCATCCAGTTCGTCTCGTTCCCCCCTGCAGTCTAGGAAGCATTGCCGTGGGCGGCCTCGCGGCCGCCCGCCCGTCCACGTCGTCATCCAATGAAGGAGTAAGACATGTCGCAGCAGTACGTCATCGCCATCGACCAGGGCACCACCTCCAGCCGGGCCATCGTGTTCGACCACAAGGGCGATATCGTGTCCTCCGGCCAGAAGGAGCACGAGCAGATCTTCCCGAAGGCCGGCTGGGTGGAACACGACCCCGCCGAGATCTGGGCCAACACCCGCGAAGTCATCGGCAACGCGCTGTCGAAGGCGAACCTGACCCGCCACGACATCGCCGCCGTCGGCATCACCAACCAGCGCGAGACCGCCGTGGTCTGGGACAAGACGACGGGCCAGGCCGTGTACAACGCCATCGTCTGGCAGGACACACGGACCCAGAACATCGTCGACGCGCTCGCCAAAGACGGCGGCGTCGAGCGCTACAAGGACAAGGTGGGCCTCCCGCTGGCCACCTACTTCTCGGGCACCAAGATCAAGTGGATCCTCGACAACGTCGAGGGCGCCCGCGCGAAGGCCGAGGCGGGCGACCTCCTGTTCGGCAACACGGACTCCTGGGTCACCTGGAACCTCACCGGCGGCACGGACGGCGGCGTGCACATCACCGACGTCACCAACGCCTCCCGCACGCTGTTCATGGACCTCGAGACCCTGTCCTGGGACGAGTCGATCCTCGCCGACTTCGGCGTCCCGCTCTCGATGATGCCGGAAATCAAGTCCTCCTCGGAGGTCTACGGCACCGTCCACACCTCGCAGCTCCTCCGCGAGGTGCCGGTCGCCGGCATCCTCGGGGACCAGCAGGCAGCCACGTTCGGTCAGGCGGCGTTCGACAAGGGCGGCGCGAAGAACACCTACGGCACCGGCAACTTCATGATCGTCAACACCGGTGAGGAGATCGTCCACTCCAAGAACGGCCTGCTCACCACCGTCTGCTACAAGCTCGGCGACGCGAAGCCGGTCTACGCGCTCGAAGGGTCCATCGCCGTCACCGGGTCGCTGATCCAGTGGCTCCGGGACAACCTGGGCATCATCAAGAGCGCCCCCGAGGTGGAGCAGCTCGCGACGACGGTCGACGACAACGGCGGCGTGTACATCGTCCCGGCGTTCTCCGGCCTCTTCGCACCGTACTGGCGTTCCGACGCCCGCGGCGCGATCGTCGGGCTGACCCGCTTCGTCAACAAGGGGCACATCGCCCGTGCGGCGCTGGAGGCCACGGCCTTCCAGACGCGGGAGGTGCTGGACGCGGCCAACGCCGACTCCGGCGTGAACATGGAGGACCTCAGGGTCGACGGCGGCATGGTGGCCAACGACGCCCTGATGCAGTTCCAGGCCGACATCCTCGGTATCCCGGTCATCCGTCCGAAGGTCACGGAGACCACGGCCCTCGGCGCCGCCTACGCCGCGGGCCTCGCCGTCGGATTCTGGAAGGACACCGACGAGCTCTCCTCCAACTGGTCGGAGGACAAGCGCTGGATCCCGGAGATGGACGACGCCGAGCGCGATCGCCAGCTGCGCATGTGGAAGAAGGCCGTCACCAAGACCTTCGACTGGGTCGACGAGGACGTCAGCTAGCACCGGTGCGCCGGGGGCGTCCTGTGGTCCTATGGACCGCAGGACGCCCTTCCCGTGCTGCAGCGCCGCCGGGCACCGTTCCGCGCACACTGCTAAAGTGGACGAATGCTGCGCACCTCGCTCCTTACCTAGCCGCACGGTCCCCGCCGTGCGGCAGCCCCTCCGTCTGCGAGGGGCTTTTGTGTGTCCGGCGCAGGACCGCCTCCGTCGTCGGCCGCTGCCGCCGGGGGTGCCGCACGAGGCAGGCAGTGACGCACCACCGCAGAACCACGTTCCACCGACAGGACAGGCCAACATACAGTGAGCAGCAACCCCGAGGTCGCTCAGCCGGACGACAACACCTACGATTTCCCGGCCATCGAGGCGAAGTGGCCGGCGGTCTGGGACAGGCTCAAGGCGTTCGCCCCGGCCGACGACGGGTCGCGCGAGCGGCGCTACGTCCTGGACATGTTCCCCTACCCGTCGGGCGACCTGCACATGGGCCACGCCGAGGCGTTCGCCATGGGCGACGTCGCCGCGCGGTTCTACCGGCAGAAGGGCTTCGACGTCCTGCACCCGATCGGCTGGGACTCGTTCGGGCTCCCCGCCGAGAACGCGGCGATCAAGCGCAACGCGCACCCGGCCGAGTGGACGTACGCGAACATCGAGACCCAGGCGAACTCTTTCCGTCGCTACGCGATCAGCGCCGACTGGGACCGCCGGCTGCACACCTCGGACCCGGAGTACTACCGCTGGACCCAGTGGCTGTTCGTGCGGTTCTTCCAGAAGGGCCTGGCGTATCGCCGGGACTCCCCGGTGAACTGGTGCCCGAAGGACCAGACGGTGCTGGCGAACGAGCAGGTGATCAACGGCGCGTGCGACCGGTGCGGGACGCTGGTCACCAAGAAGAGCCTGAACCAGTGGTACTTCAAGATCACGGACTACGCGGACCGTCTGCTGGATGACATGGAGCAGCTCAAGGGCCACTGGCCCGAGCGCGTGCTCGCCATGCAGCGCAACTGGATCGGCCGGTCCGAGGGAGCCCACGTCCGCTTCCGGATCGGGGCCGACGCCGGCCTGCCGGACACCGACGTCACCGTCTTCACCACGCGCCCCGACACCCTGTACGGGGCCACCTTCTTCGTCGTCGCGGCGGACGCCGAGCTGGCGCTCGAGCTCGTCACCCCCGAACACCGCGCCGCCCTCGAGGCATACCGCGAGCAGGTCAAGGGACTCTCGGAGATCGAGCGGCAGGCGACGGAACGGGAGAAGACGGGTGTCTTCACCGGCCGCTACGCCGTCAACCCCCTCAACGGCGAGAAGCTGCCCGTGTGGGCCGCGGACTACGTGCTCGCCGACTACGGGACCGGTGCCATCATGGCCGTCCCCGCGCACGACCAGCGCGACCTCGACTTCGCGCGCACCTTCGACCTGCCCGTCCGTACCGTCGTCGACACCGGGGCGGAGGACGCCGCCGATACCGGGGTCGCGACAACCGGCGAAGGGATCCTCGTCAACTCGGGGGAGCTGACCGGCCTGGACAAGACCGCGGCGATCCGCCGCGCCGTCGAGCTGATCGAGGCGCAGGGTACCGGCGAGCACACCATCAACTACCGGCTGCGCGACTGGTTGCTGTCGCGGCAGCGTTTCTGGGGCACGCCGATCCCGATCATCCACTGCCCGTCCTGCGGCGAGGTGCCGGTCCCGGACGACCAGCTGCCCGTCACGCTGCCGGAGGGGCTCCGCGGGGAGGCGCTGGCACCGAAGGGGACCTCGCCACTGGCCGCCGTCGAGGAATGGGTCACCGTGGCGTGCCCGTCCTGCGGGGGCGCCGCGCGTCGGGACACCGACACCATGGACACCTTTGTCGATTCGTCCTGGTACTACCTCCGGTTCATCGACCCCCACCTGGACACCGCGCCCTTCGACACCGAGGCGGTGAACCGCTGGCTGCCGGTGGGACAGTACGTGGGCGGCGTCGAGCACGCCATCCTCCACCTGCTCTACAGCCGGTTCTTCACGAAGGTCCTGTTCGACCTGGGGATGGTCTCCTTCACGGAGCCCTTCAGCGCCCTGCTCAACCAGGGCCAGGTGCTCAACGGCGGAAAGGCCATGAGCAAGTCGCTCGGCAACGGGGTGGACCTCGGGGAGCAGCTCGACCGCTTCGGCGTCGACGCCGTGCGCCTCACCATGGTGTTCGCGTCCCCGCCGGAGGACGACGTCGACTGGGCGGACGTCTCGCCGTCGGGCTCCGCGAAATTCCTCGCCCGCGCCTGGCGGCTCGGCGGTGACGTGACGAGCGCTGCCGGCACGGATCCCTCGACGGGTGACAGGACGCTGCGCTCCGTGACCCACAGGACGATCGCCGATGCCTCCGAGCTGATGGAGGCCAACAAGTTCAACGTCGTCATCGCCAAGCTGATGGAACTCGTCAACGCGACCAGGAAGGCGATCGATACCGGGGTGGGCGGAGGCGATCCGGCCGTCCGGGAGGCGGCGGAGGCCGTCGCGGTGATCCTCGGATTGTTCGCGCCCTACACCGCCGAGGACCTGTGGGAGCGGCTCGGCCACGAGGCGACCGTGGCGACAGCAGGCTGGCCTGTCGTCGACCCGGGCCTGCTCACGCAGGACAGCGTCGTCGCCGTCGTCCAGGTGCAGGGCAAGGTGCGCGACCGCCTCACGGTGTCGCCGGACATCGACGAGGACACCCTCCGCGAGCTCGCGCTGGCCAGCGATCAGGTGCAGCGGGTCCTGGACGGCCGCGACGTGCGGACGGTCATCGTCCGCGCGCCCAAACTGGTCAACATCGTCCCGGCCTGATGAGATTCCGATGAGGCGGGCCCGGACGGGCGGCGGACCGGCAGGGGAGGCGCCGTGCGCGTAGCCGTCGTCACGGATTCCGCTGCAGGGTTCCCGCCCGGCTGGCGCGTACCCGGTGGGCCTGCCGAGGGGATCGAGGTGATCCCGATGCCGGTGCTCGTCGGGAACGAGATCCTCACCGGCGAGTACGACGACGTCACAGCCCCGCTGATGATGGCTCTCGCCGCGGGGTCCGACGTGCGCACCTCGCGGCCGTCGCCCGGCCAGTTCGACAGGCTGTACGGCCGGCTGGCCGCCGAGGGCTACGACGGCATCGTGTCGGTGCACCTCTCGGGCCTGCTGTCGGGAACGGCGGACGCGGCACGCCTCGCGGCCTCCCGCGCCGAGATCCCCGTCGAGGTCATCGATACGCGGACGGCGGCCATGGCGCAGGGCCGCGCCGCCCTCGCAGCCCTCGCGGCCGCACGCCGCGGCGAGGATCTGCAGGCCTCGTCCGCCGCCGCCGCGATGGCTGCCCGCGGCTCCGCGCTGTTCTTCTACGTCCCGAACCTCGAGCAGCTGCGGCGTGGGGGACGGGTGACCGGCGCGGCCGGGTGGCTAGGGACGCTGCTCTCGGTCCGGGTGATTCTCCACGTGCAGGGCGGGCGCCTGGTACCGCTGGAACGCATGCGTTCGGCCGCCCGGGGGATCCAGCGGCTGCAGGAACTCGCCGTGGCGGACGTCGCACGGTGGGGCGGGGGAGTCCGGTTGACCGTGCACCACTTCGGCAACGAGGACGAGGCCTCGGCGCTCGTCGAGCGGCTCGGTCTCGCCCTCGGACCCGGGCTGGTCTCCCTCGCGCCCTGCCCCGCGGTGCTTGCCGCCCACGCCGGCCTCGGGGTCGTGGCCGTCGCCGTCAGCGCGGAGCAGACCGGCATCGCCTGACACGGCGCGTGAGCGGACCGGAGATGTCCACATAGCCGAACCGGCGACGGCACGCCTGCTGCGCCTTCCCTAGGTTGGCTGCATGGGTAAGCACCGATGGCCTACGGCCGGCGACGCCTGGGCGCCGCCCCCCCACCCCCTTCCGCATCCCGAAACCGACGTCGAAGCCGACGGCGATCCTTCCCTCCGTGGGGGTGTCCAATGGCGTGTCGCGCGCTCGGCGGCGCTCGTGTTCCTCGGGGTCGCGCTGGCGGTCGGAGCGGGCCTCTTCCTCGTGCGCAGCTCCGAGCCGTCCGCCGCCGCGGTGTCGGTGCAGCTCGATGCCGGGCCGACAGCATCCCGGGAGACGGTTCCCGGTCCTGCCGGAAGAGGTTCCGGCCCCGCTGCTGCGACGTCCGGTCCCGCAGGCGGGAGCGTTCCTCCGGGTGCTCGCGCGGGGCCCACCGCGCCGTCCGGGGCCGCTCCCGCGGAGGGGCCACTGGTCGTGTACGTCACCGGAGAGGTTGCGTCCCCCGGTGTCGTCACCGTCCCTGCAGGCACCCGCCTCGTCGAGGTGATCGAGCGCGCGGGCGGTGCCCTCCCCGCGGCCGATCTCGAAGGGATCAATCTCGCCGGCATCCCCGCCGATGGCGAGCACATCCACCTGCTGGCGGTGGGTGAGGAGCCGCGTCCCGGCGTGGCCGAGCCGCCCGCACCCTCGTCGGGCGGTCCGGGGACCCGGACCGATCCGAGCACCGGCACTCCTGCCGGCCATGCGGGTGCTGCCGGTGCTGCAGCGGGGGTCATCGACCTCAACACCGCCACCCTGGCCGAGATCGAATCGCTCCCCGGGGTGGGGCCCGTGCTCGGGCAGCGAATCATCGATTGGCGGGACGAGCACGGCCCCTTCGGGCAGGCCGCCGATGTCGACGCCGTGCCCGGGATCGGTCCCGCGCTGCTCGAGGGAATCCTGCCACGCGTCACGGTCCGATGAGCAGGGCGGGGGTGCCGGACGCCCCGGACGCCGGCGAAGGACCGGGGCGATGTCCACCGACCGGCGCAACGGAGGGCCCCGCTGCGTCGGATCCCGCAGTGTCGGATCCCGCAGCGTCGGACCGTGCGCGTCGCCCGCGCTGGAGCGGCGATCTCAGGCTCGTGCCCTCCGCCGTAGCAGCGTGGATCGCCGCCGCGGCCGCCGTCCACGGCGGAGCGACGGGGGCGGCGGCGGGAGGCCTCCTCGCGGGCGCGACGGGCCTCGTCCTCGGGTGCGTGCTCCTCCTGGTCCCACGGAGACCTGCAGCGACACAACCCGTGTGGATCGTGCTGACGGCGCAGGCCCTCGCGCCGGCCGCTGCGCTGGCCCTCGTCCTGCTGGCCGCAGCGGGAGTCCTCGCCCGTGCCGAGCACGGACCGGTCGACCGGGCCGTGCGGGCCGGCGTTCCGTTCACGGCGGTCCTGCGGATCGCGGGCGAGCCGACCCTCCTGCCTCCCGGTGACTTCGGCGGTGGTGACCGCTACCTGATGGACGCCGACGTGATCGGGGGCGTCCTGCAGGGCAAGCGGTTCTCGGCCCGGACGCCGGTCGCGGTGCTCGCCCCCGAGGGATGGGGCGGGATGGGTACCGGGGATACCGTGCGCGTGCTGGGGACCGCGAAGCCCTCCGATCGGGTGGGCAGGGCGACGGCGGTCTTCCTCCCCGCCAGTGCGCCGAGCGTCGACGAGGCGGCCGGGTGGCTGGGCCATACCGACCACCTGAGGACGCGGTTCCGGGAGCACTCCCTGCGCGACGACCGCGATGGGGGACTGCTCCCGGGCATGGCACTCGGTGACAGGACCGGCCTGGACCCCGATCTTGCGGAGGCCATGAGGGCGACCGGCCTGACGCACCTGACGGCGGTGAGTGGGGCGAACTGCTCCTACGTCGTGGCGTTCGCCTACCTGGCGCTGCGTGTCGTGCGCGCCCCGCGCGTGCCGGCGGGTGCGGGAGCAGTGGTCGCCCTCGCGGGATTCGTGATGCTGGTACGGCCCGAACCGAGTGTCCTCCGCGCAGCCGTGATGGGTGCGATCGGCGTCGCAGCCGTCCTGTCCGGGCGCGGCAGGGTGTCGCTGACGCTCCTCATGGTGTCCGTCATCGTCCTGCTCGCGACCGATCCCTGGCTCTCCGTGTCCTATGCGTTCACGCTGTCCGTCGCCGCGACCCTCGGCCTCGTCATCGCGGGTCCTCGGGTGTCGGAGACCCTCCAGCGGGTGATGCCACGGCCCGCCGCCCAGCTGCTGGCGGTCCCCCTGACCGCACAGCTGTTCTGCACACCCGTCCTCGTCCTCATCCAGCCGGTGCTCCCGCTGTACTCGCTGCCGGCGAACGTCCTTACCGCACCCGTCGTGCCGGGCATCACCTTGCTGGGCATGCTCGCGGTCCTGGCGCTCGTCGGGGCCCCGGTCCTGGCGGCCCCGCTGATCGGCTCCGCCCAGTGGGGCACGCGGTGGGTGGCCGGCGTCGCGGAGGTGCTGTCCACGGGGCCGGGTGCGGCGGTGCCCTGGCTCCCGGGGTTACCCGGCGCGATCGGTGCGGCGGTGGTGTCCCTGATTGTCCTCGCGCTTCTGGTCCGGCGGGAACCGCCCGCTGCAGCCCGGACAGGCGACGTCCACCGGAGGGGAGGAGGCCCGCGCGGCCGGTTCCCGGCACGGCGACCCGCAGCGGCTGCCGCGCGACCCCGCCGCGTGGCGGCGGCGGTCCTCGCGGTCCTCGTCGTGTGCGTCGTCATCGTCACCCTCGTCCGGGTGAGGGCGGGACCCGTGGCCGGGATGTGGGATCTGGCGATGTGCGACGTCGGCCAGGGCGACGGCGTGGTGCTGGCGACGACTCCCGGCCACGCGCTGGTGGTCGACGCAGGGCCGGACCCGGATGCCATGGACCGCTGCCTGGACGCGCTGCAGGTGGAGGTGATCGACGCCCTCGTCATCACCCACCTGCACGACGACCACTTCGGCGGCGCGGAGGGAGTCCTGCGGGGCCGAACCGTCTCCGCTCTCTACTACTCGAGCGGCGAGACCGGACTCCCGGAGGCGGTGACCGACGTCGCCCGAGCGAGCGGGATCGATCCCGAGCGGCTGGACACCACGACCGACCTCGACCTCGCGCCGCTCCGGGTCGACGTCCTGTGGCCCGTCGCGGGAGCCGACGTGTCCGAGGAGAACAACGCGAGCGCGGTGCTCGACGTCGAAGTGCCCACCGACGGCCGCCCGACCAGGATCCTGCTGACCGGCGATCTCGAGGAGGACGCGGCAGGGGTACTGCTGGGTGCCGACCCGGGTCTCGCGGACAGGGGAGTCGACATCCTCAAGATCGCGCACCATGGGGCGAGGAACGGGGGTACCGCGCTCATCGACGCGCTCGACCCGCGTCTGGCGCTCATCTCGGCGGGTGAGGACAACGAGTACGGACATCCGCATCCGAGTATCCTCGACGCGCTCGGCCGGGCAGGGATCACGGCCGTCCGGACGGACGAGCTGGGATCCTTCACGGTGGACGCCGTCGGCACGACCGTCGAGGTCCGCCCGCTCCGATGAGACGCCCCGGACCGGGTGGTCGGGGACTTTGAGGCACGTCGGCGCCGTGCGACAGTAGGAGGTGTTTCGAAGGAAGGAACCCGCCACGTGGCAACGAGATCACCGTCCGGTCGGACCGGCGCCGCTCATCAGCAGGCAGCGACCTGGCGTGACGTGCAACCGGCGGGCGTCGTCCTGCTCACCGGTCCGGAGGACTACCTCGCGTCGAAGGCGGCAGAATCGATCCGGCAGCAGGTCCGGACGGCGCAGCCCGCCGCCGAGCTCGTCCGGTTCGACGCCGGATCCTACGAGTCCGGCCACCTGGCGATGCAGGCGAGCCCGTCGCTCTTCGGGGACTGGAAGATCATCGAGGTGGCCGGGCTGGCCCAGATGAACGACGCCTTCCTGGTCGACGCGCTGTCCTACCTCGCCGACCCGGCGCCCGACGTCGTCCTGGTGCTGCGCCACTCGGGCGGCAATCGCGGCAAGAAGCTGCTGGACGCCATCAAGGCTGCCCGGGCCACCATCGTCGACTGCCAGCCGCTGAAGAAGGACGGTGAGAAGGTCGACTTCGTCGCCACCGAGTTCCGCCTCGCGCGCCGGCGCATCGATCCGGATGCCGTCCGCGCTCTCGTCGCCGCCGTTGGGTCGCAGCTGCCGGAGCTCGCGGCCGCCTGCCAGCAGCTCATGGCCGACATGACCGGTGACGTCACGGTCGAGACGGTGGAGAAGTACTACGGAGGCCGCGTCGAGGCGACGGGCTTCAAGGTGGCCGATGCCGCACTGGCGGGGCGGACCGCTCAGGCCCTGTCGATGCTCCGCCACGCCCTGGCCACGGGGGCCGACCCCGTCCCGATCGTGGCCGCGCTCGCGATGAAGGTCCGGGCCGTGGCGAAGGTCCACGGGGTCCGGGGGTCGTCCATGCAGCTGGCCAAGGACCTCGGCATGGCCCCCTGGCAGGTGGACCAGGCGCGGAAGGAAGCACAGCGCTTCAGCCCGGACGCCCTCGCCCGCTGCGTGCGGGCCCTCGCGGAAGCCGATGCCCAGGTGAAGGGCGAGTCTCGGGACCCCGTCTACGCGGTCGAACGGGCCGTCACCGTCATCGCGCTCGGTGACGGCTGAGCAGGGGCCTTCCACCGGACGGCCGAGCAGGCCTCCCCTCGGACACCAGCTCCAACGGATTCCAGGGTGAACGCCGAAGGGCCGGCCCCGTCAGGAGCCGGCCCTTCGTCGAAGATTCCGCCGCTTAGAGCGCGTTGACCTTCTTGGAGATCGCGGACTTGTGGTTCGCTGCGTTGTTCTTGTGCAGCACACCCTTGGTGACAGCCTTGTCGAGCTTGCGGCTGGCCGTCTGCAGCGCCGTGACGGCAGCGTCCTTGTCCGCGCCGTCGACGGCCGTGTTCACGGCGCGGATGGCGGTCTTGAGCTCGGACTTGACCGAGTTGTTGCGCTGCCTCGCCTTTTCGTTGGTGAGGATGCGCTTCTTCTGGGACTTGATATTTGCCACGTATGAGAACTTTCTTTGTTTTGCGGACTGGTCGTGAGGGTATTTCGGCCGACCGAAGACTGAGCGGCGTGGGGATACCGTGTGGCGATCGGCCAAAGTGCCCGAAGACCTGCGCGGACACACAGCTATACAGATTAGCAGAAAGCCGCCCGCAACCCGAGCGGTCCGGGGTCGACTCCGGTTCCGGCCGCGGGAGGGGCGCACGACCGCGTCAGCCGAGCAGGTGCCCGGGGACCGCCGCGAGAACCTCCCCGTAGCGCCGGCGCGGAAGGACGGCGCCCTCCCTCCGGATGTCGTCCGGCCGGATGCGGAGCAGGCGGTTCACCTTCACTTCACTGGGGCGCCCCTGCCGGTCCCACGCGCCGGTCCCGATGTCGACGTAGTGCTCGTCGTGGTCGCGGGCGTTGTTCCTGTCCCGGCTCGTGAGCATCAGGCCGAGCAGGACCTCACCTTCCCGGCCCACCAGCAGCACCGGGCGGTCCTTCCCCTGTGACGGGTCGTCCTCGTACGGCACCCACGTCCACACGATCTCCCCGGGATCGGGTCTGCCGTCCGCGGTGGGGGAGTACGCGAGCAGGGCCGCATCGCGGCTCCGGGTGGGCCGGGATGGACGGGACGGGGAGGTATCCGCGCCTCCGGTAGGGCCCCGCCGGCCGGGCGCGCCCCTCCGCACGGGTGCGGTGCTGCCCACGGCGCGGGCGACACGGTGAGCGAGGGACAGGAAGGAACGCAGGGTGATCGCCATGGTCGCATCCTAGCGAGCACACCGGGCCACGGCGGCGGCCCGTGTGGACGACGTCACCGGCGCCGGCCGGCCGGGCGATTGCCGCACCCGCGCGGCATCATGGGACACTAGGGAGGATGGCCGCGGACCGGCAGTGCCGGACCGGAGGTTCGCCGGCCGGACGCTGTTCCGTGAGAGACGGTCCGCAAGAGTCCCTGTTCAGCAAGAGTGAGGAAGCTACGTGTCACCCATGGCCCGCACCGCTCCGGTGCCTGCCGCCACCGATCCGGCGATCATCAGGAATTTCTGCATCATCGCCCATATCGATCACGGGAAGTCCACGCTGGCCGACCGCATGCTGCAGCTCACGGGAGCCGTCGAGCAGCGGGACATGAAGGCGCAGTACCTCGACCGGATGGATATCGAGCGCGAGCGCGGCATCACGATCAAGTCCCAGGCCGTCCGGCTGCCCTGGGAGGTGGACGGTACCGCCTACGCCCTCAACATGATCGACACGCCCGGCCACGTGGACTTCACCTACGAGGTGTCGCGATCGCTCGCCGCCTGTGAGGGCGCGATCCTGCTCGTGGATGCGGCCCAGGGCATCGAGGCCCAGACCCTCGCGAACCTGTATCTCGCGATGGAGAACAACCTCACGATCATCCCGGTGCTGAACAAGATCGATCTTCCTGCCGCCCAGCCGGAGAAGTACGCGGCGGAGCTCGCGAGCCTCATCGGCGGTGAGCCCGAGGATGTGCTCATGGTGTCCGGGAAGACCGGCGTCGGCGTCGAGGCGCTGATGGACAAGATCGTGCGGGACCTCCCGGCGCCGACCGGGAACCCTGACGCGCCGGCCCGGGCCATGATCTTCGACTCCGTGTACGACACCTACCGCGGCGTGGTCACCTACGTGCGGGTCGTCGACGGCAAGCTCAGCCCGCGCGAGCGCATCCAGATGATGTCCACCCGGGCCACCCACGAGTTGCTCGAGATCGGCGTCAGTTCTCCCGAGCCCAAGCCCAGCAAGGGTCTGGGCGTCGGCGAGGTGGGCTACCTCATCACGGGCGTCAAGGACGTCCGCCAGTCCAAGGTCGGCGATACCGTCACCACCCTGGCGAAGCCGGCCGCGGAGTCGCTGGGCGGATACCAGGACCCCAAGCCCATGGTGTTCTCGGGTCTCTATCCGCTCGACGGCACCGACTACCCCGTGCTGCGCGACGCCCTGGCGAAGTTCACCCTGAACGACGCCGCGCTGGTCTACGAGCCCGAGACCTCGGCCGCGCTCGGGTTCGGGTTCCGCGTCGGCTTCCTCGGTCTCCTGCACCTCGAGATCACCCGCGAACGCCTCGAGCGCGAGTACAACCTCGATCTCATCTCCACCGCGCCGAACGTCGAATACGAGGTGACGCTCGAGGACAAGCACGTCCTGAAGGTGACCAACCCCAGCGAGTACCCGGTGGGCAAGATCGCCGAGGTGCGCGAGCCCATGGTGTCCGCGACCATCCTCGCGCCGTCGGAATTCGTCGGCGCCATCATGGAACTCTGCCAGCAGCGCCGCGGCGTCCTCGGCGGCATGGACTACCTCTCGGAGGACCGCGTCGAGATCCGGTACCGGCTGCCGCTCGCGGAGATCGTCTTCGACTTCTTCGACCTGCTGAAGTCCAAGACCCGCGGGTACGGGTCCCTCGACTGGAAGGCGGACGGCGACCAGGTGTCCGATCTCGTGAAGGTCGACATCCTCCTGCAGGGCGACCAGGTGGACGCGTTCAGCGCCATCACCCACCGCGACAAGGCCTACGCCTACGGCGTGATGATGACGGGCAAGCTCCGCGAGCTCATCCCGCGCCAGCAGTTCGAGGTGCCCATCCAGGCGGCGATCGGGGCGCGGATCATCGCACGGGAGAGCATCCGCGCGATCCGCAAGGACGTCCTCGCCAAGTGCTACGGCGGCGACATCTCGCGCAAGCGCAAGCTGCTCGAGAAGCAGAAGGAGGGCAAGAAGCGGATGAAGATGGTGGGGCGCGTGGAAGTGCCCCAGGAAGCGTTCATTGCCGCCCTGTCGTCCGACGAGTCGAAGGACAAAGCCAAGAAGTGACCTGCAACGCTTCGGGATGTCATGCCTAGCGCACTGCCGCTCGGCCTGCCGGCGCCGGAGGACGGCGTCCTGCCGTCCTCCGCGGCCGAGGGGGCCGTCGACCGCGACTTCTGCCTCTATGTCCACATCCCGTTCTGCGCGGTCCGGTGCGGTTACTGCGACTTCAACACGTATACGGCGACCGAACTCGGCGGAGGCGCGTCCCAGGACGCCTACGCCGGCTCCGTCCTCGCCGAACTCGCCCTCGGAGCCCGGGCGCTGGAAGCCTCGGGGGTGCCGGCCCGACCGCTCTCGACCGTCTTCTTCGGGGGCGGGACGCCCACGCTGCTCCCGGCGGAGGACCTCGCGGCGATCCTGCGGGCGGCCCGCGACCAGTGGACCCTCGCTCCCGACGCCGAGGTGACCACCGAGGCGAACCCCGACTCGGTCACGCCCGAATCGCTGCGCGTCCTCAGGGAAGCCGGCTTCACCCGCGTCTCCTTCGGCATGCAGTCCGCGGTACCCCACGTCCTGGCCGTCCTCGACCGCACCCACTCCCCGGAGCGGGTGCCGCAGGCCGTGCAGTGGGCCCGGGAGGCGGGGCTGAACGTCAGCCTCGACCTGATCTACGGCACGCCGGGGGAATCGCTGGAGGACTGGCGGACCTCCGTGGCCACGGCGCTGTCCTACGGACCGGACCATATCTCCGCCTACGCCCTCATCATCGAGGACGGCACGAAGCTCGCGTCGCGCATCCGCCGCGGGCAGGTGCCGCCGATCGACGACGACGACCACGCCGACAAGTATGTCCTCGCGGACGAGATGCTCACTGCGGGGGGCCTGCAGTGGTACGAGGTGAGCAACTGGGCGCGCACGCCCGCCGACGCCTGCCGGCACAACCTCGCCTACTGGCGCGGCAGCGACTGGTGGGGAGCGGGACCGGGTGCCCACTCGCATGTCGGCGGGACCCGCTGGTGGAACGTGAAGCATCCGCGCCCCTACGCGGACGCCCTGGCAGCAGGCCGTTCTCCGGCGGCCGGACGCGAGGTCCTCGCGGACGAGGACCGCTACGTGGAGGACGTGATGCTGCGGGTGCGCCTGCGGGAGGGACTCGCCACGGACACCCTGGCGCCGTCAGGGCGGCGCGCCGTCGCCGGGCTGATCGCGGACGGGCTGGTCGATCCTGCCGCGGCCTTCGCGGGTCGGGTGACCCTGACGTTCAAGGGTCGGCTGCTCGCGGACGCCGTCGTGCGCCGCCTGCTGCCCGACTGACCCGGGAACTGCGCCCCGGACGGTCAGGGGCGGGCCTGACCGGTCAGCGGATGAGGCGGAGATTCAGGGGGTAGCGGTAGGGCCGGCCACGGTTGACCTGGATGCCGGCAGTCACCGAGAAGATGGTGATCGTGAGCCAGATCAGCGCATTCAGGACCGCGAACACCCCGCCGACGACGGGCACGAGGGACAACAGCCAGGCGGCCAGCGCGAGGATGGTGGGCGGGAGGGTGAAATTTAGCGCCTCCTTCGACTCCTGGGCCGTGAAGGGGCCGCGATCCTTGAAGATGAGGAAGATCAGCAGGGACGGGACGAATCCAAGGATCCCGCCGAAGTGGGCCAGGGTGGCGTACTGGCGGTCCTCCGACGCCGTCAGGGGAAGGGCGTTGGCCGGGGTGCCCTCGAACGTGGGCTGGGACTGGCCCCGTCCGTGCTCTCGGTCGGCAGTATTGGACAACGTCGATTCCTTTGCTGGCTGTCGTGGAACTTTGCTCGGAGTGTTCCTAGGATACGTGGTGACCGGCACCGCCCGGCTCAGGGACGGTCAGGGGCTGCGGTGAGGAAGTCGATCACTTCCTCGACGCGGCCCAGCAGCGACGGTTCCAGATCCGCGTAGCTGCCGACCCGGCCGAGGATGCGCTTCCAGCCGTTGGCCACGGCCGCCTGGTCGTGGTGCGGCCAGCCGAGACCGGCCAGGATGCCCGTCTTCCAGTTCTGGCCGCGGGGTACGACGGGCCAGGCCGTCAGGCCCAGCGCCGCCGGCTTCACGGCCTGCCAGACGTCCACATACGGGTGGCCGACGATCAGGACGTTGCCGCGGGCCCCGGGGGCAGTCATGGCCTGCTGGGCGATCCGGGACTCCTTGGTGCCCGGGAGCAGATGGTCGACGAGGATGCCGAGCCTGCGCTGCGGTCCGGGACCGAAGGCGCGGATGGCGCCCTCGAGGTCGTCCACGCCGTGCAGCGGCTCGACGACGATTCCCTCCAGGCGGAGATCGTCGCCCCACACCTTCTCGACGAGTTCGGCGTCGTGCTGACCCTCCACCCAGATCCTGCTCGCGCGGGCAGTCCTCGCCCGCGCGTTCTCCACCCGCACGGATCCGGAAGCGGTGCGGGTGGCGGCAGTCCTGGCGGCAGGGGCGGCGGCCGGCACGGGCGCGACGACGTGGATCGGGCGGCCGTCGAGGAGGAAGCCGTGGCCGAGCCTGAACGTCCGCGTCTTGCCGCGCCGGTCCTCGAGCACCATCACGTGGAGCCCGCCCGATTTCTCCACCCGGATCACCGCGCCCACGAACCCGCTCTGCACGTCTTCGAGGACCAGATCCTTCTGCACGGGGACATCCGGGAGTTCCACCCGCTTCGGAGCCGATATGTCGTGGGCACCCCAGCCGTAGTCCATCCCGGGTCCGTCCTTCCCGCGGGGGCTCCGGCGGTCTGCCGCAGCCCGGGATCCCAATGCTAACAATCGAAGCGGACGTACTAGACTTGGCACTTGGGTGTGTCGAGTGCTAACCGCCGGCAGCCGCCCGCGGCGCGTGCCCAGAGGAACGGATCCGGAGGTGACACAGGAGTGAGTGAACCGCGACGCCTGGAGGTGCTCCGGGCCATCGTCGAGGACTACGTCCATTCCCGGGAGCCGGTCGGGTCCAAGGCCCTGGTGGACCGACACCGGCTGGGGGTGTCCTCGGCCACCATCCGCAACGACATGGCCGTCCTCGAGGAGGAGGGCCTGATCGCAGCTCCCCACACGAGCTCGGGACGCATCCCGACCGACAAGGGCTACCGCCTGTTCGTGGACCGCATCTCCGAGGTGAAACCCTTGTCGGCGCCGGAGAAGAAGGCCATCCAGACTCTCCTGGAAGGTGCCGAGGACCTCGACGACGTCATGGACCGCACTGTGAGGCTGCTGGCGCAGATCACCCACCAGGTGGCCGTCGTCCAGTTCCCCCGCGTCGGTGGGGCGTCCGTCCGGCACATCGAATGCGTGCTGCTGGCGCCGCAGCAGGTCCTCGTGGTCCTGATCGCGACCAACGGCGCGGTCCAGCAGCGCATCGTGCGGACCTCCGAGGACATCGAGGAGTCCGAGCTGGCGGAGCTGAAGCAGCGCATCCTGTCCGCCGTGGCGGGATTGAAGCTCACGGCGCTGCCGGGCGGGCTCGCCGTGGCCCTCTCCCAGCTCCCTCCGGGGCTTCGAGCCCACGGGGGTACCATCGTGAAGGCGCTCGAGCAGCTTGCCGGGCTCGGGCGGGACGACCGCATCCTGCTCGCCGGGACGGCCAACCTGGCCCGCTCGACCGGGGACTTCCCGCTGAGCATCGGCCCCGTCCTGGAGGCGCTGGAGGAGCAGGTGGTCATGCTCCGGCTGCTGTCGGAGATGGAATACGACGCCCGCGGGATCTCGGTGCGGATCGGGAGCGAGAACCCCTACGGAGGGCTGTCGGAGGCCTCCGTGGTTGCCACGGGGTACGGACCGGACGCCGGAGCGAAGCTCGGGATCCTCGGCCCCACCCGCATGGACTATCCGACGACGATGGCGGCCGTACGCGCCGTCGCCCGCTACCTCTCGAGGATCCTCGAGGAATAACGGGGCAGCGGGCCGCGGTTCTGGGTTGTCGACGGCCGCCCAGGGCCAACCATGGCCTTTCCGCCGGTATCGCCGGCGAGCAGACGACAGAACGTTCAACAGGAAGTGATGTGCAGGAGTGAGTAATCACTATGAAGTCCTCGGTGTAGCGCAGGGTGCGACCGGGGAGGAAATCAAGAAGGCGTACCGCAAGCTCGCCCGGAAGCTCCACCCCGACGTGAACCCGGGCCCGGATGCGTCCGAGGAGTTCAAGCGCGTCAGCCACGCCTACGAGGTCCTGTCCGACCCCCAGAAGCGGCGGGTCTACGACACCACCGGCAACGAGAACGGGACCGACAGCGGCTACGGCGGGGGCTACTCGGGCTCGGGCTTCGCCTTCCAGGACATCTTCGAGACCTTCTTCGGCGGTGGCGGCGGCCAGCAGTCCGGCGCCCCCTCGCGGACGCGCCGGGGACAGGACGCGCTCATCAACGTGCGCATCGACCTGAAGGACGCGGTCTTCGGCACCAACAAGAAGATCGAGGTGGACACCGCGGAGATGTGCCCCTCCTGCGACGGCAGCTGCTGCCAGCCCGGCACCTCGCCCCGGACCTGCGACATCTGCGGCGGCTCGGGCCAGGTCCAGCGGGCCGTGCGCTCGATCCTCGGCCAGGTCATGACGAGCGCTCCCTGCGGCACGTGCCAGGGCTACGGCACCGTCATCCCCAGCCCCTGCCACGAGTGCAGCGGTGAAGGCCGGGTCCGTGCCCGCCGCACCCTGACCATCAAGGTCCCCGCCGGCGTCGGCACCGGCACGCGCATCCAGCTCGCGGGACAGGGCGAGGCCGGCACGGCCGGCGGCCCCCAGGGCGACCTGTACGTCGAGATCCGCGTCGCCACCGACTCCACCTTCCTGCGGGACGGCGACGACCTGCACGTGACGCTCAGTGTTCCCATGACCGCGGCAGCGCTCGGCACCACCGTGCACCTCGACACCTACGACGGTGACCAGGAACTCGACATCAAGCCCGGGACGCAGTCGGGCGAGATCGTGACCCTTCGGGGCCTCGGCGTCACGCACCTGCGGAGCCAGGGCAGGGGGGACCTGCGGGTCCACCTCAATGTCGAGACCCCACGCAACGTAGACCCGCAGCAGGAGGAGCTCCTGCGCAAGCTGGCCGAGCTGCGCAACGAGGAGTACACCGACGGCCAGCTGGCCAGCAGCGGCTCGGGCGTCTTCGCGCGCCTGCGGGAGCGGCTCGGAAACCGCTGATCATGACGCGTCCCCTGTTCTTCGGGCCGGGCGAGGCGGTCCGTGCAGCGGCCCCCGGCAGCACGTTCGTGCTCGGAGGTGACGAGGGGCGCCATGCCGCGACCGTCCGCCGCCTCGGGGAGGGCGAGCGCCTCGACGTCTCCGACGGCGCCGGCTACCGGATCGGCGGCGTCATCACCGCTGTCGGGACCAGCACGGTCGAGGTCACGGTGGAGGCCGCCGGCCAGGAGCCTGCGCCACGGCACCGCCTGGTCCTCGTCCAGGCCCTGGCGAAGGGCGGCCGGGACGAACAGGCCGTGGAGGCGGCGACCGAACTCGGGATCGACGCCGTCGTGCCCTGGCACGCCGAGCGGAGCATCGTGCGCTGGCGCGGGGACAGGGCCGAGAAGGGCCGGCAGAAGTGGGTCTCCCTCGTCGGGTCCGCATCGAAACAGTCGCGGCGATCGTTCGTACCGGAGGTCCACGCCGTGATGGACACCGCGCGGCTCGCCGCGTGGGCGGCAACGGTCGACCGCATGATCGTCCTCCATGAGGACGCGGACCTCCCGCTCGCCGACCAGGTGTCCGCGTTGCTCGCCGGATCGTCGGATGCGACGTCGACGGCAGTCGTCGTCGGACCGGAAGGCGGCATCGGCGAGGCGGAACTGGGGAAGCTGAGCGCCGTCGGGGCCCGGACCGCGCGCCTCGGCCCGCACGTCCTGCGCTCCTCGACGGCCGGCCCCGCCGCCGTCGCGCTGCTGAACCATCTGCTCGGGCGCTGGTAACGGGCGTCCCGGACGTCCGCTATCGGACGACGACGGTCTTCGAGTCCCCGGACGGCGCGTCTCCGGAAGGAACGCCGGGAACGGAGACGGTGATCTCGTACCGGCCCGGAGGCAGTGTCACCGGGAACGAATAGGCCCCCGGCGCGCCGTCCCGGGGGGCGACCTCGACGGTGCCGTCGCGGAAGGAATTCGTCGCGCTCTCCTCCGAGCCGTCGATACTGCGATCGATGCGCCAGGCCAGGACATCCTCCGACACCGGACCCACCCCGTGGACGGTCAGGTCCCCGGCTGCAGCCCGCGTGCCCTCCTGCGGATCGATGATCCACAGCGGCGCAAGGGTCGCGGTGTCCCGGGTCCACTCGCCCTCGAGATCGATCGACCCGAAGGCGCGGTAGTGCGCCGCGCCGTCGACCAGGACGACGACGGAACTCGCCTCGCCGCCGGCGATCAGCCCCGCGTCCGAGGCCGCCGCCGTGGCCGTGTACACCAGCTGCTGCAGCGCGAGGCTGCCCTGCTCCTCGTCGAGGCGCTGCGGGAAAGCATCGGAGGAGATATCGAGGGTGATGACGTTCTTGGTCGAGATCGACGAACTGACCGTCGAGGCCGGCTGCCAGGACGAGTGGTAGTCGGGGTCGAGCGGCTGCCCCGAGGTCATGAGCCGGACGGCGTCGGCGATCGGATCGCCCGCCGAGTCCTCGGGCTCGGGCAGATACTCGCGGAAGAGGCGCTCGGCGCCGGCGTCCCCGCCGAGCCAGTAGACGGGCACGAGCGGCCTGCCGGCGTCAGACGGTCCCGCAGTGGGGACCTGGCCGGACGTGGAGGGGGATGGGGTAGCGGAGGCGTCCCCGGGTGCCGTCGTCGCACGCGGATCGGGCAGCGGAGCCATCTGCGCATTGCCGGCGAGAAGACCCAGGTCGGGCCGGAGGAACGCAGCGCTCCCCAGCAACACGGCACCGGACACCAGGAGGATGCCGCCGAGCCCCAGCCGGTTCTTCGTCAGCGGGTCTTCGTGGTTCATGCTCGCCTCCTTCCCTCTGGTGCGCGCCGGTCTCTCGCTGGTCCCAGCGATGGGGGTGGGTGTGGCCTCCCGGGGCGGCCGGAAGGCGGCTCGCACGAGGAGGACGAGGTTCAGCTTGGCACAGCGCGGCAGCGCCCCCCGGACAAATGACGATGCGCGGGGTGACTGAAACCTGATCGATACGAAGCCGTGGCCTATTCGCTACGAATCCCGGGGCCGACCGGCCACGGAGGCGTGACCGGAAAAATCCCTTGCACTATGGACGATGGTGGGGAATCAGGGACGTCGGGGCGACGTTGCAGGAAGGGCCGGAACAGGCAGGATGCCGTACCATGGGCATGCCCGCCTTCCGGGCAGGTGCGGGACAACACCACCAGCACGACACACAGGATGAGGGGCGATCGAAGGCCGGACGGCCGAGGTATGAGCGAAACTTCAACAGGCATCAATGCGGCAGGACTCGACACCAGGACGTTCCTCTTCGACTCGACGGAGCAGATGGTGCAGGCGCTGGGCTCCAACGACGAGGCGCTTCGGCTGATCGAGGAATCCTTTCCCGGCGTCGGGCTCCACGCCCGCGGCAACGAGCTGACCATCACGGGTCCGTCGGCCGACGTGCTGCGGACCGAACGGCTCGTGGCCGAGATCCGTTCCATGGCGGCGAACAACGCGCCGGTCTCGCCCCAGGTGCTGGAGCAGCTGGTCACCATGCTGAAGACGCAGAGCGCGGCCCGCCCGTCGGAGGTGCTGTCCGTCAGCATCCTCTCCTCGCGTGGCAGGACGATCCGCCCCAAGACCCTCAACCAGAGCACGTACGTCGACGCGATCGACCGCAACACGATCGTGTTCGGCATCGGTCCGGCGGGAACCGGCAAGACCTACCTCGCGATGGCGAAGGCCGTCCAGGCGCTGCAGCACAAGGAAGTGAACCGGATCATCCTGACCCGGCCTGCCGTCGAGGCGGGGGAGCGGCTCGGGTTCCTGCCGGGCACGCTCAACGACAAGATCGATCCCTACCTGCGCCCCCTGTACGACGCGCTGCACGACATGATGGATCCCGACTCCATCCCGCGCCTGATGGCGGCCGGGACGATCGAGGTGGCCCCGCTCGCCTACATGCGCGGCCGGACGCTCAACGACGCCTTCATCATCCTCGACGAAGCCCAGAACACGACACCGGAGCAGATGAAGATGTTCCTCACCCGGCTCGGCTTCGGCTCGAAGATGGTGGTCACCGGCGACATCACCCAGGTCGATCTGCCCGGCGGCACGAGTTCGGGTCTGCGCGTGGTGAGCGACATCCTGCGCGACGTCGACGACGTGTACTTCAGCGAGCTCGATGCCTCCGACGTCGTCCGGCACCGGCTCGTCGGCGACATCGTCAGCGCCTACGGCGCCTGGGACGAGGCCCAGCGGGCCTCCCAGCCGTCCGCCGGCCGGCCGGGCGCCACCCGATGAGCGTCGAGGTCAACAACGAGTCGGGTCACGACGTCGACGAACCCTCCCTCGTCCGCCTGTCGAACTTCCTGCTCGAGTCGCTCTTCGTCCATCCCGAGGCGGAGCTGTCGATCATCCTCGTGGACACCGCCGCCATGGAGAAGCTGCACATCGAGTGGATGGACGAGCCCGGTCCCACCGACGTGCTCTCGTTCCCCATGGACGAGCTGCGTCCGGGGACGCCCGGTCGGGTGACCCCCCCCGGTCTTCTCGGAGACATCGTCCTGTGCCCGGACGTGGCGGCCTCGCAGGGCGCCGCCGCCGGACACAGCACCCACGACGAGCTGCTGCTCCTGACCACGCACGGCGTCCTCCACCTCCTCGGCTACGACCACGCCGAACCGGAGGAGGAGAAGGAGATGTTCGGGCTGCAGCGCCAGCTCCTGTCCGACTTCCTCGGCGGCCACGCTCCCGAGGAGACGCGCGCTTGACCATCTGGCTACTCGCGGTGATGGGGTTGCTCTTCGCGCTCACCGCCGCCCTCGTGACGGCCGCCGAGGCTGCGTTCAGCTACCTCCCGCGCCAGGAGGGCGAAGCCCTCGTCCAGGAGTCCCGGACGCAATCCATCCGCCGCATCCTCGACGCTCCTGTCGCCCATATGCACGCCCTCCGGTTCTGGCGCGTGTGGTTCGAGATGGCCGGGGCCGTCGCCGTCGCGATCCTCTTCCACGACCTGCTCGACAACGTCTGGCTGGCCGGCCTCCTCGCCACCGCGGTGATGGCGTGCATCGGCTTCGTGATCGTCGGGGTGTCGCCGCGGCAGCTCGGGCGCACCCACGCCCCCGGCGTCGTCCGGCTGACGGCGGGGCTCGTGTCCTTCCTGTGCGCCATCCTCGGCCCGGTTCCCCGGTGGCTCGTGCGGATCGGCAGTGCCATCACGCCGGGCGCGGCGCGGGACGAGGCCGCGTTCTTCACGCAGGAGGAGTTCCGCGAACTGCTCTCCCGCGCGTCCGACGCGGAGATGATCGAGGACAACGAGGCGGAGCTCATCCACTCGGTCTTCGAACTCGGCGACACCAAGGTCCGTTCCGTCATGGTCCCGCGCACCGACATGGTCACGATCGAGTCGGGCTCGACGCTGAGCCAGGCCATGTCCCTCTTCCTCCGTTCGGGCTACTCACGGATCCCGGTCATCGGGGAGAGCTCGGACGACATCCGGGGTCTGCTGTACCTGAAGGACGTCGTGGCGAATCTCCACGGTCGGCCGTCCTCGAACCAGTCCCGTCCCGTCGACGCCGACTGCCGGCCCGCGCGCTACGTCCCGGAGTCGAAGCCGGTCGGCGACCTGTTGCGCGAACTGCAGCGCGAGTCGACCCACGTGGCCATCGTCATCGACGAATACGGCGGCACGGCGGGCCTCGTCACGCTCGAGGACCTGATCGAGGAGATCGTCGGTGAGATCGTCGACGAGTACGACTCCGAGGTGCCGGAACAGGAGCTGCTCGACGGCGGTGAGTACCGGGTGAGCGCCCGGATGGGGATCGACGACCTCGGTGAGCTGTTCGGCCTCGACCTCGACGACGAAGAGGTGGACACGGTCGGCGGCCTGCTGGCCAAGACCCTCGGCAGGGTGCCGATCGTCGGATCAGAGGTCACACTGGACGGTATCGGCCTGCGGGCCGAGCGCGTGGAGGGCCGCCGTAACCGGGTCTCCCACGTGATCACCTACCGTCTGCCGCCGGAGCACCCGGTACAGGACGAACGAGAGACGATAGAGGCTGACACATGAGCGACGCGAAGCACAGGGCGGGATTCGTCTCGCTCGTCGGACGGCCGAACGCGGGGAAGTCGACCCTCACGAACGCCCTCGTGGGGCAGAAGGTCGCCATCACATCGGCGAAGCCGCAAACCACGCGCCACACCATCCGCGGCATCGTGAACCGCGAGGACGCACAGCTCGTGCTCGTCGACACCCCCGGGCTGCACCGCCCCCGCACCCTGCTGGGTCAGCGGCTCAACGACCTCGTCGCCGACACCCTCTCCGAGGTGGACGCCGTCGGGTTCTGCCTGCCGGCGAACGAGAAGATCGGGCCCGGGGACCGCTTCATCGCCGAGCAGCTGGCCCGGCTCAACCGCAAACCGGTGATCGCCGTGGTCACCAAGACCGACCTCGTGGACCGGCAGGCCCTCACGGAGCAACTCCTGGCCGTCGCGAAGCTCGGCACCGAGGTGGCGGGGGCCGACGGGTGGGCCGACATCGTGCCGGTGTCCGCCGCGGACGGTTTCCAGGTCGATACCGTCGCCGAGGTCTTCAGTAGGCACATGCCCGAGTCGCCCGTCCTGTACCCGGACGGACAGCTGACGGACGAACCGGAGGCCGTTATGGTGGCCGAACTGGTCCGCGAAGCCGCGCTGGAGGGTGTACGCGACGAGCTCCCGCACTCCCTCGCCGTCGTCGTGGAGGAGATGATCCCGAGGGAGGGACGCAGCGAGGACAACCCCATGCTGGACGTCCACGTCAACCTGTACGTCGAACGACCGTCGCAGAAGGCGATCATCATCGGCAAGGGCGGGGCGCGGCTGCGGGACGTGGGCACGAACGCGCGCCGGGGCATCGAGGCCCTGCTCGGAACCCGGATCTACCTCGACCTCCACGTCAAGGTGGCCAAGGACTGGCAGCGCGACCCCAAGCAGCTGGTCAAGCTAGGGTTCTGACAGGCACGACGTCCCGGCACCGCTCGTTGTCCTGCCGGGATACGTCCCCCAGCCGTTCCCGCACCCCATCGACGTCTCCGCCTGCACCGGTGCCGTGGCGCACCGGTGTGCGGGCCTGTGCCGGCGATACGATTCAGATCCGACCACCCGAAGGAGCCCGGGCATGACCCGCCGACCGTCCACTGATGGCGCCCCGAGCGCCGGCGACGCCCCTGGGCCGATCCCCGGTGACGCGTCCGTCGGCGCGGCACCCGCAGGACGGCATCTCGGCCGAGGGCGGCATCGGGGGCTCGCGATCGCTGCCATGGTCATGGCGACCGTACTCGTCGCCACTGTGGCGTTCGTCGCGGTGCAGGTGTTCCGCCTGCAGGCGAACGTGGCGACCTCCCCCCTGAACCTGGGTGAGAACGGGGAATCTGCACTTCCCGTCGACTCCAGCACCGACCCCCTCCAGATCCTCGTCCTCGGGACGGACACGCGGACGGGCAACTCCGGGGACTTCTTCGGCAGCGAGGATGATTCCGCCGGCGACGGCAACTCGGACGTCATGATGCTGCTGACGCTCTCCGCCGACCGGGAGGACGTCGCCGTCGTCTCCTTCCCCCGTGACCTGCTCGTGCCCCTGCCCAGCTGCGTCGACCCGGATACCGGGGAGGTCTCCCGGGCGATGGATCTGGGCCAGTTGAACGGCGCACTCGCCGAAGGCGGACCGGGCTGCACGGTCGCGGCGATCAACAACCTCACCGGTCTCTCGATCGACCACTTCATGATGGCCGATTTCGACGCGGTCAAGGAGCTGTCCTCCACTCTCGGCGGCGTCGAGGTGTGCGTCGAGGAACCCGTGGACGACGAGTACTCCGGCCTGTCCCTGCCCGCGGGGACCAGTGAGGTGGAAGGGGACCAGGCACTGGCATTCCTCCGCACCCGCCACAGTTTCGGTGACGGCGGCGACGCCGGGCGTATCGCGGCCCAGCAGTCGTTCCTGGCGTCCATGGCCCGCAAGGTGCAGGCCGAAGGGACCCTCACGAATCTTCCCCGCCTGTACTCCATCGCCGAGACGGTGACGCGGAACCTCACGGTCAACGAGGACCTGTCCAGGCCCACGGAACTGCTGAAGATCGCGGACCGCCTGAGGAACGTGGATCTCGCCAACATCGCCTTCGTCACCGTCCCCACCGAGCCGTGGGTCGAGGACCCCAATCGTCTCGTGCTCGACGAGGACGCGGCGTCGCCACTCTTCGACGCGCTGCGCGAGGACCGGGGCCTCACCGAGGACGAGCCCGAACCGTCCGCGACGGCTCCTGCCACCCCGGCCCCGGCCACCACGGCCCCCGCCACCCAGGCGCCCACGGCCCCGGCCATCGATCCCGCTACGGTGCCGGTCCTCGTGGTCAATGGGACCACCGACCCGGAGCGGTCGACCGAGCTGCAGGAGCTCCTCGTCACCGCCGGATACACGCAGACCGCGACCTACCCGTCGGTCCCCACGGAGCGGACGCAGGTCTACTTCAGCACCGGGTACGAGGCCGCCGCAGCAGACCTCGCCGCCCGGTTCGGTGTACCGCAGAGCCAGGTCTCGCTCGACGAGTCCGCCGCCGGTGTGCAGCTGCTCGTCGGCGCGGACCTCGCCACGGGCTCCAGGGTCGTCGTGCCGCCGCTCGGCAGCGCCCTGGAGGGCCAGACGGCGGACGAGGTGACCTGCCAGTCCTCATCGGGCCTCTAGCCGTCCGCGACACAGCCCGGCCCCCGCCTCCGGAAGGAGACGGGGGCCGGGCTGTGCCGACAGGGTCTACCAGATCCGTACCCGGTCCTCGGGCGCCAGCCACAGCTGGTCCTCCGCGCCGAGATCGAATGCTGCGTGGAACTCGTCCAGGTTGCGCACCACCTGGTTGCAGCGGAACTCGTTGGGGGAGTGCGGGTCCACGGTGAGGCGCCGCTTCGCCTCCTCGGGACGGATCTTCTGCTGCCAGCAGGTTGCCCAGGAGAGGAAGAAGCGCTGGGTCCCGGTCAGCCCGTCGATCACCGGCGCCTCCGCATCACCGAGACTCAGCAGGTAGGCGCGGTAGCTGATGCCCAGCCCGCCGAGGTCGCCGATGTTCTCGCCGAGGGTGAGTTCGCCGTTGACGGTCCGGCCCGCCACCTCGGACGGTTCCAGCGCCGCATACTGGCTCACGAGGCGCCCGGTCAGGGCGTCGAACGCCGTCCTGTCCGCTTCGCTCCACCAGTTGCGCAGACGTCCGGTGCCGTCGAACTGGGACCCCTTGTCGTCGAAGCCATGGCCGATCTCGTGGCCGATGACAGCCCCGATCGCGCCGTAGTTGACGGCGTCGTCGGCCTCGATGTCGAAGAACGGCGGCTGCAGGATGGCCGCGGGGAAGACGATCTCGTTCATGGTGGGCATGTAGTAGGCATTGACGGTCTGCGGAGTCATCAGCCAGGTGCCGCGGTCGATCGGTCCGCCGAGCTTGTCGAGCTGCCGGCGGTGCTCGAAGTCGTTCGCGCGAAGCACGTTGCCGTAGAGGTCGGACGCCTGCACCTCGAGCGGACCGTAGTCGATCCACGTCTCCGGATAACCGATCTTCGTGGTGAATTGCGAGAGCTTCTCGAGGGCGCGGTCCCGCGTCTCGTCCGTCATCCATGCCAGGGACGTGATGCTCGCTTCGTACGCGGCGATCAGGTTGCCGACCAGCTCGAGCATGGCGGCCTTGTGCGTCGCCGGGAAATGCCGTTCGACGTACCGCTGACCGATCGCCTCGCCGAGCGCTCCCTCGACCAGGGCGACGCCGCGCTTCCAGCGGTCCTTGATCCGGGGAGTACCCGCGAGGTGCGTGCCGTAGAACGCGAACGCGGCGTCCACGAACCGCTCGTCGAGGTAGTCGGCTGCATGCAGCAGGACGCGGCTCTCGAGCCACTCCCGCCAGGTGCCGAGGTCCTCGTCGCGCAGCGCGGCGTCGAGCCCTCGGACGAACTCCGGCTGGTTGACCACGAGCTCGACCGCCTGCTCCGGGCTGTCGGTGACGATTCGCAGCCATGGGACGAGGTGGCCCGACAGCCCGGCGACCGCGTCGTGCTGCACCAGGTTGTACGTCTTCTGCGGATCCCTGCGCTCCACGGACCCCATGGACGACGCCGCGAGGCGTGTCTCGAGCCCGACGACCCGGCCCGCCGCACCTGCCGGGTCGGCGGTCCCGGCGAGTTCGAAGAGCTGCGCGAGGAGCTCTTTGTACCGCTCGCGGGTCTCGGCGAAGCCTTCCTCGCGGTAGTAGGACTCATCGGGCAGGCCGAGGCCCGACTGGTAGAGGTGCAGCAGGTAGCGATCAGGGTTGCCGGCGTCGTTGCTCACGTACGGCGCCACCAGGCCCTGGACACCGGAGCGGGTGAGGTCGGCGCTGAGGTCGACGAGGTCCCCGACCGTGGCCACCGCCCTGATGCGCCCGAGCACGGGAGCGATCGGAGCGGCCCCTTCGGCCTCGATGCGCGCCGTGTCCATGAAGTCGGCGTAGAGGGTGCCGATCTTCGCGTCGAGTCCGTCGGTCGACCCGGCCGCCGCCTGCGCCGCTGCCTCCTCGATGATGGTCCGCACGGCGAGCTCCGAGGCGTCGCGCAGGGCGGTGAACGAGCCGGTGAGCGGTCGGTCGTCGGGGATCACCGTGTCCTTCAGCCAGACGCCGTTCGCATGCCGGAAGAGGTCGTCCTGGGGGCGGATGGTCGTGTCGAGAGTGGTCGGATCGAAGGTGCTGATCGTCATTGTCGCTTCCTGATTCCTCGTGGTGCGTCCGGGGCCCGCACTCGTCCGAGTGCCCCCGAAGCCATCCTATGTGCCGTGCTATCGTGGAAATGTGCGTGCACAGAGAACTCTTCTTCGGTGCCGCGGCGAGGCCATCTAGGACTTCGAGCCATTGGCCACACCTCGCCGCGGTGTTCGCGTCGCCCGGCCGCCGGCACACTCAGTTCCCATAGACAAGGCCGATCCCCCCATGCGAAACGCACAGAAGACCTCCGGTATGCCGTTCGGCAAGTACCGCCCTTTCCAGGACCAGATCACCGTCGAGCTCCCCGACCGGACCTGGCCGGACCGCGTGATCACGAAGGCGCCCCGCTGGTGCGCCGTCGACCTCCGCGACGGGAACCAGGCGCTGATCGACCCGATGAACCCCGAGCGCAAGCACAAGATGTTCGATCTCCTCGTGGGGATGGGCTTCAAGGAGATCGAGGTCGGCTTCCCGTCGGCGTCGCAGACCGATTTCGACTTCGTCCGCCAGCTCGTCGAGGGCGACCGCATCCCCGACGACGTCACCATCCAGGTCCTGACGCAGTCCCGGGAGCACCTGATCGAGCGGACCTACGCCTCCCTCGAGGGTGCGGACCGCGCCATCGTGCACCTCTACAACTCGACGTCCGTGCTGCAGCGCCGCGTGGTGTTCAACCAGGATCAGGACGGCATCATCGACCTCGCCCTCCAGGGCGCACGGCTGTGCCGCAAGTTCGAGGAGAACATGGGCAGCACGGCGATCACCTACGAGTACTCGCCGGAATCCTTCACGGGGACGGAGCTCGAGTTCGCCGCCCGCATCAGCAACGAGGTGTCAGCCGTGTTCGAGGCATCCGCCGACCGGCAGATGATCCTCAACCTGCCGGCCACCGTCGAGATGGCGACCCCGAACGTGTACGCCGACTCCATCGAGTGGATGAGCCGCAACCTCACCGACCGGGACAGCATCATCCTGTCGCTGCACCCGCACAACGACCGCGGGACCGGGGTGGCCGCGGCGGAACTGGGCTATCTCGCCGGCGCCGACCGCATCGAGGGGTGCCTCTTCGGTAACGGCGAACGGACCGGCAACGTCGACCTGGTGACGCTCGGGATGAACCTGTTCAGCCAGGGCATCGACCCCCAGATCGACTTCTCCGACATGGACTCCATCCGACGCACCGCCGAGTACTGCAACCAGCTCAGCGTGCCGGAGCGTTCCCCCTACGGTGGCGACCTCGTCTTCACCGCCTTCTCCGGCTCACACCAGGACGCGATCAAGAAGGGGTTCGAGAGCATGGAGCGCGACGCCGCAGCCGCCGGCGTCGGTGTCGACGACCTCCCGTGGGCCGTGCCGTACCTGCCGATCGACCCGAAGGACATCGGCCGGTCCTACGAGGCCGTCATCCGCGTGAATTCGCAGTCCGGCAAGGGCGGCGTGGCGTACCTGCTCAAGAACGAACACAGCCTCGACCTGCCGCGCCGGGCGCAGATCGAATTCTCCGGCGTCATCCAGCGCCGCACGGAGACGCAGGGCGGCGAGGTCAGCGGTGCGCAGCTGTGGTCGGTGTTCCAGGACGAGTACCTGCCGACGCGCACGGAGGGGGGCTCGGAGGCCTGGGGCCACTACGAACTCACCTCGGTCAATACGGACACGGCCGAAGACGGCTCGTTCAAGCTGGTCGCGACGCTCCTGGTCGACGGCGTGCAGCAGCGGAAGGCATCCCGGGGCAACGGCCCGATCGACGCCCTGCTCACCATCCTCGGCCAGGACGGCGTGGACGTCCGCGTCCTCGACTACACCGAGCACGCCCTCTCCTCCGGCGGCAACGCACGGGCAGCGGCCTACGTCGAATGCGCCGTCGGCGAGCGGGTGCTGTGGGGCGTCGGTATCGACGCGAACACCACCATGGCCGCACTCAAGGCCGTCATCTCGGCGGTCAATCGCGCCGTCCGCGACGCCGCCTGACCGGCCCCTGATCCATCGGCCCCGCGGTCCCGCGTCGAGCGGGCCGGCGGGGGCGGCAGGTGGGACAATGATCCAGTGCCCTCATCGTCAGCATCACGCACCTACCGCACCGAAGGCGTCGTGCTGCGCACCTACAAACTCGGTGAGGCGGATCGCATCGTCGTCCTCCTGACCCGCGAGCACGGGCAGGTCCGTGCCGTCGCCAAGGGCGTCCGACGCACCAGCAGCAAGTTCGGGTCCCGCCTGGAACCGTTCATGTCCGTGGACCTCCTGCTCGCGCACGGGCGGACCCTCGACGTCGTCACCCAGGCGCAGACCAAGGGTGCGTACGGCCACGGCATCGCGTCCGACTACGGGCGGTACACTGCGGCGACCGCCATTGCCGAGACCGCCGAACGCCTCACGGACATTGGCGAGGCCGGGGGAGCGCAGTACGCGCTCGTCGCGGGAGCGTTCTCCGCGCTCAGCCGCGCCCTGCACCCTTCGGAACTCATCCTGGACTCCTACCTGCTGCGCGCCCTGGCGACGGCAGGATGGGCCCCGAGCTTCACCGACTGCGCCCGCTGCGGCGCGCCGGGCCCCCACTCCGCCTTCTCCGCGCCACTCGGTGGTGCGGTCTGTCCGGCCTGCCGACCGCCCGGTTCGGCGTCGCCGTCAGCCGCGACCATGGAGCTGCTCGCCGCGCTGCTCACGGGCGACTGGGCGGTCGCGGACGCCTCGGAGGCCGGCGCACGGCGCGAGGCCGCCGGTCTCGTCGCCGCCTTCCTCCAATGGCACCTCGAACGCGGGGTCGCCTCCCTCAAACATGTGGAGCGTGTATGAAGAACCCCGCCCGACCCGTGGCACCGTGGCCCCACCCGAGCGGCGAGCAGGCACCGTCCATCCCGCGCCAGTTCGTCCCGGCGCACGTGGCGATCGTCATGGACGGCAACGGCCGCTGGGCCAACGAGCGCGGGCTGCCCCGTACCGAAGGGCACAAGGCCGGCGAAGCGGCACTGCTCGACGTCATGGCGGGAGCGATCGAGATCGGGGTACGCCATGTCTCCGTGTACGCGTTCAGCACGGAGAACTGGAAGAGGTCCCCCGAGGAAGTGCGGTTCCTCATGGGGTTCAACAAGGAGGTGCTGAGGCGCCAGCGGGACCAGCTCGACGCGTGGGGCGTGCGGATCCGCTGGTCGGGGCGCCGGCCGAAGCTGTGGCAGTCGGTCATCCGGGAGCTGGAGGAGGCCGAGCGGCACACCGCGGGCAATACGACCTGCACCCTCACCATGTGCGTCAACTACGGTGGTCGCGCGGAGATCGCCGACGCCGCGCGGGCCATCGCGGAAGACGTCGCTGCCGGAACACTGAGGGCGTCCTCGGTCAGCGAGAAGACCGTGCAGCGGTACCTCGACGAGCCGGACCTTCCCGACGTCGACCTGTTCCTGCGCACCTCCGGCGAGCAGCGGCTGTCCAACTTCATGCTCTGGCAGTCCGCCTACGCGGAGATGGTCTTCATGGACACCCTGTGGCCGGACGTCGATCGCCGCACCCTGTGGCGTGCCGTCGAGGAGTACGCCGCGCGCGACCGCCGGTACGGGGGAGCGGTGGATCAGGCGGCCGACCGGGTGTCCTCCTAGCGGCCTCCGTCGGGAAGCCGCCGACCCGCGGTTCCGGAGGCCGCCCACGGGGCCCGGGCAGGGACCTGCACATCCATCCACTCCGCGGCGGCCCGGATCGCGGCGCCGCGGACCTCGGCCCGGGACAGGAAGACATCGTGCAGGGCGCCCGGCAGGCGCCGGATGGTGACGTGGTGCCCGAGCTCCGCCGCGCGACGCACCATCGGCACCACGTCGAGGATGATGTCCGATTCCAGCATCGACTCGTCCCACGTCGCGCTGATCGTCGACGCAGCGGAGCACAGGACGAGGACCGGCACGTCGACCGTCACGCCGCGGGCCAGGGCGGTATGGCCCGCGAGGACCGCCGCGAGCCACCCGGCCCGGACAGGGAAACCCGTCTCGGGCCGCCACGCCGCGTCGATCGGCCATTCGCCGTCGAGCGTGTCGCTGATGCTCCTGAAGTAGAACCCCAGTGCCGGGAGACGCAGCCGCGCCTTGGGCCGACGGCGCGAGAGGGTCTCGAGGATGCCCTGCGCCGCACTCCGCAGCAACGCACTGCCCTGCGTGTCCAGCCACGGACTGTTCAGGACGAGCGCCGCGATCCGCCCCGGGTTGCGCGCCGCCCACAGCGTCGCGGTGAGACCACCCGTCGAGTGCGCCATCAGGACGACCTCGGGGCCGGGTGCCGCGTCGACCACCGTTCCCGCTCGTGCCGCCAGGCGGGCCCGCAGCGCGGCCAGAGCCGCCTCGAAGTCGTCGTCGTACTCCTCGAGGAACATCGCGAACCCGGGTGTCTGGCCGGGCAGGAGGCTGCGTCCGTACTTGTGCAGGTCCAGCGCGAAGAAAGCCCACCCCCGCGCCGAGAGCGCCTCGGCCAGTTCGGCGTGGAAGAAATAGTCGCTGAAGCCGTGGATGTAGAGCAGCACCCGGGAGGGGCCGGCCGCCTCAGCGCCGGCACCGGCGGGCGTGTCCGGTTCGTACGCCACGAGGGTGGCCACACGTGGGCCCTCGTCGTCGGGCTCGAGGGGGAGGGTCAGGGCGCGGAAGGGTTCCCCCAGGATGTCCTCCGACCAGCTCTCGTCCATGCCCCGACCCTACCGGCGCGGCCCGCCGGGCGCCCATGGGTCGTCCTGCGGAGTTGGCGCCCGCCACGCGAGCGTGGAACGCTGGTGGCATGCGCTTCTACCCGACCTTCTTCCGGATCGTCTTCTCCGGGATGGACGCCGAAAGGGCCCACCGGATCGGCTTCGCGCTGATCCGGGCGGCCGACCTCACGCCGGTCGGCTGGGCGCTGCGCCGCCTCTGCGGTCCCGACCCGAGCCTCGCCACCACCGCCTTCGGCGTCGAGTTCCCCTCGCCGTTCGGCCTGGCCGCCGGCTTCGACAAGGGCGGCAAGGGCGTGTCCGCGCTCACCACGCTGGGGTTCGGCCACGTGGAGGTCGGCACCATCACCGGGCAGGCCCAGCCCGGCAACCCCGCACCGCGCCTGTTCCGCCTCGTCGAGGACCGCGCCGTGATCAACCGGATGGGCTTCAACAACGACGGCGCTGCCGCCGTCGCCCCCCGCCTCCGGTCGGCGCACCGCACACTGGCGCGCCGCTACCGGGCGCGCCCGCGTCCCGTGATCGGCGTCAACATCGGCAAGACGAAGAAAGTGGACCTCGTCGACGCCGTCGCCGACTACCTCGTCAGCACCGAGCAGCTGGCGGGCACGGCGGACTACCTCGTGGTCAACGTGTCCTCGCCGAACACCCCCGGGCTCCGGCTGCTCCAGGGCGTCGAGTCATTGCGCCCACTCCTCGAGGCGGTCCGGCGCACGGCGGACACCGCGGCGGGCCGGCACGTACCGCTGCTGGTCAAGATCGCGCCGGACCTGACCGACCAGGACCTCGACGACGTCGGCGCGCTCGCCCTCGACCTCGGTCTGGACGGCATCGTCGCCACCAACACCACCATCACACGCGAGAACCTGGTCACTGACCCCGCGGACATCATCGCGAAGGGCGTCGGCGGACTGAGCGGAGCACCACTGAAGGCCCGATCGCTGCAGGTCCTCCAGCGCCTGCGGGCAGCGGTCGGCGATCAGCTGGCGCTCGTCTCCGTCGGCGGCATCGAGACCCCCGAGGACGTCATCGAGCGGCTCGACGCCGGCGCGACCCTCGTCCAGGGCTACACGGCATTCCTCTACGAGGGTCCGTTCTGGGCGTCCCGCATCAATCGCGGACTCGCACGGGCGCGGCGCACCCCGACGGCCTGAGCGCCGGTCGACGAAGAAGAGCCGGGCCCACGGGCCCGGCTCTTCGACGCTGCACCACCCGGTGCGATGGAGCGGTCAGGCGGGGTACTGGCCCCGGCGGACCTGCGGCTTGGGCAGGCGCAGCCGCCGGAGCTGCAGGGCCCGTGTGACGCCGTACCAGAGGTCGCCCTGGTTGGGTGCGCCGAACTTCTCGGTCAGCTTCCTCCTCAGCTTGCGGCGCAGCAGGACGCAGTCCACGATCACCGCGACGATCAGGATCCAGAAGGCCATCAGCACGGCGCTCTGCACGGCGAGGGATTGGAAGAAGCTGAGAATCACGAACACGAGGGCGGCGATCATGAGGAACTCGCCGATGTTCACCCGCGCGTCGACGAAGTGGCGGACGTACCGGCGGTTCGGGCCCTTGTCGCGCAGGGGGAGATAGCGCTCGTCGTCGGTGTCGAGCGCCCGCCGCATCTTCGCGCGCTCGTCCCGCACCGTGGTGCGGCTCCGCTCGCGCGCGGCCTTGCGGTCATTCGGCACGAGCGGCCGCTTGCGGGCCGCCTCCTGCACGCTGCGCCTGGGCGTGGGTGCACCCTTGCCCTGCGCGCGCGGCGCCTCGGGGGTTGGTGAAGCGCTGTCGACGGCTTCCTGGGCAGCGGGGGCTTCTTTATTTCGTCCGAACACCTTCTCAGGATACCGGGTCCGCGTCAGGGGAGGCCCGGCCCGGCCCACCGGACCCCGACCAGCCTCCGGCCACCGGGAGTTCTGCGTGTGTAGGGTTCTGGCATGACTTCCGTGACCCCCTCGACCGACCATCCCCATGACCCGTCGCCTGTCGGCGACCAGCTCCGTGCCAGTGTCGACGCGTCCTTCCCCCGCATCGTCGAGCAGCTCTCAGCCCTTGTCGCCATCCAGGGCATCGCGTGGGAGGCGTTCGACGCCCGGGAGCTCGACCGCAGCGCCGAGGCAGTGGCGGACCTGATCCGCGGTGCCGGGATCGACGACGTCCGCATCCTGCGGGTCGACAACGACGGCACGCCCGGAGGTCCCGCCGTCGTCGCCCGCCGCGCGGCGGCCGAGGGTCAGCCGACGGTCCTCCTCTACGCCCACCACGACGTGCAGCCCCCCGGGAACCCTGCGCTCTGGGAGTCGGACCCGTTCGTCGCGACGGAGCGCAACGGCCGGCTGTACGGTCGCGGCGCGGCCGACGACAAGGCGGGCATCATGGCGCACATCGGCGCGTTCGGCGCGCTCACCGAGGTACTCGGCGACGCTCTCGGCGTCGGTGTCACCGTGTTCATCGAGGGCGAGGAGGAGGCGGGCTCCCCGACGTTCCGCTCCTTCCTCGAGACCTACCGCGACGACCTGCAGGCCGACGTCATCGTCGTCGCCGACTCCAGCAACTGGAAAGTGGGCGTGCCCGCCCTGACCACCAGCCTGCGAGGACTCGTGGACGGCACCATCGAGGTGCAGGTCCTCGACCACGCCGTGCACTCCGGCATGTTCGGCGGCCCCGTCCTGGACGCCCCTACGCTCCTGTCCCGGCTGATCGCGACACTCCACGACGACGCCGGCGACGTCGCCATCGCGGGCCTGCACGGCGGGGACCACGCGAGCGTGGACTACGAGGAGGACGACTTCCGTGCGGACGCCTCCGTGCTCGACGGCGTACGCCTCGCCGGCACCGGGTCCATCGCCTCCCGGCTGTGGCACAAGCCCGCCCTGTCCATCATCGGCATGGACATCCCGTCCGTCGCGCTGTCCTCCAATACGCTGCTTCCGCGCGCCCGCGCCAAGTTCAGCCTGCGCCTGGCCCCCGGACAGGACCCCCGCGCCGCGATGGACGCCGTCCGCGCCCACGTCGACGCCCACGCGCCGTTCGGCGCCCGGGTGACCTTCACCCCGGGGGAGACGGGGAGCCCCTTCCGCACGGACACCACGGAACCCGCGTCCCGGCTCGCGCTGTCGGCACTCGAGGAAGCCTGGGGCGTACAGCCCGTGGAGGCGGGGATGGGCGGTTCGATCCCCTTCATCGCCGACCTCACCGAGCTCTTCCCGGACGCGCAGATCCTCATCACCGGTGTGGAGGACCCGGACTCCCGCGCCCACAGCGCGAACGAGTCACTGCACCTCGACGAGTTCCGGAAGGCGGTCCTCGCGGAGGCGCTCCTCCTGGCCCGCATCAACGACGGGGGCCTCACCCGCGACTGAGCGACGGCCGGGAGGGTGGAAATGTTTCCGCCCTCCCGGCCGTTATGCCTGACGCAGGCCCGGCGTACGATGAAGGAAAGCCGTGCGTGCGCCATACCGCGGACGGCACTGAGAGCGGGCTCACCAACGGTGAGGTCCGAGCGAGGAGATACACATGAGCACATCGACCACCGAGACCGGATCCGCCCAGGAATCCATCGAGCTCGCCGCGCACGAGGTCACCCTGTCCGACGTCGCCGCAGGGAAGGTGCGCAGCCTCCTCGAGCAGGAAGGCCGGACCGACCTCCGCCTGCGGGTCGCGGTCCAGCCCGGTGGCTGCTCCGGGCTGATCTACCAGCTGTACTTCGACGAGCGTGTCCTCGACGGTGACGCCGTCCGCGACTTCGACGGCGTCGAGGTCATCGTGGACAAGATGAGCGTCCCGTACCTGTCGGGGGCATCCATCGATTTCGAGGACACCATCTCCAAGCAGGGGTTCACCATCGACAACCCCAACGCGGGCGGATCCTGCGCCTGCGGGGACTCCTTCCACTAGCACGCCGGCAAGGGCCCGGAACGTCACCGACGAGGTGTGTTCCGGGCCTTTTGCGTGTCACCGGATCGCGGGTCTTCCGGGTAAGCTCTACAGTGAGTAGTAAAACTGGATGTGCACCCCGGGCCGCTTCACGGGCGGGTGGCAACGCACGTAGAAAAGGAAGGTCCGTCTGTGAGTTCGCAGGACCGAACCGGTAGCAAGCGCGTCAGGATCACCAAGATCTCCAGCATCTCGCTGGCCGGCGCCCTCCTACTGACCGGCTGTTCGGCAGAAGCCCAAAGGGGCTGGCTTCCGGCAGATCGGGACAACACCAACCACACCGCGGCGATCACCGATCTGTGGGTCAACTCGTGGATTGCGGCCATGATCGTCGGCATCATCACGTGGGGCCTGATCATCTGGTGCATGGTCGCGTACCGTCGCCGCAAGAACGACACCGGCTACCCCCGGCAGATCAGCTACAACCTGCCGCTCGAGATCTTCTACTTGACCATCCCGCTGTTCATGGTCCTCGTGTTCTTCTACTTCACGGAGCGCGACATCGCGAAGATCGACGCCCGCGTCGAGAATCCCGACGTGATCGTGGACGTCCGCGGCAAGCAGTGGTCGTGGGACTTCAACTACGTCAAGGAAGACAAGTACTCCACGGGCGTCCAGGGGAACCTGAACGGTGAAGAGGGCGTGCCCGAGAACCTGCCGACCCTCTACCTGCCCGTCAACCAGTCCGTCGAGCTCCAGCTCAACGCCCGCGACGTGCAGCACTCGTTCTTCGTTCCCGGCTTCCTGATGAAGCGCGACCTGTACCCGGGCCGCACCAACTACATCAACCTCACTCCGACGAAGGAGGGGGTGTTCGCCGGCAAGTGCGCCGAGCTGTGCGGCCAGTACCACTCGGAGATGCTCTTCAACGTGGAGGTCGTCTCGCAGGAGGAGTTCGACGCTCAGATGGCGCAACTCGAAGACGGCCAGCTCGGCGACGAGTACGACCGCGACTCCTACCCCGAGGACGATCCCGATACCGACCCAGCCAGGAGCAGCAGCTGATGTCCACCTTCGAATACACCCTTGAGGAAGCCGGCACCGTCGCGGCTCCGCGTGTGGTTCCGAGGTCCAAGGGACGCATCGTCGTCAACTGGATCACCTCGACGGACCACAAGACCATCGGGTACATGTACCTGATCTCCTCCTTCGTGTTCTTCTGCTTCGCCGGCGTCATGGCCCTCATCATCCGGGCCGAGCTGTTCGAGCCCGGGATGCAGATCCTCCAGACGAAGGAGCAGTACAACCAGCTGTTCACGATGCACGGCACCGTGATGCTCCTGATGTTCGCGACGCCCCTCTTCGCGGGTTTCGCGAACGTCATCATGCCGCTGCAGATCGGGGCCCCCGACGTCGCCTTCCCGCGGCTCAACGCGCTGGCCTTCTGGTTCTTCCTGTTCGGCAGCACGATCGCCGTGTCCGGCTTCATCACCCCGCAGGGCGCCGCGTCGTTCGGCTGGTTCGCCTACGCACCGCTGTCCAACACGACGTTCTCGCCGGGGGTGGGCGGAGACCTCTGGGTCTTCGGTCTTGCGCTCTCGGGCTTCGGCACCATCCTCGGTGCCGTCAACTTCATCACCACGATCATCTGCATGCGCGCTCCCGGCATGACGATGTGGCGCATGCCCATCTTCACCTGGAACACGCTGATCACGGCGATCCTGGTCCTCATGGCGTTCCCGCCGCTGGCTGCCGCCCTGTTCGCGCTCGGCGCCGACCGCCGGTTCGGAGCGCACATCTTCGACCCCGAAGCCGGGGGAGCCATCCTCTGGCAGCACCTCTTCTGGTTCTTCGGACACCCCGAGGTGTACATCATCGCGCTCCCGTTCTTCGGCATCGTCTCCGAGATCTTCCCGGTGTTCAGCCGTAAGCCGATCTTCGGCTACAAGGGCATCGTCTACGCGACGATCGCCATCGCCGCCCTCTCCGTGACCGTGTGGGCCCATCACATGTACGTCACCGGCGCCGTGCTGCTCCCGTTCTTCGCCTTCATGACCATGCTCATCGCAGTACCTACCGGGGTGAAGTTCTTCAACTGGATCGGCACCATGTGGCGGGGGTCCCTTACGTTCGAGACCCCGATGCTGTGGAGCCTCGGCTTCCTCGTGACGTTCCTCTTCGGAGGCCTCACCGGCATCATCCTGGCCTCGCCCCCGCTGGACTTCCACGTCTCCGACACCTACTTCGTGGTGGCGCACTTCCACTACGTGGTCTTCGGCACGGTCGTCTTCGCGATGTTCGCCGGCTTCTACTTCTGGTGGCCGAAGTTCACGGGAAAGATGCTCAACGAGCGCCTCGGCAAGATCCACTTCTGGATGCTGTTCCTCGGCTTCCACGCCACCTTCCTCATCCAGCACTGGCTCGGCGTCGAGGGCATGCCCCGCCGCTACGCCGACTACCTCCCGGAGGACGGCTTCACGGCCATGAACCAGTTCTCCACCATCGGGTCGTTCGTCCTCGGTGCGTCGCTCATCCCGTTCTTCTGGAACGTGTACATCACCTGGCGCACCGGCAAGAAGGTGGAGGTCGACGATCCGTGGGGCTTCGGTGCCTCGCTCGAGTGGGCGACGTCCTGCCCGCCGCCGCGGCACAACTTCACCTCGCTGCCGCGCATCCGGTCCGAGCGTCCCGCGCTCGACCTGCACCACCCGGAACTGCAGCAGACGCACACCCCTGATGACAGCGCTGCGAGCTTCATGGGCGCCGCTGACCGAGAGGACGCCAAGGCATGAAGATCGAGACGAAGCTCTTCACCTACCTGACGCCGTTCTTCCTGCTCGTCGGAACGGTCTACGGAGTCCTGGTCGAGTGGATGGAACCCGTGGGCTTCCTGGCCCTGTACCTCACGGCCGGCCTCTCCGGGATGATCGGTTTCTACCTCGGCTTCACCGGCAAGCGCGTCGGCAACCGGCCGGAGGACCGGCTGGACGCGGAGATCCACGAGGGGTCCGGCGAGCAGGGGCACTTCAGCCCCTGGAGCTGGTGGCCCCTGGTGCTCGGCCTGTCGGCCGCGACCTGCTTCGCAGGGCTGGCGGTCGGCTTCTGGATCACGTACATCGGCCTGGGGCTCGCAGCCATCGCCCTCATCGGCTGGGTCTACGAGTACAGCCGCGGGTACCACGCCCACTGATCGGCACGCTCAGCACCTGGAAGGGAGTCCGCCGGAGGCGGGCTCCCTTTCGCCTGTCCGGCGTCGTAGAGTCGTAGCGTCCGAAGCCCTGATCACAGGAGATGGAATCCATGGCCGTGATGCCGCGACGTTTCGACGCAGAACCGATCGACGGCACCTCGGCGACCCCGAAGCACGTGCAGCTGCGTGAGAGCCTGCGACGCTACCTCCGCCAGTTCGCCGAGCCGGGGGCCGGCATACCGTCGGAGCGGGCGCTGGGCAGTTACTACGGTGTCGCCCGGATGACGGTGCGCCAGGCGATCGACGCGCTCGTCGCGGAGGACGTGCTGGAGCGCATCGTGGGGCTCGGGACGTTCGTCGCGCGCAGCAAGATGGACCTCCACATGAAGATGACGTCCTACACCGAGGAGATGATCCGACGGGGGATGGTCCCCGATGCACGCGTTCTCAGCTTCGAGCAGCAGGGGGCCTCACCTCTCGTCGCGCGGGAGCTCCAGATCGAGATCGGCCAGCCCGTGGTGCGCTTCCGTCGCCAGCTCCTCGCCGACGGCGAGCCGATGAGCGTCGACGAGAACTTCATCCCGTCCCACTGCGTGCCCGGCATCCTGGACGAACCTCCTCCGACATCGCTCTACAACGTCCTGAGCGAGAAGTACGGCCTGGTCATGGAGTGGGGTGAGGACACCATCGAGGCAACCGCAGCGTCGCCGTCGATCGCGCGCCTGCTCAACGTGGAGATGAATGCGCCCCTGCTGAAGATCCAGCGGCATGCCTACGTGGCACGCGCCATGGTCGACTACTCCGTCTCCTACTACCGCGCGGACCGGTACAAGCTGTGGGTGCCCCTCCAGCGTCCCGGCGTCCGCACTCCGCGCGCCTACAGCGCCAACCGGTTCCGCTGATCCAGGAGGCCCTCCTGGAGCCGGCAGGGGAGGATCGGGCCGCGCTGTGGAGATCGCGTCGTCGGCGGTCAGCACGTCATGTCAGACCAGCACCCGTCCCGCGGCGACGGGATGCACGCGGCCGCAAGCGATCCGGGCCCGGTTGCCCGGGGACGCACGAAGAAGGGCCCGGACGCAGTGTCCGGGCCCTTCGGTCGCCCTGGCGGGCGGTGGTGCCTAGTGGCTGGCGATGGACTCGCGGTCCTTCGCGCCGGCGACCTCCTCGTGGTGGTCGCCATGGGACGCCTCGAGTTCCCTCGGCGTCACCGGTGCGACACGGTCCTCGAAGAAGAAGCTCGACACGCGCCCGTGGACCTTGTCCAGGAGCGAGACCTTGCCGTTCTCGTCGGGCTTCGGCACCATGACCTCGGGCGACTCGAAGGCGGTCAGCCTGTACCGCTGGTAGTCGTCGACCTGTTCGTGGACCTCGATGAACTCGCCATGGGGCAGGCGAACGATGCGTCCCGTCTCGCGGCCGTGGAGGGCGATCTCGCGGTCCTTACGCTGGAGGGCGAGGGAGATCCTGCGGGAGACCATGAAGGCGATGATCGGTCCCGCGATCACGAGGAAGCGCAACCAGTACGTGACGTCGTTCAGCGACACCATGAAGTGCGTGGCGATGAGGTCGGAGCTGGCGGCTGCCCACATGACGCAGTAGAAGACGACACCTGCGACGCCGATCGCCGTGCGCGTCGGTGCGTTGCGCGGACGGTCGAGGAGGTGGTGTTCACGCGTGTCCTTCGTGACCCAGGCTTCGATCCAGGGCCAGACGAACATCGCGGTGAACACGATCATCGCCGGGACGAGAGCGGGGAACAGGACGTTCAGCGACAGCGTGTTGACGCCCCACGGGAAGGGGATGTTGAACTCGAAGTCGAAGTCGCCGATCGTTCCGGGCATGAGGCGCAGCGCGCCGTCGACCCAGCCGATGTACCAGTCGGGCTGTGTACCCGCGGACACGGGGGAGGGGTCGTACGGCCCGTAGTTCCAGATCGGGTTGATGGTGAACGCCGCAGCGATCGCAGCGAGGACACCGAACACGATGAAGAAGAAGCCGGCGGCCTTCGCACCGAAGACTGGGCCCACGGGATAGCCGACCACGTTGTCGTTCGTCTTGCCCGGCCCGGCGAACTGGGTGTGCTTGTGCAGCACCAGCATGAACATGTGGATGCCGATGAGCAGCAGGATGACCGCGGGGATCAGGAGGATGTGCAGCACATACAGGCGGCCGATGATCATGGTGCCCGGGAACTCTCCGCCGAAGAGGAAGAAGCTCAGGTAGGTACCGACCACCGGGATGGCCTTCATCACGCCGTCGATGATGCGCAGTCCGTTTCCGGAGAGCAGGTCATCGGGGAGCGAGTAGCCCGTGAAACCGGCAGCGAGGCTCAGGATGAGCAGGACGCAGCCGACGACCCAGTTGAACTCGCGGGGGCGGCGGAACGCACCGGTGAAGAAGACCCGGAGCATGTGCACGGCCACCGCGGCCACGAACAGGAGCGCCGCCCAGTGGTGGATCTGGCGCATGAACAGACCACCGCGGATGTCGAAGGAGATATCCAGGGACGAGGCATAGGCCACCGACATCTCCACACCACGCAGGGGCAGATAGCTGCCGTCGTAGTGCGTCTCCGCCATGGAGGGGTCGTAGAAGAAGGTGAGGAAGGTCCCGGAGAGCAGCAGGACGACGAACGAGTACAGCGCCACCTCGCCGAACATGAAGGACCAGTGGTCGGGGAAGATCTTCCGGCCGAAGACCTTGACGATCCCGGAGCCGCCGACGCGGGAGTCGACATAGTCGGTGACCTTACCCACGCGCGTCTTCGGCACGTAGGGTTGCGCCGCAATGGAACTGCTCATGTCAGCCTCGCTCCCAGAAACTAGGTCCTACGGGTTCTTGGAAATCGCTGGATGCGATCAGGTAGCCTTCGTCGTCGACCTCGATGGGCAGCTGCGGCAGCGGACGGGACGCCGGGCCGAAGATGACCTTGCATTCCTGCTCGAGGTCGAAGGTCGACTGGTGGCACGGGCACAGCAGGTGGTGTGTCTGCTGCTCGTACAGCGCCACCGGGCACCCGACGTGCGTGCAGATCTTGGAGTACGCGACGATGCCGTCGTAGGCCCAGTCCTCGCGCCCCGGGGAGGGGTTGAGCTCCTCGGGATCGAGGCGCATGAGCAGGACGACTGCCTTGGCCTTCTCCTCGAGTTTGTGCTCGGCCTCGTTCAGCCCCTCGGGAATGACATGGAAGGCCGAGCCGACGGTGACATCCGAGGCACGGATGGGGGTGCCACTCGGATCGCGGGTCAGCCGGACACCGGTGTCCCACATGGTCTGCCGCAGGACGTCACCGGGCAGCGGGCCCAGGTCGCGGAAGATGGCGATCGCGGGAAGGGGCGCGAGGAGCGCGGCACCGAGCAGCGTGTTCCGGATCAGGGGGCGGCGCTTGATGCCGGACTCGTGGAGGATCTGGTCGACCATCTTCTCGGCGTCCTCGCGGTCGCTCTCCGGGCGGATGGCGTGCCGCTCCTCCGTGAGCTCGTGGTCGGGCATGAGCGTCTTGGCCCAGTGCACCATCCCGACGCCGATACCCAGCATCGCGAAGGCGGTGCCGAGACCGAGCAGCAGGTTCTGGAGACGCAACTGCTCGATGGTCTGGTCGAGCGGTACGAAGAAGTAGCCCACGAAGAAGAGCAGGGTCCCAAGGACGGAGATGAAGAACAGCAGGGCGACCTGGCGTTCGGCGCGCTTCTCGGCTCGCCGATCGCGGTCGGCCAGGCGCGGGCGGTGGGGCGGGTGGCCCGGATTCTCGAACTTGTCCGGCGTACGCCCGGGCGTCGCGACGGTGACCGAGCTTCCGGGAGCGCCGTGACTAGTGTCGGCCATGATCCCTCTTATCTTCCATTTGGTCCTGCAAGTCTGTAGTTGATTCGTTCACGGGGCGCTCCTGGATGGTCAGGACGACCGCGATGTGAGCCACACGGTGAAGGCGATGATGACGCCGAGGCCTGCGACCCAGATGAACAGGCCCTCGGATACGGGGCCGAGCGAGCCGAGGTCCGCTCCACCCGGGGAGCCCTGCTCCTCGATCGTCTTCAGAAACGCGATGATGTCCTGCTTGTCCTCGGGCGTTACGTTGGCGTCGCTGAAGACCGGCATGTTCTGAGGGCCGGTGACCATGGCCTCGTAGATGTGCTTCTCGCTCACGCCGTCGAGCGACGGGGCGTACTTGCCGCGGGTCAGGGCCCCGCCGGCAGCAGCGGCGTTGTGGCACATCGCGCAGTTGACGCGGAACAGCTCGCCGCCGTGGGCGGGGTCGCCCTCGGACGCATCGAGGATCTCCTCGTCGGGAATGGACGGGCCGGCACCGAGGGACGCGACGTACGCGGCCATCTGGCTGATCTGCTCCTCGGTGAACTGGACGGGCTTGGCCTGCGCCTGGGGACCGTCCATCTGCATCGGCATGCGGCCCGTGCCGACCTGGAAGTCGACGGATGCGGCGCCGACACCGACGAGCGACGGCGCGGCGTCGGATCCGGTGGCGCCGATGCCATGGCAGGAGGCGCAGTTCGCCACGAAGAGCTTGCTGCCCTCTTCGACATCGTCGGCCGTGAACGTGGTGGTCTGTGCCTGCGCCTCATTGGCGGAACTGGCTGCGGCGTAGAGACTGCCGGTAAAGAGGAGCGCCATGAGCAGCAGCGCCAACGCTGCGAGTGGGTGACGCCGCCTCTGGGAGAGTGCCTTCACGGGGTGGTTCCTGCCTTTTCGATGCGAGCTCTGCGGAGATTCTTCACTGAATTCTACCTCTAGTAGAAGAGCCTACAGGAGGAGTCACTTGAGGAAGTAGATGATGATGAACAGGCCGATCCAGACGACGTCGACGAAGTGCCAGTAGTAGGACGTGACGATCGCCGAGGTGGCTTCGAAGTGCCCGAACTGCCGGGCGATGAAGGCACGTCCGATGATCAGCAGGAAGGCCACGAGGCCGCCGATGACGTGGAGCCCGTGGAAGCCCGTCGTGATGTAGAAGGCCGACCCGAAGGCGTTGGAGTTCAGTGCGATGCCCTCGGCGACGAGCTCCGCGTACTCGTAGGCCTGGACGGAGACGAAGATCGCGCCCATGACGAACGTCAGCAGGAACCACTCGACCATGCCCCAGCGGGCGAGCTGGAAGAGGCCGCCGGTCCTGCGGGGCTGGAGCCGCTCGGCGGCGAACACGCCGAACTGGCAGCTGAACGAGCTCGACACGAGGATCACGGTGTTCACGAGCGCGAAGGGGACGTTCAGCTTCTCGGTCTCCATGGCCCACAGCTCGCCTGAGGTGGAGCGCAGGGTGAAGTACATGGCAAAGAGGCCGGCGAAGAACATCAACTCGCTGGACAGCCACACCACGGTTCCGACGGAGACCATGTTGGGGCGGTTCAGGGCGGGATGCGGGGCGGCGCTGGGGGCTTGGGTCGCAGATGTCACAGACTCATTATGTCCCCAAGATCAGCGCGATCACCAACGGGAAGCGCCGCCGCACAGGCCGCGCCGCACCGGGGGCAGTGGTGACGCCCGTGTTTCCGCGGAAGTTCCCGGAGATGACTTTCTACAATTCGTAGATAATCTGGGACGGTGAGTCCCACAACAAGCCCCGCCGCGGCGCGACCCGCCTGGCCGTCGATCTTCTCATCCCTCCTCGCGGGCACCGATCTGAGCGTGCACCAGAGCCGTTGGGCGATGGACACGATCATGGCGGGTGAGGCGAGCCATGCCCAGATCGCCGGTTTCCTGGTCGCGCTGCGTGCCAAGGGGGAGTCCGTCGACGAGCTCACCGGACTCGTCGAGGCGATGCTCGGCAGGGCGCACCGGATCGAGGTGGACGGACCAACGCTGGACATCGTCGGGACGGGTGGGGACGGGCTGGGCACCCTGAACATCTCGACCATGTCCTCGCTGGTCGCCGTGGGCGCGGGCGCGAAAGTCGTCAAGCACGGGAACCGGGGAGCCTCGTCCGCGTCCGGCGCCGCGGACGTGATCGAGGAGCTCGGTGTCCGGCTCGATCTGGTGCCTGCGGATGTCGCCAGGACCGCGGAACGGGCAGGCATCACCTTCTGCTTCGCACAGGTCTTCCACCCGTCCATGAAGCATGTCGCGGTGCCCCGGCGCGAACTGGGCATCCCCACGGCCTTCAACTTCCTCGGTCCGCTGAGCAACCCGGCCGGAGTCAGCGCGCAGGCGCTCGGTTGTGCGGATGCGCGGATGGCTCCCCTGATGGCCGGGGTCCTCGCGGTGCGGGGCATCCGTGCCCTGGTGTTCCGGGGCGACGACGGCAGGGACAAGCTGACCACCAGCGGGTCCTCCACCGTGTGGGAGGTCCGTGACGGGCAGGTCGAGGTCCACCAGGTGCACCCGGAGGACTTCGGGCTCGACGTCGTCCCCGTCGACGCGCTGCGCGGCACGGACGCCGCGGGGAACGCCGCGGTGGTGCGGTCGGTGCTGGGCGGCGGGACCGGGCCCGTCCGGGACGCCGTCGTGCTCAACGCCGCGGCCGGTCTCGTGGCTCTGGCACCGACCGCGGACGGGACGCTCGGAGACCGCATCACAGCCGCGATGCAGCGTGCGCGGGCATCGATCGATTCCGGGGCCGCTGCCGGCGTGCTGGAGCGGTGGGTCGAGGTCAGCCGCTCCTACTGAGCGTCCTGCCGGGCGTTGCGGGGGCCCTCAGCTCTCGAAGCCCAGCGAGAAGGCCGCATCGAGGTCGTGCTGGGAGTAGGAACGGAAGGCGATCTGCGTCGTCGTCGAACGGATGCCTTCGATCTTCGACAAGCGGTCGGCGATGACGTCCGCGAGGTCCTCGTGGCGGCTCACACGTGCGATGGCGATGAGGTCCCACTCGCCTGTCACCGAGTACACCTCGCTGATGCCGGCAATCTCGGAGATCGCCTGCGCGCTCTCGGGGATGCGGGAGGCGTCGGTCTGGATGAGGACGAATGCGGTGATCATGGCGTGCCTTTCGGAACAGGAAGAGGAACCGGACCTACGGTACCGGCCGCCGCCGCAGGACCACGCGAACGACGACGCGCGGGAGCACCAGGAACGCGCCGAGGACGATCAGCGTGACGACCTGGAAGCTGAGCGCGATCCCGGCGCCGGACATCGCCCGCACCAGCAGGCCGCCGACCACGGTTCCCACCCACAGGACCACCCCGGTGGGCCAGGGGGCACCCGGCGAACGCCAGGCGCGCGCGGCCAGGGTCGCGGCGGCGTAGGCGAGGAGGAAGGGCCACGCTGTGTCGAGCACGCCCGCGACGGTGACCCCGTGCTCGTGCGTGCGGCGGCCCGACACGGCGAACGCGAGGATCACGACGATGTCGGCGAGGGCCCACGCAGCCGCGACCGGCGCCGTCCGTTCCGGCCGGGCGGCGGGGCCGGCACGACGGAGGGAGACGCTACGGGGCATGGGGCCAGCGTAGTCGGCCCGGCGTCTACCAGCCGCACACCGGTGAGTAGGCCGACATCGCGCCCTGGGTGCAGATATGGGTGGTGAGCGGCGGATCGTAGGACATGTGCCCGTAGCTCCTGAGCAGCGGGGGAGGCGCGCTCCGGTGACCAGCAGTGGTCCCTGCCTCCTCTTGATGCCGTGGGAGTGCGACGCCCCGCCTTCCCTACGGCAGCCGGGAGGGCCTGAGCACCGACGCCACCTGCGCCCGCGCCGGGTCCAGGGGCACCGGGCTCACCAGGACGGCGGGCCCCCGATGCAGGGATCCGCTGTCCAGGGGCAGGCACCGTACGCCGCCCCGGCCCCGCATGGCCCGGTGGGCGCCCGGGGCCAGGACCCGGTCCATCCAGGCGCAGGGGTGGGCGTGCCGTCCGCCCCGGAGTGTGACGGTCCCGCCGGCACTCTCGAGGACGAAATCGTGGCCGATGAGCGGCGTCAGTTCGGCGCCCCGAAGGACCACGTTGCGGCGCGGAAGCAGCGGATCGAAGGGGGACGCCCCGAGCTCCGCCGCGATGGCCTCGAGCGATTCGATGGCGAACAGGGTCACGGCGGCATCCATGTGGGCCGCCTTCCCGAAGAACCGGTCGCCGACGATACCCTTGCCGGCCACGACCTCCACCCGGTCCGCGTCGATGGTGGGGACATCGACTGCTCCGTCGCGGGCTCGCCCGAAGTAGGCGTGGCCGGGGGAGACGAGCAGGTGCAGGATGTCGACGTCGTACCGGAACTCGTGTGTCATGACCCCCACGCTAGCCGCCGGCGGTCGACCCTCGCGGCGCCGTCGGGCCTCCTCAGGTACCTGCCGTCCGCGGCTCCCGCTCGCCGTGCACCGCCCAGTAGCCCAGTGACCGGGCCTTGTAGATGGCGGGGTTGTGCGAGGAGATGGTCCGCGCATTGCGCCAGTGCCGGTCGAGGGCACGGCCCGTCGAGGTCGCCGACGCCCCGCCGACCTCGAACAGTTCGGTGGCCGCCCTCAGGGACTGGGCGACGGCCACCACCTGCGCCCCGCTGACCGCGATGTCGGCCTCGTCCACCGCGGCGGTCGCGAGCCGTCCGGGGAACCCGTCGTCCGGGGGCCCACCAGCAGCGGGCACCCCACTCCGGAGCCGCTCGTAGGCGGCGTCCAGGAGATCGGCGGCCGCGAGGACGACGGCGTCGGCCGCGAAGGCGCTGCTGCCCAGTTCGCCGACCACCTGCAGCACCTGCGGGCCCTCCCGCGGCAGCGGTGTGGTCGCGTTGACGTAGGAGCGCGTCCGTGGCCGGACGAAGTCCGCAGCGTCCTCGGCCGCGGCCCGGGCGATCCCGGCGAGCGACGCGACGAGCACGAGCTGGAAGAACGCCGGCACATGGCTCGGCGTCTCCCCCGAGTAGTGGCGTACGTTCCGCGGGTCGACGCGCACCTCCGTGAAGTGGGTCGTGCCACTGCCGGTGAGTCGCTGACCGAAGCCGTCCCAGTCGTCGACCCGCTCCACGCCGGCGGCCGTGGCCCGGACCGCCTACCCGACGCGCTCGCCGTCGTGGACGGCGCTGCCGGCGATCCAGTCGGCGTGAAGGCTGCCGGTGCTGTAGTACTTGGTGCCCGTCAGCGTCGGTGCCCCGTCGGGCAGGTTGGGGGAGGTCAGCGTGGTGTGGAGGTCCCGCAGCGACGTGCCGGTGAGCTCGCTCGAGGCGTTTCCGATCATGGTCCCCGTCGCGATGTCGAACAGCCATCGGTCGCGGTGCACTGACGGCGGTTGGAGCAGGATGCCCTCGATGTAGGCGAAGTGGCCGCGCCACAGCTGCGTGAGGTTCGAGTCCGCAGCCGCCAGATCGGTGAGGATCGTGAAGAGCTGCCGCAGCGACACCCCCGATCCGCCGTATTGCCTGGGTACGCGCAGAGCGCCGAATCCGGCCTCCTTCAACGCAGCGACCTCCTCGAAGGGCAAGCTGCGGGTCTGCTCGCGGCGGGCCGCTCCGGCCGCGATGATGGCGAAGAGGGGACGGAACCGCTCCCTGAGGGCTGCCGTCGTCGGCGAGGCGTCGTGCTGTTCCGGCCCGCTCGCCCCGGGCCGGAGGATGGGTTCGGTGCGCACGGTGGGCTCGGTGGACATGGAGACTCCCTAGGCGTAGGTCGGAGCGGCGGACGGGGTGGAGGACGGGACAGTCCCTGCGGCGCCGGGTGCGACGGCGGCCGCCCGGGATGCGTCGAGCGGCGCGGCGTCGCTGCCCAGGTTGGCGCCGTTGCGATAGCGGGCCCCGGGGTGCTGGTCGAAGAGCCGTGTGGCGCCCGGCCCGAACAGGCGCTCGCGGAGGGTCGATTCCTCGTACGACCTGCGGTACAGCCCGCGTTTCTGCAGTTCGGGGACCACGAGTTCGACGAAGTCCTCCGCGGTGCCCGGCGTGAGGAACTGTCGCAGGTTGAAGCCGTCGAGGTCCGTGCCCTCGACCCACCGCTCGATCTCGTCAGCGACGTCCGTGGGGGTTCCGATGGCCACGAAAGGCCCACGGTCGAAGCGTGTGATCCGCTCGAGGGCCTCGCCGACGGTCGTCCCCGCCGGGTGCCTCCGGTTGCTGGGCTGCCTGTCCCGCCCGGGCCGGTCCTCACGCGCGAGGATGTCGTCGATGACCTCGTCGGAGCGGTAGGCCGCCAGGTCGATTCCGCCGCCACCCGCGTGGGCGAGGTAGCCTTCCGCGCTGGAGAGGCGGCGGTAGTCCTCTGCCTTCCGCTGGGCCTCCTTCAACGTCCGACCGACGATCACGACGGCGCTCGCGAATGTCTTGATGTGGTGGGGGCCGCGTCCGTTGGCCACGGCGAGTCGGCGCAGGTCCGCCACGTTATCGCGGTAGGCGGCGGCGTCACGGCCGCCCACGAAGACGCCCTCGGCGTGGCGGGCCGCGAAGGCCTTGCCGGCGACGGAGCTGCCGGCCTGGAAGAGCACCGGGGTGCGCTGGCGGGAGGGTGCGCTCAGGTGCGGGCCGGCCACGGAGAAATGTGGGCCGCGGTGGTTGATGTAGCGGACCTTCGACGGGTCGGTGTAGACGCGCCGCTCGCGGTCCTCGATCACGGCGTCGTCGTCCCAGGAGCCCTCCCACAGCTTGTACAGGACATCCAGGTACTCGTCCGCGATGGCGTAACGGTGGTCGTGCTCCACCTCGTCGGCCAGTCCGAAGTTCCGGGCGGCGTTGGGGAGGTAGGAGGTGACGATGTTCCAGCCGAACCGCCCCTTGGTCAGGTGGTCGAGCGTGGACGCGCGCCGCGCGAAAGCGAACGGGGGCTCGTACGTCGTGGAGAACGTCGCGGCGAAGCCCAGATGCTTCGTCGCGGCGGCCATCGCCGGAATGATCAGCAGGGGGTCGTTGCTGGGGATCTGCACGGCCTCGCGCAACGCCGTCTCCGGGCCGCCGCGGTAGCCGTCGTAGGTGCCGATCACATCCGCGAGGAAGACGCTGTCGAAGAGCCCGGCCTCGAGGAGTTTCGCAGTCTCCACCCAGAAGTCGAGGTCGTTGAAACGGTGGCGGTTGTTCTCCGGGTGGACCCAGAGGCCGTGGGAGATGTGCCCCACGCAGTTCATCTCGAAGAGGTTGAAGGCGATCTGGCGTGTCATGAGCGGGGAGTGTCCTTCCGGGCGACGGTGAGTTCGGGGATGGCGTTGATGAGCTGGCGCGTGTACTCGTGCCCTGGTGCGTCGAAGACCTCGGAGACGGGGCCCTGTTCGAGGACCACGCCGTCCTTCATGACCAGCACGTCGCGGCTGACGTGCTGGATGACGCCGAGGTCGTGGGAGATGAAGAGGTAGCTGAGCCCGAAGCGTTCCTGCAGGTCCATCAGGAGATCGAGGATGCGGGCCTGCACCGAGATGTCGAGTGCGGAGACCGGCTCGTCGCAGATGACGACCTCCGGTTCGGCTGCGAGGGCGCGGGCGATGGCCACCCGCTGCCGCTGGCCGCCGGACAGGTCGAGCGGGCGGGCGCGGGCCCTGTCGGACGACAGCCCGACGAGGTCGAGTAGTTCGAGGACGCGTCCGGCCCGTGCAGTCCGGGGGGTCCCGGCCGCGGCGGCGGCCTGTCCGATCACCTGCCGTACGGTCTTCCGGGGGTCGAAGGACTGCAGGGGGTCCTGATAGATCATCTGTACGGCGCGGCGGGCCGCGAGGTCACGGGACGCCCGGTGCTCGGCCCAGGTGCGCCCACCGACGTGGACGGTGCCCGCATCGGGAGGCTCGACGCCGAGGGCGATGCGCGCCACGGTGCTCTTGCCGCTCCCGGATTCCCCGACGATCCCGAGGGTGGCGCCCCGGCGCAGCGTGAAGGACACGCCGTCGACCGCCGCCCGGCGGCTGCCGCCGGGTCCGGCGAACGACTTGGTGAGCCCCTCGACGACGAGGGAGTCAGGACTCGGCGTGAGGACCCCACTGGCGGACGGGGCGCGCCGTCCGCCGTCGAGCGCCCGACGCTCCTGTCCTGGTGCCCGGTCGCTGACCGTCAGGCGTCGTCCGCGTGAGAAGCGCGAGGGGATCGCCGCCAGCAGTCCCTGTGTGTAGGGGTGCCGGGGGTCCTGAAGGACGGCCTGAACGCTGCCTTCCTCCACGATCGCGCCGTCGCGCATGACCGCCACGCGGTCGGCGAGGTCCGCAACGACGGCGAGGTCGTGGCTGACCACGAGCATCGCGGTGTTGCCGCCCTTGAGGTCGTCGAGCAGGCGGAGGACCTGCGCCGCAATGGTGGCATCCAGCGCCGTCGTCGGTTCGTCGGCGATGAGGAAGCGCGGGTCCGCGGCGATCGCCGAGGCGATCAGGGCGCGCTGGCGGAGTCCGCCCGAGAGCTGATGCGGGTACTGACCGGCGCGGAGTTCCGGATCGGGGACGCCCACCGCGGTGAGGAGTTCGACGACACGCGCCCGGCGGGCACCGCGGTCGAGATCGCCGTGCAGGCGCAGGACCTCTCCCACCTCGTCGCCGACCGTGCGCAGCGAGTCGAGCGAGGACAGGGCGTCCTGCAGGATGAAGCCGGCTTCCTGGCCCCGCACGCGGGTCCACTGACGCTCGCCCCAGGCGGAGGCGTCCCGGCCGTCGAAGCGTTGCGCGCGGGAGCGGACCTCGGCGCCTGGACCGGTGAGGCCCACGAGGGTCCGGGCGGTGACGGACTTCCCGGAGCCGGATTCGCCCACGAGCGCGAGGCATTCGCCCGGCCGGACGGACAGGGTGAGGTCGTGGATGACCTCCCGGCGGTGGACGCCGCGACCGAAGGCCACGGAGAGTCCGTCGAGTTCGACGACAGGCGTGTCGGCCACGACGGAGGGGGACCCGGCAGGGGTAGGGGCGGTGGAGCTCATGGGAGCCTCCCTTCGGCGCGGCGTCGGAGCTCGCGCCCGATCACGGTGATGGACAGGACGGTGGCGACGAGGAACCCCGCGGGGATGGTGATCATCCAGGGCGCGTTGGAGACGAAGTTCCGGCCCGCCGAGAGCATCGCCCCCCATTCGGGCGCGGGGGGAGGGGTGCCCAGTCCGAGGAAGCTCAGGGACGCCCCGGCCCCGATCGCGGAGCCGATGCCGATCGTGGCGAGGACGAGGACGGGCCGGAGGACATTCGGCACGACGTGTGTGGCGAGGATCCGCCACGCCGGCAGTCCGAGGGTGCGGGCGGCCTCGACGAAGCCCGACTGGCGGACGAGGTGCGTCTGGGCCCTCGTGATCCGTGCGTAGTAGGCGACGCTGCCGGCGCCGATGGCGAGGATCGCGTTCTCCGTTCCACCGCCGATGATGCCGATCACCACGAGGGCGAGGAGGATCTCCGGGATGGCGAGGGTGACGTCGAGGAGCCGCATCACCGACGCCTCGACCAGCCGTCCGTTGAGTCCCGCGAGGAGGCCGATCACGGTTCCGCCGATCACGCCGATCGCGGTGGCGCCGACGCCGATGTACAGCGACGTCGCAGCGCCGTGGACGATCCGCGTGTAGTTGTCGGCCCCCGAGTCGTCCGTACCGAACCAGGCCGAGGGGCCCGGTGCCGCGAAACTCCTGGCCGGGTCCACCGCGTACGGGTCGGCCGGGGCGAGCAGTCCCGGGGCCACGACCGCCGCCGCCAGCCAGAGAAGGAACACGGAGGCCAGCAGGATGGCCGGACGCACCCGCCGGCGGCGGTGCAGCCGCTGCGGGAGCCCGGCAGGGGCTGCCGGTTGGTCCGGGAGCCCTGCCGTCGGGGCGACGGCGGGGGGAAGGACGGGCGAGGTGGTGCTCATGCGGTCACCACTTTCGGGTCGACGAGCGTGTACAGGAGGTCGAGGACGAGGTTCACGACCACATAGACGGCCGCCGAGAGGAGCACGACCCCGATGATGACGGGCAGGTCCTTGTTGTAGACCGACGCCAGCGTGAGGGAACCGATGCCCTGCCGGCTGAAGAGGGTCTCGACGACCACCGAACCACCGAGCAGGGCGGCGACGACGAACCCGGACATGGTCATCACGGGAATGGCCGCGTGCCGCAGGGCATGGCGGATCCTCACCGGCAGGTCGCGCATGCCGCGGGAACGAGCCGTCAGGATGAACGGCTGCTCGAGGACGTCCTCGAGCTCGTTCCGCAGGACCTGGGAGAGCGTCCCGAAGATCGCGAGGGCGAGGGTGAGGGCGGGAAGGACCAGGGCGGCGGGCCCCTGGTTCCCGCCGATGGGGAACCAGTGCAGCGTGAACGAGAAGGTGATGAGCAGCGCGAAGCCGATGATGAAGGTCGGCGTCGCGGCGAGGACCACTTCGATGCCGGAGACGATCGACCGGATCCAGGCGGCACGCTGCGCCGACAGGATCGCGACCGCGAACGTCAGTGGCAGGGCGACGGCGACGGCGGCGGTCGCGAGCGCCGCCGTCGCGCCGATCTGCTGCCCCATGGCTTCCGTGACGGGCAGGCGCAGCCGGTAGGACTGTCCGAGGTCGCCCTGGAGGAGGTTCCCGAGGTAGCTGCCGTACTGGACGACGAAGGGCTGGTCCAGGAGGTAGTCGGCACGGACCTGCGCGAGCGTCTCGGCGGTGGGCCGCGCGTCGGGTCCGCCGAGGATCAGCAGGGCCGTGTCGCCCGGGATCAGGTGGACCGCGACGAACGTCAGGGTCGCGGCCCCCCAGAGGACACCGACCCCCACGGCGAGCCGCATGAGGATACGCCGGAGCACGGCCATCTACTCGGCCTTCCAGGCATAGGTGAGGACGGGCACCGGGTGGGAGGTGTCCACGGCGACGTCGTGCAGGGTGTTCGTGTAGGCGAACTGGCTAGGGTTCTCGTAGAGCGGCACGCCGGGCACGAGCTCGATCAGGCGGTGCTGTGCCTTCGAGTACGCCTCCTCGGCGGCGGGCCCGTCATCCGCCTCGCGGGCCGCGGAGAGCAGCGCGTCGAGCTCCGGGTCGTCCACGTACGACGAGTTCTGGCCGATCCGCTCGCCCGTGATCTCGGAGGAGTGGTAGCGGATGAACAGGACATCGGTGGTGTTGGTGTGCCACACCCCGGCCAGGGCGTCGTAGTCGCCGGCATAGCGCAGCTCCGTGAGCTGGGCCTGGGGGAGCTGGATGATCCGGAGGTCGAAGCCGACCTTGCGGGCCTCACCCTGCAATTGCACGAGTAGCGGGCTCGGCGTCGAGCTCTCCACGGTGGGCACCTCGACCGTGAGGCGCTTCCCGTCCTTCGTGCGGAAGCCCTCGTCGTCGCGGCCGGTCCAGCCGGCGTCGTCGAGGAGCCGGTCGGCCCGCTCGGGGTCGTACGTCAGGAGGCCTTCGACCGACGGGTCGTAGTACTTGCTCTCCTTCGACAGGAATCCGTCGATCGGCGTGTAGGTGCCGAACCCGAGGCTTTCCACCACGGCCTGCGTGTTCACCGCGGCGGCGAACGCCTGCCGGACCGCGAGGTCGTCGAACGGCGCGCGATCGAGGTTGAAGCCGAGCACGTAAGGGCTGCCGGTCCGGGGCAGGTTCTGGTACGTGAAGTCCGGGTCCGCCTGCACTGCCGCGGCATTCTGGGGTGCGAGGTTCTCCGTCAGGTCGTACTGCCCGGAGAGGAGCGACTGGTGGCGGATGACGGGCTCGCCGACGAGGGTGACCTCGACGCCGTCGAGGTGCGCCTCGCCGTCCCCTTCCAGCCATTCCGGCGCCCAGTCGTAGCCCTCCCGCCTGGTGTAGCTGATGCTCTGCCCCGGCTTGTAGTCGTCGACGACGAAGGGGCCGGTACCGATCGGCTCCTGGCACAGTGTCTCCGGCGACTCCGAGATCGCCCTGCCGGAGGTCATACCGAGCCACGATTGCGCGAGCGTGTAGAGGAACGGTGTGTAGGGGTAGGCGAGGTGCGCCTCGAAGGTGTACTCGTCGATCACAGTGCCGTCCACGTACGGGGCGATGTAGGCGGCGGCGAGGGGTGACTTCGTGGAGGGGTCCCTCATGTGCTCGAAGTTCTGCCCGAGGACCTCCGCGTTCCAGGGTGAGCCATCACTGAACGTGACGCCCTGCCGGAGGTGGAACGTGTACGTCTTGCCGTCCTCCGAAACGTCCCAGGACTCGGCGAGATACGGCGCGATCTCGCCGTTCTCGTCGAGGGTCACCACGTTGTCGTAGATCAGGCGCCCCAGGAACTGCTGCTGGGTCGCAGAGATGCCGTGCCCGTCGAGGCAGCCGGGTTCGGCGGAGATCGACACGTCGAGGATGCCACCGGCCACCGGTTCGCCGTCGGTCTCCGCCGGGGCGCCCACAGCGCCGCCGCAGCCGCTGAGCAGTGTCGCGAGGGCGACGACGGACAATGCTGTGAATCGGCGACCGCGTCGCCGATTCCGGGCAGGGGGGATTACGGATGCGTTCATGGGTATTCCTCAGGAGGATCTGGCCCGATGCAGGGCGAAGTTCATGGAAGCGGGGAATGCGCAGCACGTCGCGTCGGAGCGCGTGCTGTCAGAAAAGGGTGCGGTGTGCGCTACAGCTCACGATGTGGCCTCTCGAAGTGCTCTTGCCCTCGCCGGACCAGCACTGGGTGCCATGGCGAAGGCCGCTTCGTCATCCGAACCACCCACGAACATGGGGTTGGTGCGCGGCCTAGTCGGAGCTTGGCGGCCGTGTCTCTTGAAGCTGGAATCACTATAGGCATGCCGTCGGGTGCTTCGGTCAACAAGAAGTAATGTGACTGCGACGCGGCCGCACCTACGTACGCGCAGACTGACCGACGTCCGTGGAGCCGCGGACACCGGAGCGTGGGGCGCTCGCCGCGCGCAGGGCGTAGAGGATCGTCAGCAGATCGATGCCCTCCTGGCCGAACGCGCCGGCCAGTGGGGGGACGAGTCCCAGGGCGGCGCCCACCATCAGCACGAGACTCAGCCCGATGCCGATCCCGATGCTCTGCAGTGCGATGCGCAGGGTCCGCCTGCCGATGAGCACGGCCTCGGTGACCTTCGCGAGGTCGTCGACCGTGATCACCACCTCTGCCGATTCGCTGGCCGCCGTCGATCCCCTCGCCCCCATGGCGATGCCGACGTCCGCGGCCGCGAGTACCGGGGCGTCGTTGACGCCGTCGCCCACCATGACGACGGGGCGCTCGGGCAGGTTCCGGACGATCTCCACCTTGTCCGCCGGAAGGCAGTCGTGGTGGACCGTGGTCAGTCCCGCTTCCCGTGCGATGTGGCGTGCCGTGGCTTCGACGTCTCCGGTGAGCATGAGGACTTCGCGCACGCCGAGGGCGACGAGCGAACCGACCGTGGCCGGCGCCGCGCTGCGCAGGGCGTCCCGCAGCAGGATGAACCCTGCGAAGCGCTCACCGACCCCCACGAAGACGGCGGTTTCCCCCGCCGACAGGGGAGGGTCCGGGACGGGCCCGACGAGGCCTTCGACGAACCGGCGCTTGCCGACGGCGACGGTGGTCCCGGCGATCTCCGCGCGCACTCCGTCGGTGGCGAGCTCCTGCGCCCTGCTCGCCGGACGGAGTGCCAGGCCGCGATGCACGGCCTCCGCGGTGATGGCTGCAGCGAGGACATGGGTGGAGTACTGCTCCGCGGAGGCGGCCAGGGCGAGTACCTCGTCCTGCGTGAGGGGCCCTGGCGTCGGGGCGAGGACGACCGCGCCCACCACCGGCGTGCCGGAGGTGAGGGTGCCGGTCTTGTCGAAGGCGACAGTCCGGGCCCGTGCGAGCTGTTCCAGCGCCTGGGTGCTCCGGATGATGATGCCGGCGCGGGCGGCCCTGCTGATCCCCCCGAGGAAAGCCACCGGTGCGGCGATCAGCAGGGGGCATGGTGTGGCAGCGACCAGAACCGCGGCGGCCCGCGTCGGATCCGAGCTCAGGAACCAGGACAGGGCGGCGAGGGCGAGCGCGAAGGCGGTGAAGGGCACCGCGAACCGGTCCGCAAGCCGGACCGTCGGTGACCGACTGGCCGATGCCTCGGCGACGAGCGCGACGATCTGGCTGTACTGCGATTGCGCCGGAGTCGCCGTCGCCCGCAGGGTCAGGGCGTTCGCGCCGTTCAGGGATCCACTGAGGATGTGCGCGCCGCACACGTAGTCGACGGGCATGCTCTCACCCGTGAGCATGGACTCGTCGAGGGTCGCGGAGTCCGTTGTCAGCGTCCCATCAGCCGGCACGACCTCCGAGGGCCTCACCAGCACGAGGTCGCCTACGAGGAGGTCATCGATCGGGACATCCTCGATCGCGCCGCCCTCGGCCGTGCGGTCGCCCGCCTGCTCCCGGTCGTCCGCCGTGATCCGGTGAGCGGACCGGGGTGCCCGCTCGAGCAGTGCGCGGAGCTGGGTCTGCGCGCGTGCGGACGCGAACTCGTCCAGCGCCTGCCCGCTGGCGATCATCAGTACGACGACGATGCTCGCGTAGTACTCCCCGGTGGCGGCCGTCGCGACGATGGCCATCAGCGCCAGGAGGTCCACGCCCCAGTGTCCCTTCCGGATGTCCCGGAGCATGCCGTAGGCCTGCACGGTCGCCACGGCCACGGAGTAGGACGTCGCGACGACCTGCGCGGCGGTGCTGATTCCCAGAGCATCGAGGAGGACCGTCACCACGATGACGACGCACGTGAGGACGACCAGCCAGGGGAGTCTCGGGAGCGATGTCCTCGGCTGCGGCCGCGGACTTCCCGACGACGCGTCCCGTTGCTGTCCGGCGTGCGGTGGCCGAGGGAGGTTCTGTGCCTGGCCGGGGCCCGACGTGCTACCGGACGGGGCAGGGACGTCGGCGGACGTATCCGGCATGGCCTACGGTGCTCAGGCAGGGCGCGAGGAGATGGTCAGGTTGTTGTAGACGGCGCGGACGGTCGGGTCGCACCAGCAGGCGAAGCCTGCCCGTGACTTGTCCTCGCGGCACATGGCCACGCCCGACAGCATCACGATGCCTTCGGTCACGGTGATGTCCAGGTCTACGCAGTCGGCAGCGAGGCGGACTGCCTGGCGCAGCAGATTCTCGAGCGAGACGGTATCGTCCGCCGCGCGCCCTCCTTCACCCTCGACGAGACGGGGGTCGACTGACATGGTCATCGTTCCACTGTGCGCCGGACACCCGGTCGACTGCAGGGCCCAAGGTCCTCTTCGGTGCCGTCCCAGCGCGCAATCCGCGGCCTTATGACGTCGCATGGGACTTTCGGCCCTAGTAGTAGCTGGGCCTCTCGCGTGTGATGTTCGTGCAATGCGAGACACCGATCCGAGAGGTTCGCACAGTGACCAACATCAGTTCAATCTGGACCAGGATCGATCCGGGCGTGCAGCAATGGGTTCTCGAGAATCCGGGGTGCGTGGTCCTTCCGCGCACGATGGTCAACCGCGTGGAGGCAACCGTCGGCGAGAGCCTGCACGCCGACGCCCACGGTGAGTACTGGTTCTCGGGGGAGGAACTCGTCTTCCTCAAGGCGCGTCGTCGGGCGCAGGACGTGGGTGCCTTCCATGCCGAGGGGAACGGCCGCCAGCGGCGGGGCGACCACGCAGAAATGCTGGACCGGTGAGGAGGCGTCCGGCCGCATCCGCAGGATCGACTCAGGGTTCGGCGAGGACCGCCCACCGCCGCGGAGCCATGGCAGGGGCACCCGGACTCGGTGCCGAGACCGAGGAGACGATGCGGCGCCGCGCCATGGCGATGCATCCCTCGGCTTCCAACCGGAAGCTGAAAATCCTCGTCAGCGCCGACGCCGAGGCGCACGTAGTGCAGATTCTCGTCCACGGCTGTGTGTCCGCGGTGAATCTGCATGCGCTCGACCTCGTGGTGCGACGGGCAGCCACCCTGTCCCCGGGAACGAACGTCGTCCTCGACCTGAGCGAAGCACAGGCCTGGGATACGGTGCGGGCAGACCTGCACCCTGATTCGATCACGGCGCGTCTCCTGGCTCAGGGCGCTGCGCCGGCGCCCTTCCCCCTAGGGGTCATACCTCCCGCGTCCTAGGGCGCGGGGCGACGGACGGGCGCACCCTGGGCTCAACGGCGAGCGCGGGGTGCGCCGAGGCCGAACCAGTCATACAGATCTCACGTGCACCAGAACCAGCCCGGCGGGCGCCAGTTCGCGGGCACCTCGTGACCACGGCTCCGTCCGCAACGGGCGCAGCAGTACTCCGCCCGCGCATATCGGGTACAGCCGTTGGGAAGGACCGTCTGTTCGGAGAAGGTGGAGTAGACGAGCGCGTCATCCGAACCGCAGGCCATGCAGACCGGGATGTGTCCCCGTGATCGGCCGTCCCCGACGGCGCGTTCACGGAGGGACCGCGCATCCACGACGAGTCCGCCGTCGTCCCCTGCCGGGACAGGGCGAAGGGCGGACGGCTCCTGACCACCAATTCGGATCGTCATGGCCTGCAACGCTAACGGGTGGTCGACAGGCGACGACCACGTATCCGGGTGGGAGTCATCTCATGGAAGAGGTCGCGCAATCCCGGTGCCCACGGCTCCTCGGAGACCTTCCCCCACAGGGTCGTCAGGAGAGCCTGGTCCTCGACTCGGGTGGCCGGCCCGTTGGCCAGGACGGTCCACCCACTCTGGGTACTCCGGTCGGTGAGGTCCACCTGGAAACCTGCATGCTCGAGGTAGCTGCCTGCGATGACACCGTCTGCCCGGGTCCGGAAATACAGGTGCTCGTCCAGCACGAAGAAGTTGACCGGGAAGATGTTCAGGAATCCTTCGTGGAAGAAACCGAGACGGCCGATCGACTGCGTCGATGCCAGGGCCCAGCACTGCGACGGAGTGAGGGCCTCCGAGGCGTGGAGGGCGCCGGGCATGTCCCAGTAACTGTCCTGACGTGGCGGTGTCGACACGGTGTCATCCTTCGTCCGTAGGGGTGGATCGCAGCGTCCTGCCCGGTGGTCCCGGGACGGAGGGCCTCCGTTGACGCTACAAACTCTTCGACACCCGTATCAGGGCCCAAAGGCCCTGATCAGTGCTCCCGGGATCTGTGATGGTGAGACGGTGCCCCACGCTCATCGCGCTCGACACCACGGGTTTTCCCCGCCCGAAGCCATGGGGGAGCGCCCCCTCCCCGGGAGCACGTCCCCGGTCGACGAAGGTCCCCGGCCTGGCAGCCGGTCCCGTCCGGGGCGTACCACCACCATTTCTGATCAGAATCAGCACGGTTAGGATGCATCATGACCACGGTCCTTCCAGAGGCGACTGCAACGACGCCGTCGGTACAGCGCCCCCAACCGATGCTCGTCGCAGTGCGCGACCCCGCGGCCGATCGGACCGCCGTGGAATGGGCTGCCGCACGGGCGGCGGCCTTCGGTGCACCGCTGACCGTGTTGCACGCCATCGCCGACCCGTCCCTCATGCCGCCCGGTCGCGTGTACGGCGACGAAGTCATTGCCGGGCGCGTCATGGTCGGTCGCGAGGCGTCGCGGGTCGCCCATCGTCACCCGGGTCTGCGGGTCAGCACGTACCTCCACTGTGGAGACGTCGTCGAGGCGCTGTTGGGCCTTTCGGTCGCGGCGCCCATGATCGTCGTGGGTGCGGACCGGAGGGACCCGTTGACCGGGGAGTACAAGGGATCGGTGGCGTTGCAGGTGGCGTTGAACTCCGCGACGCCAGTATTGGTCGTGCCGCAGGCATACGCCTATGGGACGGTTTCCAGCCAGGCCGGAGGGGGAGTCGTCGTAGGGGTGGACGGCTCTGACATGTCCCGCGCCGCCCTCCTGCGAGCGGCCGAGGAGGCCCACGCGGCAGGCGTTGCGCTCACGGTGGTGACCGCGCTGGGTTCCTCGCCCCAGCGCATGGCAGTCGGTGCGTCGCCGATGCTCCTCGACGTGCGGACACGCTTCCCGGACCTTCTCGTGACATGGATCGTCGATGACCTGCACACACCGGTCGAGGCCCTCGCGCTCCACGGGGCCGGCTCGGACCTGCTGGTGATCGGCCGGCACGGGAGCGGCACGCGCTCAGCGATGTCCCTCGGCTCGGTCACACACACCCTGCTCCTGGAGCCACCCTGCCCCACGCTCGTCCTCACTCGTCGTGAGCTCGAGCCGTCGGAGAATGTGCCGACACGTGCAGAGGAGCGAATGAACGTCCTGTGACCGTCTCGGGCACGAGTCGCATGAAGCGGTCCTTGCGGCCCATCTCCCACGGATGCAGCGGGAGAGTGACCGTGTCCATGAGTTCACTCGTACGGTTGATGGTCGCTGCCTGTCCGTGGACGATCACGCTCCACACCCGGGCGCCGTCGTCGAGGAAACCGTCCGCCTCGAGAGCGACCGGCGCTTTCTCGGAGAACCGGGACTTCGTCCCCTCCGATGTACGGAAGACGATCGTTCCGTGTTCCACGACGAAATTGACCGGAAAGATGGCGGGGATTCCCTGGACGCAGAGGGCGAGGCGCCCGAACGGAGCATTTCGGAGTAATCTCCAGCATTCGTGCGCCGGAAGGATTTCCGTCGGTGTATTCTCGGCTTCCATAGATCGACACTAGGAAGCGACCAGCGGACCGGATAGGGCACTCGGACCCTTTTCCGGACCGGCGTTCCGGTCTCGTCGTGGAGGACGGATCGTGATTCCCCGGGGGGCGGGACATCACGCCGACAGTACGGAGTGCGGCACGTGGTCACCTATTCTGAAGAACTGCCCAGCGGAGCGCCGCCACAGACGGCAGCGCCGGCCGGGATGGAAGACCTACTCGCGGCTTTCGCCGCCATCGCGGACGACCTAGGGCTCGACACCGTGCTGGAACGCGTCATTTCCGCTGCGTGCCGGCTGGTCGGCGCCCGCTATGGAGCCCTCGGGGTCATCGGGCCGGACCGCACGCTCGGTCACTTCACCACCGTGGGACTGCAGGATGACGAGATTCGGCGTATCGGCCAGTTCCCCACGGGTCACGGGATCCTCGGCCTGCTGATCTCGGTGCCGCACTCGCTCCGCCTTGCCGATCTGCGCGAGCACCCCCTCGCCTACGGCTATCCGGCGGACCACCCGCCCATGAAGTCCTTCCTCGGCGTGCCGATCCGGATCCACGACCGCGTCTTCGGCAACCTGTACCTGACCGACAAGAACGGGGGCGCTGAATTCTCCGTCGACGACGAACGTCTCGTCGTGGCGCTGGCCTCGGCGGCCGGAGTCGCGATCGAGAACTCCCGTCTCTTCGATGAGGCGAACCGGCGGACCCGGTGGCTCGAGGGCGGGCTGAACGCGGTGAGGGAACTGCTCGGTCAGCACGACGAATCCCACCACGATCTGGACATCCTGACCACGCACGCACTGAATGCATCGCAGAGTATCTTCGCGGCTGTCCTCAGAGACTTCGGCGGCAAGCGGGGAGTGGGGTGCGAGGCGGTGGACGGCGTGGAGGTCGAGGGCCTCCTCGGGCAGTCGAGCCTGGACCCGGCGCTGCTCGCCAGGCTCCCGAGCACCCTGCTGCCGATGGTCCTGGACGCCGAGGAGTTCGCCCAGGTGCTACCCGGCGCTCCGGAAGGCATGATCGGGACGGCGCTCTGCACCAGGCTGCCCGGTGACGGCGACCGCCGGTTCCTCGTCGTCGGACGGTCATCTGCCGGGTCGCCGTTCTCCGACGTCGACCACGAGATGATGACCACCTTCGCGTCCCATGTGTCCCTGGCCCTCGAACTGCTGCGTGTCCACCGCCAGCGGGAACAGGAGGCGGTCTTCGGTGACCGTGACCGGATTGCGCGTGACCTGCACGACCTGGTGATCCAGCGGCTCTTCGCCGCGGGATTGAGCATCCAGAGCCTGCGCAAGTACACGCCGGACGGGGAAGCCCTGAACCGGATCTCCGCCGTGACCACGGAACTGGACGAGACCATCCGGGAACTGCGGGACACGATCTACTCGCTACGTACCGTCCCGCAGGTCACCCCGACGTTCACCTCCACGATCTTCTCCCTCGTCGCGGATGCCTTCGACGGCCATGACCTCGCACCTGTCCTTCAGCTCTCAGGCCCGCTCGACGCAGCCCTCGATGACGAGCGCGCCGACCATGTGAGGGCTGTATTGCTCGAGGGGTTGTCGAACGCCCTGCGCCATGCCGACGCGCAGACCATCACGGTGACGCTGAGGGCAATCGGCGAACACCTGGAATTGGGGATCGCCGATGACGGCCGCGGATTCGAGAAGCCCGGCCGCAGCAGCGGCATGGCCAACATGAGGCGCCGCGCCGAATTATGCGGCGGCACGATCTCCATCACGAGCGAACCCGGCAGGGGGACCAAGGTCCACCTCAGGATCCCGCTGGACCCTACGGATCCGGGGGGCCCGGGCGGGAGATGAACACCGCTGCCTGCGTGCGGCGTTGGAACCCCAACTTCGACAGCAGGGACGAGACGTAGTTCTTGACGGTCTTCTCCGCGAGGAACAGTTCGGCGCCGATCTCCCTGTTGGTCAACCCCGTGCCGATGAGTGCCAGGACCTTCTTCTCCTGGGTGGTCAGGCCTGCCAGCCGCGGGTCCTCCACCGGGGCGTCCTGGAGCCCCGCGGTGGTGCGTTCCGTCACGCCGGCCGGGAACAGTGACTCGCCGGCCGCTGCCCGGCGGACCTTCTCGACGAGATCGGATCCGAGGATCTCCTTCAGGATGTACCCCGAAGCACCGGCGAGGACGGCTCCTCGCAGAGCCTGGTCGTCGTCATAGCTCGTGAGGATCACGCATGCGAGGGAGGGGTCGATGGAGCGCACGTCGCGGCAGACCTCGATCCCCGTACCGTCGGGCAATCTGGCGTCGAGGATCGAGATATCGGGGGACAGGGCAGGAATCCTCCGGGTCGCTTCCTCGGCCGATCCGGACTCCCCGATGATGGAAAACCCCTCGCTCTCCAGGAGCTCGCGCAGCCCACGCCGGACCAGCTCATGGTCGTCGAGGAGGAACACCGTGGCCTCTTCCGGATGCACATCGGTCGCGGGGTAGTCCATGTCCAACCTCCGACATCGTCGATACCCCGTCGCTGCCGAACCGGGGGCCTGGTGTTCAGGAACCATCATCTCCCGGTATCGTGCTGCTCGGAAGGGCACAAGGGCCTCAAAGTGCGGGGCCTGCGGCCCTATCCCTCGAGTGTCGCTTCGGGCACAATGTGGTGGCACGGTCACCTGCGTAAGAGGAGCAGCACCCATGACGGACACGACCACCCCGCCCCGCAAACCCCTCGTGATCGTGGTCGGCGTCGACGGGTCGGAGCAGTCGATCGCCGCACTGCAACTCGCGGGCAGTCTCGTCCCGCTCGCCGGGGACACCATCAGGGCGCTGACGGTGTGGCAGTACCCCATAGGTTTCGGCACCTTCGCCCCCATCACCTGGAACCCCGACGAACTGGCCGAGACGGCACTCGACACCGCGTTGTCGGCGGCCTTCGGGAACGAGCCTCCGTGCCCCGTGGAACGTCGGGTCCTGCAGGGACCCACCGCCCAGGTACTCATCGACGAGAGCCGGAAGGCATCGATGGTCGTCGTCGGGTCGCGGGGCCACGGTGGCTTCGCGGGTCTCCTCCTCGGATCGGTGAGTTCCTCGGTCGCCGAGCGTTCCGCCTGCCCGGTGCTCATCGCGCACGGCGCGCTCCAGCCATCCGACGGCGAAGGTGACTCCGCCGCCCGACCCGCTTCCGCTTCGGCATGACCGGCATCGGTGGTACCGCGGGGCTCCGCGAGGGAAAGCCGGTCATGGTCGGCTATGACGGGTCCGACGAATCGAAGAGAGCACTGCTGTGGGCCTCGCGCTACGCCGGCGCCGCCCAGCTGCCGCTCGTCGTCGTCCACGCCTTCATCTGGCCGTACTTCACCGATCACCTGGGACCGGTGGCGGGCGTCGAGGACAGCGGGCTGCGTGCGGAAGCAGAGCGGATTCTGGCCGAGGGACGTGAGCTGGCACGACGTTCCGAGCCGGAGCTCGAGGTACACGACCGGATGGTGACGGGCGCGCCCTCCGGCGTCCTGACGACGCTCTCCGACGAGGCCTCCCTCCTCGTCACGGGGACGCGGGGCCTCGGTGGCTTCTCGGGGTTGCTGATCGGATCGGTGAGCCTCCATCTCGTCTCCACCGCGTCCTGCCCCGTCATGGTCGTCCGTGATGCGCGACCTACGCACGACACCGTCCTGGTCGCCGTCGACGGTTCTCCTGAAAGCGACAGGGCGGTGATGGTGGCGGCCGAACTCGCCGGCACCCTGCACAAGTCACTCCGACTCCTGCACGTGAACGCCCCGCACCGTCGTGGGGCGACCGAGGCCTCGTCCCGGGAGCTGGAACAGGACTCGGTCCTGGACGCGGCCGTGGCACTGCTCGGCAATCATGCGGGCCCGACCGCAACCCCGGACCTTCTGCTCGCTGCCTCCGTCCCCGGCGCCATCGTGGAGGAGGCCAGGAGAGCCGCGTGCGTGGTCCTCGGAGCCAAGGGGCGCAACACGCTCGGCGTCCGGCTCGGATCGACGGTCCATGCGGTACTGCACCACGCGGACGGCAACGTCGTCGTCGTGCGGTAGGTCAGGCCCGCGACGGGATCCGGGTACTCGCGGCCAGGGGTGCCGTCACCTCGGGATTGCGTCGGAACGGCACCTCGAGTGCGGCCCGGAGGAACCAGCGGACCTGCAGCACGGGGGAGGTGACCGTGGGAGCGGGAACGGCACCGACCGTGAGGGTGAAGGGCACCGCCGAGCCCCCGGCCACATTGGCCGGGAGGCGGACCTGGTCGATCACCGTCTCCTCGACGATGACGCTCCCGGGGGGATGCTTCTCGTGGGAACGGTGGCCGGCCCGATACATCACTTCCTCCTGCATGACGATGCTGATGCTCAGGGCACGTGCCCTGGAGTCGCTGACCGTCACGACGCCGGACAGCTGCATCCCGGCATGCACGCTCTGCGTGGACAGTTCCGACACCTGCAGGTCCGTCGCGGCATGGCGCCCGTCGGCCGAAGGGAGTGCGGGTCCGGCGTCGTCCGTGGTCCCGTCCGACTGCACGACCAGCGGATGCGAGCGGACGACGTCCGCGTTGCCGTCGGAGGACACCCGCACCCGCACGGACCAGCCGGACAGCGCGAGCTTCCCGTGCAGCGTGGGGACCGCGTCGGCGGGCACCATCAGCTGGCTGACCTCGAAGCACGACTCACCCTCGCGCAGGGTGACACCGGTGCTGACCACCGTGCTCCCGATGTCCCGTGAGCTGCGTTCAGCGGCGTGATACGTCCCGCCGAACTGGTTTCCCCGCGTCTGCGAGAGTTCCAGCGAGTGCACGAGCGTGAACTGGACCGACGTCACCCGTACGCGGCGGGTCGCATGGATCTCCACACTCACGGGAGTGCTGCGGCCCAGCGCTGCGGTGCCCTCCGTGCCACGCTGCAGGATGGAGAGGTCCATGATCTCGTGGGGGTGAGTGGGTGCCATGGTCGTTGCCCTTTCCGCAGGGATCGTGAGTGGGAGATGTCGCGGTCCGTCAGGAGCCGGGCGGACGGGGCGGGACCGGCGGGAGCTGCTGTCCGCCGGTTCCCCATCCGGCGGTCTCGCGGGGACGGTGCTCTGCGTCCTCCGGTCCCTGGTCCAGGCGGAACGGCGGGTATTCGTCCCGGAGGAGGAACACGTAGGCCGCCACGCGATAGGTCCAGCGGTGGATTCCCATGACCAGGGCGAAGAGCGGTGCCGGGTAGCGCGCCGTGAACAGGAGGGTGAACCCTGCGATGAGCGCCAGCAGGCTCAGCAACGACGGCGCGGTGGTCCTGATGACGTCACCCGAGCCGGGCAGGACGACGACGGTCGTGGACAGGGCGCCGGTCAGAGCCGCGACGACGATCAGGTGCGGGAGGGCAAGCAACCACCACTTCACGAGGACGAGGCCGCGGTTCAGACGCGATGGGTAGGGGACGTCGAAGTCGGTCGGGTAGTCCCGGACGCGAGCGAGGGTGAAGGGCGGATACAGGTCCGTTCCCAGTGCGGTGGCGTAGAACTGGACCCGCCACGTCCAGCGGAAAACCCCCACGGAGAACGCGAACAGGCCTGCCGGGTAGCGCCCGGTGAACAGGATGATGATCCCGGCGGCGACGGTGCTGACGAAACACGCCGTCCAGAGCAGCCAGAGCACCACGAGATGCGGGATGACGAGGAACCACTTCACCAGCCACAGCCAGCGCGAGAGTCGCGGTTGCAGGTAGCCCGTCAGACGAGCCGGGTAGGCCAGGACGTCACGCGTGGGATCGCCGGACGAGGCGCGGTGAGGGTCCTCGGGCAAACCATCACGCCGGTTCGCGCCGGCGGCCAGGGATGGGTCGATCCCTTTTCCGAGCGAGTTCGCCCCGATCAGCATGAGTGGGATGCCGACAAGCGTGAGAAGCCCGGCCACCAGGAGCAGCGTCAGGCCCACGGGCGTGAAGAGGCTCGACCGGAATCCGGCCTGCAGGGCCACCTCGCCGGTCGGACTCCCGTCGGCGTTCATCACCACCACCGCCCAGCTCCCGGAGCGCACATCGACGGAGATCACCTGCGTCCCGGTGCCCGAGGCCGACGCCGCCCAGAACGTCTGCTCGGTGGGCGGGGCCGGCACGGACGAACCCGGGACGTCGCGGTAGACGGCGCGGAAGGGGTCGGTGCGTATGTCGGTCAGTTCGGTGTGCTGCACCGATGAGAGGTAGGCGTCGACGTCGGCCTGCCTGGCCACACCGACGAAGACCGCCTCCGTGCTAGGGATGCTGGTGGCCTTCAGCTGGACCGTCGCGATACCTGCGGGGAGCGCGCCATCTCCGGCATCCAGTCGGATGTCCCGGGGCTGGGTGGTCAGCGCGTAGGAGTCGTAGGCGAAGCGCTCCGTGGACGTGGTCAGGAATTGTCCATCCCGCTGGAAGCCTGCGAGGGCACCGATGAGCAGACCCCCGAAGGCGAGGCCCCCTGCTATCGAGACGAGCAGGGCGCCGAGCAGGACCATGACCAGCGGACCGGCCCGCATGGGTGTGCGGGACGGCGGGGGAGCAGTACTCGATGAAGTCGAACTCATGGCGGGCGTCCTCCGAGACGGTGTCTGGATCAGGAAGGAGCAGGCCTCGCCGGCACGGGCGCGCGTTCCTGGATCATTCCTTCGGTGGGAGCGGGTGGGTCTCCCGGTACTTCTGGATATGCAGGGCGAGCTTCCGCTCTGCTTCCCGGCGCCGCTCCATCAGGCGTTTGAGATCGGATCCGGTGGGCATGAGACCGGCGGGCCGGAGATCGTCGCCCTCGCCGGACGGATCGAGGTGCTTCCGGCGAGGTGCCGACGTCGGTGGAGCGGCCGGGTGCTCGGTCGGGATCATTCAGGTGTCCTTCGTTCGCTCGTGAGATGATCGCCGACCGGCTGATGCTTCCAGTGCGCTTCCCGCCGGCGTCGCACGACGACCACTCCCGAAAGGGGTGGGTCCAGTGTCCGTCGGGGCCGCACCCACCTCTAGGGCCTTTCGTCACCATCGCGGGGTGCGCTGCGGCGTCAGGGGCGGCACCACAGGGGCGCTGTCCGAGGGGGGCAGGACGGGTCGGGCAGTCAAAGCCAGAGGCGGGGCTGCAGGAGCATCCGGACGGGCATGGCACCGAGGAGTTCCCGCTCCTGCAGGAGGCTCGTACGTTCATCGAGGAAATCCAGGATCAGGTCAGCGTCGAGCGACGCGAAGGCCGCCCTCATGAAGCGGACGGCCGATTCGGGGTCGCGGAGCCACATCCTGAGGACGGGCTTGTCATAGAGACGGAATCTGCGGGACGGTGCAGCACTCCGCGGCGAACCGGTCGCCGCGAACGATGAGGCGACATGCTCGGCCTGATGGAGGATCCTGGTGAATCCGTACCCGGTCGTAGCCTTGATGATCCCCGAGGGGGTGCCGACGTACAGGTGTCGTCCCCGCGATGATCGACGACGCAGGCCCAGCGGGATCGAGCCCCGTTCGACGGCGAGCGTCGAGAAGTCGGTCACCCCGCAGGTCTCGCGAAGGTAACGCGCCGCCGCCGCGTCGAAAGGCCCGCGGACGGCTGGTGCATCGCCCCGCGTGATCCTCGTCGTCTCCACGACCGCCTCGCGGGTCGACACCGGGAGGAGGCAATGAAAGCGGCCGGGCTGCTCGCCGTCGCCCGATCGGAAGTCCATGAACGTCGCGACGGAGGGGTCGAAGGCTTCGCGTGCGGTCCGGATCCGCCGGATCTCACCGGTCATGAGCAGGGGAGGCCTCACCCCGGACGGTGGTGAGGTGCTGTCGCAGCAGTGTGCGGCGGTGAAGACCCGGCCGTCGGTGAGCGCCACCACCACCCGGTTCCCCTGACCGTGGATCCGCGCCGTGTGGGCTTCGAGTCGCGTGATGCGCGGATCGGCGTCGATCACATGGTCCAAGCAGGCGAAGATCGTCTGCGAGGAGGTCAAGGACAGGGTGTGACGCTCGAGCGAGAGCCTCCGCAGGCCGGCCGCAGTATCCACGGCGAGGGTCGTATAGCTCGACGACGGGATCAGTCGCAGCGGGAGGACACCGTCGTACCAGTAGATGATGGAACGGTGCTGGTAGTGGCGGCTGTCGTCGACGAGGAGGATCCGCACGTCGCCCACGCCGGGATGCCTACTCAGGAAATAGGCGAGGCTTCGTCCGGCGAGTCCACCGCCGGCGAGGATGATGTCGAAGTCCGCGGGTGCATGGTTCACCGGGGTCTACGCTCCAAATCGTCGCGGTTGGTCCATCGATCCTGCCGGGGGAGCGGTGACAGGATGTCAAGCGCCTGCGTCTTCAGCCACCTTCCCCTTCGACGCCGCGTCGGCCGGCGCCTCGTCCTCAGGCACGTGATGGATGACGAGCACGGGACAGTGGGCGTGGGAGACGCAGCTCGCGCTGACGGAGCCCAGGAGCAATCCACGGAACGAACCGTGGCCCCGCCGGCCCACGATGAGCAAGGCGGCGTCGCGGGAGGCCTGGACGAGCGCCTTGCCGGGGTGTGCAAAGACCACCGTGGTCTCCAGGCCACTCGGGACGTTCCCTCCGAAGGCCTTCGTGACAGCGTGCTCCAGGTGGATCTTCGCGGCGTCGGCGAACTCGCTGGTGCCGAGCGGGACGTACCCCGGGTACTCGGCCGGATAGTCCCACGCCGCGATCGCCAGGATCGTCGCGTCGAAGGCAGGGGCCAGCCGCTGGGCGTACCGCAACGCCTCGACGGACTGCTGCGAACCGTCGACGCCGACGACGATCCGGGGTGCGGCTGTTGTGCTCATGGTGTGTCTCCTCGTGGTTGGCTCCGATCCGGGCGGTGCTGCTGCCTGAAGCGTGCCTACCGCCAGCCGTGCACGATAGGGGCTTTCGTCCTGTGAGGAGGGGAGCGCAGCCCGCGACCGGATTGCTGAAGCTGAGGATTCCTGCAGGGCTGGGTGACCCGCTCGGTGAACGCCCGTTGGACGGGCGTCGTCGGATGCAGGCTGCAACTAGTGCGGGCCTCGTCGATCACGATGAGAATCGGGTGACGCTCCTCGCGGGCAAGGCCAAGGAAGCGACCGCCACGGCGACCGGTGACGGGAAGCTCGAGACAGAGGGAGAACGGGACCAGGTGAAGGCAGGCTGCCGAAAAGGTTAGGGTCGCCCTCCGAAGGCGCTGAAGCGTGCCATGGGGAGGGCCACCGATCAACTAGTTGACATAATGTAGATTATCGGCGATTCATATCGGCCGCGAGAGAGGGGCGTTCGGTCATGGGTTGACGTCGGGGTGGAACGCTCCGCGGTGGATCTCGTAGAAACGGGAATGCCCGGGCTCGTCGGGATCATCGACGATGGGCTGATCGGCCATGAACTGGCGGATGACATGAGCGAGTTCGCCGGGGTTGCTGAAATTGATCGCGTGCGCCGCCCCTTCGATGATCACCATGAGCACGTGGTTGTCCGTGCGGCTCGCGACCTCGCGGACCCGTGCAGGGTCCGGCATCAGCGGGTCCCGGTCGCCGATGACCACCAGGGTCGGGATCTTCAGGGCCAGCAGGCGATCGAGTGACGGATATCGGGTGAGTGCACGGAACATCTTGACGGTGCTGGTCACGCCGAATCTGAGATAGTCCGGGGCTGCCACGCCCATCAGCCCGACCGGCTCGCGTGTGCCGTCGACAGCGAGTTGTCGCAGGGCCCGTCGGAACGGCTGGTTGTACGCTCCCCCGGCGGGTGAGACGAGGACCGCGCGGTCCACACGCTCGGGATAGCGGTAGGCGAACTCGCAGATGATCGGACAGCCCATCGAATTGCCGACGAGGGTGGCCGACGTGATGTGGCGGTCGTCGAGGAACCGTGCGGCCGCGTGTGCGAGATCGGGGACGTCGAGGGCCTCGGTCAGTCTCCCGCTGCGTCCGAAGCCGGGAAGATCCGGGACCAGGGTGTGGAAGTCGTCGCGAAGGCGTTCCGCCGTCGGCAGGAGGTAGCGCCCGGAAAGGCCGAAGCCGTGCACGTGCATCATGACGGGGGCATGAGGGCGGGCGGGCGATTCCCGGTAGAAGACGTCGACCCCGTCGATCCTCGTCCACCGTTCCGCCAGGGCCGACGCCGCCCGTCTGGGCAGCCGGCGTTCCCTGCCCTGGAGTCGAGGGAGGCCGGGCGGGTCGAGCGTCACGTCGTCTGCGGGTAGCTGGGCACCATGCGTCGACGGTAGCGCTCGGCGCGGCGTCCCACGTCATTCGCCGGGGGTGATGCGGGAGCCGGGGCGTCGTCCTACCGTGGACCCATGACCCCTGGAGGACGGAACCGGACCGCCTGACCGTGATGCGTTGTTTCGGCTCGCTGCGTCAACTATCATTGACGAATGGAGGTGGACAGGATGAAGACGCTTGTCGGATCGATGGATGGCAAGGGGCCGGCGGACGCCCTGCGCATCGTGGCCGAGCTTCAGCGGGAGGTGGCACGCAGCGAGGCAGGGCTCGTCCGGAGTGCTCGCCAGTCCGGACTGTCGTGGGAGGCCATCGCGCAGAGCCTCGGGGTGTCCAAGCAGGCCGTCCACAAGAAGTACGGTCGGCAGTAGCTACTCCCCCGATCCGCTACGACGGACATCCGGTCACGGATTCTTCCATCAACACATGGTGACAGGCAGCGTGGATCAACATAAGTTGATGGTATGGACCTCACCTCACCGCCTTCCCCCGACAGACCGGCGGACGCTCTCGCTGCTGTCGTCGCGCTCCGCCGGCTCGCCGCGTCCCTCGAGCGCTCGGCGGTCGACGAGGCCCTGGCCCAGGGATGGACCTGGGCCCAGATCGGTGGCGCGCTGAACCTGAGCGCACAGGCGGCCCACAAGAGGCTCTCCCCCGGCCACCGCCGACCCTCCCTCGACTGAAAAGGACGATCATGGGCATCAGAACCGCAATCTCCGACGTCTCCTTCATGACGTCGTTCTTCACCGCCGCAGAGCGCATCGCGCACGACTTGGGAGACCCGGTGATGGGCGCTGAACACCTGGTCATCGCCGCGCTGGATCGGGAGGACCTCGACCGCTCCGGGCTCGCGTCCCTCCCGCTCGACGGGCCGCGGTTCCGCGACGCCGTCATCGGAGTGCATGCAGACGCCCTGGAATCGCTCGGTGTCGCGGGAACCAGCGCTCCCATCGACGACGAACCGCGGGGTGCCCTGCACAGCACGTCGGCCGCCCGGTTTGTGTTCCAGGACGCGCGCAGGAGCGCCCGGGCACGACGAGCGCCGCTGCGCGCCGTCGATATCGTCGCGGCGGCCGCACGTCAGGACTACGGGACCACCGCACGCGCCTTCGAGCGCCTCGGCATCAGCCGCGCCGATCTGCAGGCCCTCGCCGGGTAGGACGCGTGGGAGCCGTCGACGCCTCGGGGAGGACATCCGCAGGACGATGCGGGGTGCTGGGGGCCATACGTACACTCGGGCGATGGACCGAGAAGCCCTGACTGCCTCGCACCGCCCCGATCTCCCGCGGAAGGGACGCGTCGGATGGCTGGTGGCCGGCGCGTCCGGGGCGGGGCTCGTCCTCGCCCCGGTGCTGGCGGCCGCTCCCTTCATCCCGGCGACGGAAAGCGGCGTGACGGGGGCCCTGCTCCTGGGGTTCGCCGCCGGGTGGGCGCTGGTGGCGGTGCTGTCGGTGCGATTCTCCGACCAGCCGCAGCGGTGGGCCGCGGTTCCCGCGGTGTTCATGGGCCTGGGCGGTCTGCTCCTGATCCTGTTCGGTGCCCCGATGCGGGAAGCACTCGCCTGGATCTGGCCTCCCGCCCTGCTGGTGCTGATGATCTGGACGGCGTCGAAGGTGCACCGGCAGCTCCGGAGCAGGGGCGCCCGCATACTGCTCTACCCCGGGATCGCGCTGCTGGTCCTCGCGTCACTGACCGGCGGGTACGAGACCGTGCGGGGCGCCGTCCGCGCCGGGAGCATCCCGGAGTACGGCCGGTTGATCGACGTCGGCGGGCACCGCCTGTACCTGCACTGCACCGGGTCCGGCGGGCCGACCGTGGTGATCGAGCCGGGTGCGGGTCTGGCGTCGTCGGACCTGGCCCTGGTCTCCCCCGCCGTGGCCCGGGAGACCCGGGTCTGTGTCTACGACCGCGCGGGGCGAGGGTGGAGCGAGCCGTCGGACGTACCGCAGGACGGCGCGCGGGTCGCCGCCGACCTGCACACGCTGCTGCAGCTCGCGGAGGAACCCGGACCCTACGTGCTGGCGGGTCATTCCTTCGGCGGTCTGTATGCCCTCACCTTCGCCGCCCGCACTCCCGACGACGTCGCCGGTCTGGTGCTGATCGATTCGACCGCGCCATCATCGGACGTGCCGTCCGGCCCGGCGCGAGCGGCGGCCCCCGATGACACGACGCGGCGGATCTCCGCGCTCGTCGCCGCGGGTGGACGGCTCGGGTTCGGCCGCCTCCTCGGCGTCGATTCGGCCGACCACCTGAAGAGCGCGGTCGACGAGTACCTCCTCGCCGGATCGTCGGTGGACCAGGCCGCGGAGCTGCGGACCTTCGACGGCAAGCCCCTGGTCGTGCTGTCGGCGGGTCGGGGAACCAGGCCGGGCTGGGCCGCGTCGCAGGACGCCCTCGCCGCGCTGTCCGCCGGCTCCCTGCACCGCGTCATCGGTGGGGCGACGCACGGCTCGTTGCTCGACACCGAACAGGACGCGGCGCAGACCGCTCAGGGGATCCTCGATGCCGTCTCCGCGGTCCGCGAGCGCGATCAGGCGCCGACGTAGTCCGCGAGGTGCCGCCCGGTGAGGGTCGAACATGCGGCGACGAGGTCGGCGGGTGTACCCTCGAAGACAACCGCGCCGCCGTCGTGGCCGGCCCCGGGCCCCATGTCGATGATCCAGTCCGCGTGGGCCATGACGGCCTGGTGGTGCTCGATGACGATGACCGATTTCCCGGTGTCGACCAGGCGGTCCAGCAGGCCCAGCAGGTTCTCGACGTCGGCGAGGTGGAGTCCGGCGGTCGGCTCGTCCAGGACCAGGATGCCGCCCTTCTCCCCCATGTGGGTGGCGAGCTTCAGGCGCTGGCGCTCGCCGCCGGACAGCGTTGTCAGCGGCTGCCCGAGGCTCAGGTATCCCAGCCCGACGTCGGACAGGCGGCCGAGGATGGCGGCGGCGGCCGCCACCTTCGACACCCCCGCACCGAAGAACGCCGCGGCCTCCGAGACGGGCATCGACAGGACCTCGCTGATGTCCTTGCCGCCGAGGGTGTACTCGAGCACCTCGGCCAGAAAGCGCTTGCCGTCGCAGACCTCGCAGGTCGTGGCGACGCCCGCCATCATGGCGAGGTCCGTGAAGATCACGCCGGCACCGTTGCAGGTAGGGCAGGCGCCTGCGGAATTGGCGCTGAACAGGGCCGGCTTCACGCCGTTGGCCTTCCCGAACGCCTTGCGGATGGATTCGAGCATCCCGGTGTAGGTGGCCGGGTTGCTGCGGCGCGACCCCCTGATGGCCGCCTGGTCGACCGCGACCACGCCGTCCCTGCCGGAGACCGATCCGTGGATGAGTGAGCTCTTGCCGGATCCCGCCACGCCCGTGACCACGCACAGGACCCCCAGCGGGAGGTCGACGTCGACGTCGCGCACGTTGTGCGCCGTCGCTCCCCTGATCTCCAGCGTGCCGCGCCGCGTCCGCACCGAGGATTTCAGGGTGGCACGGTCGTCGAGGTGCCGACCCGTGAGGGTGCCGCTGCGGCGCAGGTCCGCCAGGGAGCCCTCGAAGCAGACACTTCCGCCGGCCCTGCCTGCGCCGGGACCGAGGTCGACGACGTGATCCGCGATCGCGATCATCTCGGGCTTGTGCTCGACCACCAGCACCGTGTTGCCCTTGTCCCGCAGGCGCAGCAGCAATTCGTTCATGCGCTGGATGTCGTGGGGGTGCAGGCCGATCGTCGGCTCGTCGAAGACGTAGGTGACATCCGTGAGTGAGGACCCGAGATGGCGGATCATCTTGGTCCGCTGGGATTCGCCCCCGGAGAGCGTGCCGGTCGGCCGGTCGAGGCTGAGGTAGCCGAGCCCGATCTCGACGAACGAGTCGAGGGTCTCCCCCAGTGCCGCCAGCAGCGGGCCGACGGACGGTTCCTCGAGTCCCCGCACCCAGGCGGCGAGGTCGCTGATCTGCAGGGCGCACGCATCGGCGATACTGACGCCGTCGATCGTCGAGGACCGTGCGGCGTCGTTGAGCCGGGTGCCCTGGCACTCGGGGCATCGGGTGAAGGTGATGGCGCGGTCCACGAACGCACGGATATGCGGCTGCATCGACTCGCGGTCCTTGGACAGCATCGACTTCTGGATCTTCGGGACCAGGCCCTCGTAGGTGATGTTGATGCCGTCGACCTTGATCTTGGTCGGTTCCTTGTAGAGCAGGTCCTGCAGCTCCCGCTCGGAGAACTCGCGGATGGGCTTGTCCGCGTCGAAGAAGCCGCAACCGCCGTAGATCCTCCCGTACCAGCCCTCCATGCTGTACCCGGGGATGGTCAGCGCTCCCCCGGTGAGAGATTTCGTGTCGTCGTAGAGCTGGGCGAGGTCGACGTCCGTCACCGATCCCAAGCCCTCGCAGCGTGGACACATCCCCCCGGTGACGGTGAAGCTGCGGCGCTCCTTGACCGTGGTGCCGCCCCGCTCGATCGTGACGGCGCCGGCCCCACTGATGGAGGCGACGTTGAAGGAGAAGGCCTGCGGCGGACCGATCTGCGGCTGCCCCAGGCGGGAGAACACAATGCGCAGCATGGCATTGACGTCGGTAGCGGTTCCCACGGTGGACCGCGGATTGGCGCCCATGCGCTCCTGGTCGACGATGATGGCGGTCGTCAGGCCCTCGAGCACGTCCACGTCGGGCCGGGCCAGCGTCGGCATGAAGCCCTGCACGAAGGCGCTGTACGTCTCGTTGATCATCCGCTGCGACTCGGCCGCGATGGTCCCGAAGACCAGGGAACTCTTCCCGGAGCCGGACACCCCGGTGAAGACCGAGAGCCGCCGCTTCGGGAGCTCGATCGTGATGTCCTTCAGGTTGTTCTCCCGCGCACCCCTGACCCGGATGAGGTCGTGGCTGTCGGCCGCGTGCGCTGCCGCCGGGTCGGTGTCGGTGCTGATGGTGCTCATGGTGCCTCCAAGGTCCGTGACCGCGCGTGCCGCCCCACCACCCCGGCGGACACCGAGCGGTCGGGACGTGCGTCCGGGCAGCACCTCCGATTGTCGGGCCTCCCGACGCCCCGGGCAATGGCCCGGGCGCCCGTTCGTGTCCGCGTCTGTGCTTTGCTGGAGGGATGACCGCCGATGCCCCGCCTCCCCCTACCGCCCTGCTGTCGCGGGAGGCGATCGCTGCCCACGTCGAGTCCGTTCTCGCCGAGGACCTCCCGCCGATCGTGGCTGCAGGGCATCCTGTCCTGCGTCGGCCCGCCCAGGACTATGACGGGCAGCTCGATGACGCCACCCTGACCCGGTTGATCGACACGATGCGCCGCGTCATGCACGCCGCGCCGGGCGTGGGCCTCGCCGCACCGCAGATCGGCATTCCCCTGCGGGTCGCCGTGCTCGAGGACGCGGGGGTCGTGGATCCGGAGGTCGCCGCCGCGCGGTCCCGCACCCCGCTGCCCTTCACCGTCCTCATCAACCCCCGCTACACCGTCGTGGGTGACAGGGTCGATGCGTTCTACGAGGGCTGCCTGTCGGTGCCGGGCTACCAGGCCGTCGTCGAGCGCCCCCATGGCATCGAGGCGACCTACACACGGCCGGACGGCGGCAGCGTCACCGCGGCATTCGCGGGCTGGCCGGCGCGGATCGTCCAGCACGAGACCGATCACCTCGACGGGACGCTCTACCTCGACCGGGCCATCCTGCGGTCACTCACCGCCGACGGGGAGCACCACCGGTGGGCCCACCCGACGGTCGACGGGGCGCGGCGGGGCCTCGGTTTCTGACCCCGCCGCCCCGCGCGCCTAGCCGGCCGCGGCGGGGTTCGCCGTCGTGGGCAGGTACTTCGACCACCAGCGGAGGATGTGCTCGAAGCGCTGCCTGCGGTGCCACGGTGACCCGGACCGGGACAGCTCGTGCGTCTCCCCGGGGAACACGAGCAGCTCCGTCTCGACGCCCTGCTTCTTCAGGGCGGTGTAGTACCGCTGGGCCTGTTCGATCGGGCAACGGAGGTCCTCCTCCGAGTGGATGACTAACGCGGGTGTCCGGACGTCGGCGATCTTCGCGAACGGGTTCTGCCCGGCGACGTGCGCCGGATCGGTCCCGGTGTACGCCTCGGAGAAGAACCAGCCGATGTCGGACGAGCCGACGAACGACGGCGGATCGAGGTAGCCCCGCTCCACGATGGCCGCCTGGAACCGGTGGTCGTTCGCGATGGTCCACGCGGTCAGGTAGCCGCCGTACGAACCGCCCATGACGCCGAGCCGCTTCCTGTCGAGGACGTCGAAGTCGGCGAGCGCGCCGTCGACGTAGGCGAGGACGTCGTCGAGGTCCACGGTGCCCATGGCTTCCTTGATCACGCGCGCGTGGGCCTGGCCGTAGCCGGAGGCGCCACGCGGGTTGCACAGCAGGACGGCGTAGCCCGCGGCCGCGTACACCTGGGCCTCGTCGAAGTACCCCCAACCGTACTGGGCGAACGGACCGCCGTGGATGACGAGGAGCACCGGGTGCGGACCGTCGCCCTCGGGCAGCACGACCCACCCGTGCACGGGGGTGCCGTCGGGCGCGGTGTACGTGCGTTCCTGCAGGTCCCCGACGCGCGTGTCGGTGCGCAGGGCGGCCGAGAAGTCGGACAGGGTGCGCAGGGAACCGCCCTCGACGACGGCGACGTCGCCGGACGTCGACGGGTCCGTGTAGGAGGCGACGACGGTGCCGCCGGCGGAGGCGGCCCCGGTGACGACCGTCGGCCCGGTGACGACCGTGTCGGACTCACCGGCGGCGGAGACGCGCAGGAGTTCGCCCATCCCACGGGTGCGGTTGAACACGAGCACCGAGTCGGGGCCGTCGGGCATGATCTCCTGGACGTCGCCGAAATCGACGGTCTCCGGATCGGTCAGGCGCCGGACATCCTGCGGCTCGGCGAGCGGCAGGACGTACAGGGCCGTGTTGCGGGCGACGAAGTCCAGGCCCGACGGCGAGAGGTCCGTGGCGAGGAAGAACAGCGAGGTTCCATCGGCGCTCGGTCGGGGTGCTCCGCAGCCGAGGCGTGACTCCCCGCCCTGGTTCGTCAGCCGGCGCGGATCGCCGCCACCGACGTCGATCGAGTGGATGTCGGTCACGAGCGTCGAGTCCGCATCCGGCCGGAGTGCGGCGGTGAAGAAGATCCGGCGGCCGTCCGCGGAGAAGACGGGCTCCACGTGGTCGGCATCTGCCGTGGTCAGCTGCGTGGGCGTCGGGACGGCCCCCTCGGCCTCGAGGGCACCCGGTCCGTCGATGTGCTGCTGCTTGAGGCGGCCGACGGCTGCGACGAAGGGCTCCGCGTCCATATCGGGCACGGCCACCGTGAACAGCTGCGAGCGCTTGTCCGTCACGTATCCGAGGCCGTTCATCCGGTACTTGTACTGCGTGACCAGGCGCGGATCCTCGAGCCCGGCAGCGACGCCGTCGAGCGTCCCGTAGCGCCCGTGCTCGGGCACCCGTGCGGAGAAGACCACCGTGCGTGCGTCGGGGGAGATGTCGAACCGGCCCACTCCGAGGGGCTGGTCCGTCATCTGGACGGGTTCGCCGCCCGAGGCGCGCACGGCGAACAGCTGGGGCTTGCCGCCCGGCGCGGCCCGGAGGAACAGGAGGAGTTCACCGTCGGGTGAGTACCGCGGCGCGGTGTCGCGGAAGCCGCGGGTCAGGCGTCGGGGGGAACCGCCGTCGAGCGCGATCTCCCACAGCTGGCCGACGTAGGCGTCGGCGCGGAGATCGGGGCGGGTCGCAGCGACGACGAGGCGGGTGCCGTCCGGGTGGAGGGTCGGAGCGTCGATGGTGGTCAGGAGTTCTATCTGGTCAGGTTTCACCCTCCCGATCAGACCCGAAATAGTGTCCTGAGTCAACGGGTGGCTCGTTCTCCCTGCCTAGGATGGAACGATGCCCGCCCTCCCCCAGCATCTCCTGACCTGCCCGGTCTGCGCGCTCCCGCTCCAGGACGTCGGGCGGGCCCTGGCCTGTGAGCGTGGGCACCGCTTCGATGCCGCGCGTCAGGGCTACGTCAATCTGCTGACGGGCAAGGGCTCGCCGTTCGAGGGTGACACGGCCGAGATGGTCGAGGCGCGGGAGGCGTTCCTGGGCTCGGGCCACTATGCGCCGCTGCGTGAGTCGGTGGTGGCGGCCGCGGTGCGGGACGCAGGGACGCAGGCGGTGGCGCTCGACGCCGGCGCGGGTACGGGGTACTACCTGGAGGGCCTTGCCGCGGCGGTGCCCGGGCTCTTTCCCGTCGCGCTCGACGTCTCCAAGATCGCCCTCCGCCGTGCGGCACGGCGCCTGCCGGGCGGCATCGGCATCGTCTGGGACGTCTGGCGGCCACTCCCCGTGGCCGACGCGTCGGTGGACGTGCTCCTCAACGTCTTCGCCCCCCGGAACGCCCCGGAGTTCGTGCGGGTGCTCGCACCCGGCGGCCGCCTCGTGGTCGTCACCCCGCGGCCGGGCCACCTGGCCGGCCTCGAGGGGGTGGGTCCGCTCCTGTCCGTGCCGGCCCAGAAGGCGGAGGACGTCCTGGCGACCTTCCGGGGTGCCCTCGTGGAGACCTGGCGCGACGAGCTCGACTACACCCTGACCCTGCCGCCCGACCTCGCGCGGTCGGCGCTCGTGATGGGCCCCGCCGCGCGCCACGCCGCCATGGAGGGCGCAACGACGCCCATGGGGCCGGCTGCACCGCTGGAGGTGACGGTTCGCTTCACCGTGCAGGTCCTCGCGTCCCGCCCGGGCCGGTGATGCGGCACGGAAGGGTAACGACTCCGTGATCCGAGCCACCGATCCCTAGGTTATGTCGGACCCGTTTGCGATCATGGAAGTAGCGCTCAGGTCGCGCGCGCCGAGGGAGGGGTTGCTCGATGGACTGGATGATCGCCAACAGCTGGGTCCTGTGGTTGGTCCTGTTCCTGGGGCTGGCCGTCGTGGAGACCCTCACCCTCGACCTGCTCTTCATCATGCTCGCCGTCGGCGCGATGGCCGCCCTCGTGGCCGATTCCATGGGCGCGGGGCTGGTCCTGCAGATCGTCGTCTTCGCCGTGGTGTCCCTCCTCATGATCCTGCTCGTCCGGCCGGTGGCCGTCCGGCACCTCAAGCGGGGCCCGGCCGACCAGCTGAACAACATCGACCGCCTCGTGGGCGCCGCCGCCGTCGCCCTCGAGCCCGTCACCGCACACTCCGGCACCGTGAAGATCGGCGGGGACACGTGGACGGCGCGGTCGGCCGACGGCGCGTCCCTCCCCGCAGGAGCGCGCCTCGCGGTCGCGAGGATCGACGGGGCCACCGCCGTCGTCGAACCCGCGCTCGAGCGCCCGGCACCCCCGGTCGCCGAAGTGTGACGCGTACCGCCAGCTGTCCCGCTCCGCGGCCGATCGGCCGGGCGGAGCGAACCCACCACAACAAAGGGGATACATGAACGCCTCCGCAGGAACGATCGGGGTCGCCCTCGTTCTGATCGTCCTCATCATCTTCGTCCTGGTCATTCTCGTGAAGGCCGTGCGGATCATCCCGCAGGCCCGCGCCGGCGTGGTCGAGCGTCTCGGCAAGTACCAGCGGACGCTGAACCCGGGCCTGACGATCCTGATCCCCTTCGTCGACCGGCTGCTGCCGTTGCTCGACCTCCGGGAACAGGTGGTCTCCTTCCCTCCGCAGCCGGTGATCACCGAGGACAACCTGGTGGTGTCCATCGACACGGTGGTGTACTTCCAGGTCACCGACCCGCGCGCGGCCACCTATGAGATCGCCAACTACATCCAGGCCGTCGAGCAGCTGACGACGACGACCCTCCGGAACGTGGTCGGCGGGCTGAACCTCGAGGAAGCGCTGACCTCCCGCGACCAGATCAACGGTCAGCTTCGCGGTGTCCTCGACGAGGCGACCGGACGGTGGGGCATCCGGGTAGGACGCGTGGAACTCAAGGCGATCGACCCGCCCCACTCCATCCAGGACTCCATGGAGAAGCAGATGCGCGCCGAGCGGGACCGTCGGGCGGCCATCCTCACCGCGGAGGGCACCAAGCAGTCCCAGATCCTCACCGCGGAAGGCCAGCGCCAGGCGGCGATCCTCGCGGCCGAAGGCGACGCGAAGGCGGCGATCCTCCGCGCGGACGGCGAGGCACAGGCGATCCACAAGGTCTTCGATGCCATCCACAAGGGGAATCCCACGCAGAAGCTTCTCGCCTACCAGTACCTGCAGACCCTGCCGAAGCTCGCCGACGGCTCCGCGAACAAACTCTGGATCATCCCGAGCGAGGTCGGCGAGGCGCTCAAGGGCATCGGTAACGTCCTGGGCACCACTACACCCGACTCGCCGTCGGACGGACCGGAGCTCGCGACCCGCACCTAGGCGGGCGCCCTGTATAGTTAGGTGTTTATCCGTGTGCCCCGCAGGAACAAGCCCGGGGCGCACGGTGTTATGACAGACAGCTTCCGCGTCGCCTCCCGGCGGCGGCGGTCCCGCCGGGTGTCGGCGGCACGGCCCGGTCGAGGCGTCCGGAGAAACTACAGCGGCAACGGTCCCCGGCGACGGGGACCAGGGTGACTAGGAGAACAACATGAGCGATCGTAGCCTGCGCGGGATGCGCCTCGGTGCACAGTCGATGGAAACGGAGTCCGGCGTCGAGCCCGCTCCCCGGCAGCGTGTGGAATACCGGTGCGAGGACGGCGAGCGGGTCTTCGTGACGTTCTCCTCCGAGGCCGACATCCCCGCGACCTGGGTCTCGAAGACCGGCAAGGAAGCCCTCCTGGTCGACGGCGAGAAGCCGGACACCTCCAACGACAAGCCGGTGCGTACCCACTGGGACATGCTCCTCGAGCGCCGCTCCGTCGAGGAACTCGAGCAGATCCTGCAGGATCGACTGACGATCCTCCGCGAGCGTCGCGGTGAGCGCCGACCCGCCTAGGCCGGATGCACTCCGTGACGAGGAAAGGCACCCGCTGCGGCGGGTGCCTTTTTCGTAAGGTCGACCGGTCTCAGGCCCGGCCGGTGAGCTTGGCCCAGCGTGCTCCGAGCCCCCAGCGGGTCACATTGGCGATCGCCTCGAAGACGATGTTCCCACTCATCTTGGAGACCCCGAGTTCCCGTTCCACGAAGGTGATCGGGACCTCGACGATGGTCAGGCCCAGGCGTGCGACCCGAAAGGTCATATCGACCTGGAAACCGTAGCCCACCGAGTCGACCGCCGCGAGGTCGAGCGCCTCCAGCGTGGAACGGCGGAACGCGCGGAACCCGGCGGTGATGTCGCGGACTGGAAGGCCCAGCATGAGCCGTGAGTAGGTGCTGCCGCCGCGCGAGAGGAGCTTGCGGTGCACGGGCCAGTTGACGACGCTGCCGCCGCGGACCCAGCGGCTGCCGATCACGAGGTCCGCGCGGTGCACGGCGTCGAGGAGGCCCTGGAGCTGCTCGGGCCTGTGGGAGCCGTCGGCGTCCATCTCGACGAGGACGTCGTAGTCCCGCGCCAGGCCCCAGCGGAAGCCTGCGATGTAGGCTGCGCCGAGGCCCTCCTTGCCCTGACGGTGCAGCACGTGCACCTGCTCGTCGGCTGCGGCAGCGCGGTCTGCGAGGTCGCCGGTGCCGTCCGGGCTGTTGTCGTCGACGACGAGGACGTCCGAGGCGGGGACGGCGGCGCGCAGGCGGGCCAAGGTCACCGGCAGCGACTCGATCTCGTTGTAGGTGGGGATGATCGTGAGGACTCGCACGCAGAGGGACCTTTCCGTCGAGGTGCGCATCGCGCACGGACGGCTCCGCAGGGGAGCCAGTCAGCAAGTATAGGCGACGCGCGCGGCGGGCCCGCTGGAAAGAGCACTCGGGCAGGTCCCCACGCCTTCGTACCGGCGCCCGCACGTATGCGGCCACCGTTTTCTACTGGCGTGTGGACCTGCCCTTTGACTGCCGGCTCCGATGGGATGGGCAACGCGCGCCAAGAAAGAGGCCGATGCATTGCGCTTGCGGAGACCAGCCAGGTTCCCTCCCGCAGGAGTTCGTCTAACCCGTTCTCAAGAGCTTACGTGCTGTGGAGGACGTGTCAACAGTCCCCTGACCTGCGGGAATCTCCTTCGGTGCAGGTCAGGGGCGGGTCGGGTTCCGCCGACGGATGTGGGGCGCCGGTCTCCGGATCAGGCGTCGGCGAACCCCTCCGCCACGTACAGGCGGTGGCCGTCGTGCACGGTCTCCAGGCACTCCGGCGCGTTCTCGGTGTCGAGCGCCGGCAGCAGCGGGGTCCCCGCGCGGGGGTCGGTGCTCCAGGACTGCACCCGATTGTCCGGGGTCTGCACCATCAGCTCGTCGACCTTCCAGACCGCGAAGGATGCGGGCGTCCCCGGCGCGAGCTGTCCCATCATGGGACTGCGGCCGGAGAGCCGCCAGCCCGCCCGCGTATGTGCGATGAACGCGGCCCGCGCCGAGATGTTCTCCGAGGCGTTGCTGTGGCGGAGGCAGGCGCGCACCGAAGCCCAGGGATCGAGCGGGGTGACCGGGCTGTCCGAACCCAGCGCCACGAGCACACCGGCGGACAGGAGTGAGGCGAAGCGGTTCATGCCCGCACGCCGCTCCCCCAGCCGCTGGGCGTACAGGCCGTCCCCCGCGCCCCAGAGGGCATCGAAGGCCGGCTGGCCGCTGACGGCCACCCCGTAGTGCACCAGGGCGGCGATCGCGGCGTCGTCGGCGAGCTCGACGTGCTCCAGGCGGTGGCGGGCACGGCGGACCTCCTCCACTCCGAGTTCCCGTGCGGTCCGTTCCAGGCCCTGCAGGACGGCATCGAGTCCGGCGTCCCCGATAACGTGGAAGCCGGCCTGCACCCTCTCCGCCGTCGCGGCCAGCAGGTGGCCGGCGACGTCGTCCGCGGACAGGTAGAGCGACCCCCGGCTGGCCGGGGCATCACTGTACGGCTCGCGAAGCGCGGCGGTGCGTGAGCCGATCGACCCGTCGACGTTGAGGTCCCCGGCAAGGCCCGCTAGGCGACCGCCGAAGCCCAGCATGAGCTCGCGCACCTCCCGGGGCGAGGACGTCAGCTGAGCCCAGTAGGGGATGACCTCGGGCAGCGGCAGCCCGCCGACCGGGCCGTCGATCGAGAGCAGCGTCTCCAGGTCCTCGCGGGGCGCGATGTGCGGGGCGGCCATCTCGGTCAGCGCGACGTAGCCGCGGGAGGCGGCGTGCAGCAGCGCCGCCTGCTGGTAGGTGCGGCGCTGGTCCGCCGACAGGCTCCGGGTGGCCCGGCGGGCCACCTCATGGGCGTCCCGGACCACGAACCCGTCGTCCCAGCCATCCGTGTCCGCGAGGCCGAGGCCGGCCGCCAGCACGCCCGAGACGGCGGCCGAGTGGATGTCGGCGCGCACCAGGTAGACGAGGGCGCCGTCGCCGGCACGGTCGAGCTCCCCGGCGGTCGGCACCCGCTTCTCGGGCCACTGGGACTCGTCCCAGCCGAACCCGAGGATCGTGGAGGCGCCGGCGGACGCCGCCGCGGCCACCGCGTCGAGCAGTTCCCGCAGCGAACGGCACCCGGTGAGGTCGATCGAGCCGAGCGCGATCCCGGTCTCCGTGGTGTGCGTGTGCGCGTCGACGAACCCGGGGGCGATGAGCGCGCCGTCCAGGTCGACGGTGCGGACGCCCGGCCCTGTGAGGTTGGCGGCCGCGTGCTCGGTCCCCACCCATGCGACCGTCCCGCCGTCGACGAGCATGGCGGTGGCGAAGGGGTCGGCGGGGCTGTAGACGGACCCGTTGCGGTACAGGACGGGCGTGGAGCGATCAGGAGATGGCATGGCGGTGCGGGATGGCTTTCTGTGGAGGGCGGGTCCGACGGCGGGACTCACTCACTGATGTTCGAGTATGCCACCACGCCGCGACGGACCAGGGCGATCGCGCGCTTGCAGGTCTGCTGCAGGTTCCCGGGCAGGTCCGGCACCTTCGCGAGCTGGTCCAGGAGGTCGATGACCTGCTTCGACCAGCGCACGAAGTCGCCGGCCGCGAGGTCGGTCCCGCTCAGGGCGGCCTGGAGGGAGCGGCCCTGAGCCCACTTGAACATCGGCCACACCAGCGAGAGCTCCGGCTCTCCCGTGACGGGCAGCCGGTGCTGCTCCTCGACGTCGTTGAGCTGCGACCACCGGCGGATGATCGCCTCGACGGAACCCTCCAGTGCCACACTCGGCATGACGGGGCGCAGGCCCCGCTCCTCCCGCTTGGCCTGGTACACGAGCACGGTGATGACCGCGGCGAGCTCGGCGGCGTCGAGGTCGCTGAATGCGCCCTCCTCGATGCAGAGCGCGATGAGGAGGTCCTTCTCCCCGTAGATGCGCCGCAGCTTCTGGCCGGAGGTGCTGACGACGACGCCCTCGTCGGTGTACTCGACGTAGCCGTAGTGCCCGAGGACCTCCGAGACGCGGTCGAAGGTCTTGGCGATCGTGTTCGTGCGGCCCCGGATCTGACCGGCGAGCCGGTCGGTCTCGCGGCGCAGCTTCCCCCACCGTTCCGCCCACCGGGCGTGCTGTTCGCGTTCGCTGCAGCCGTGGCAGGGGTGGGCGCGGAGGCGGCGACGGAGGTCCGTGATCGCACGCTCCTCCGCGGCAGCCGACGCCGAGTACCCGGCGGAAACCCGATCGGCGCCCTGGCGGGGCGGCCGGTTCTCCTGCAGCGCGTTCCGGAGCGACGAGGTGAGGTCGCGCCGGTCCTTCGGGCTGCGCGCGCTGAAGTGCTTCGGGATGCGGATGCGGGAGAGGACCTCGACGGGCCCGTCGAGGTCCTGTACACCGACGCGGCGGATCTGCGTCTCGAGGGTCAGGACGGTGGGCCGGGGTTCCCTGGACGTGTCACCGTCCAGCACGACGGCGAATCCCTGGCTCCGCCCGCCGGGCACATCGATCACGTCCCCGGGCCGCAGGGATTCGAGGGAGGACTCCGCCGCCGAGCGCAGCGTCCGGGACCGGTCCCGGGACGCCCGTGATTCCAGCTCGGACAGCTCCCGCCGCAGGTTCGCGTACTCACGGAAATCCCCGAGATGGCACGTCATGGACTTCTCGTAGCCCCTGAGGGACTCCTCGCGGCTGCGCACCTGCTTCGCGAGCCCCACCACGGAGCGGTCCGCCTGGAACTGCGCGAAGGAGGTCTCGAGGATCTCCCGGGACCGGGCCTGACCGAACTGGGCCATGAGATTGATGCTCATGTTGTACGTGGGCCGGAAACTCGAATTCAGCGGATAGGTGCGACGGGAGGCGAGGCCCGCCACCGCTCCCGGGTCCGTGCCCGGCTGCCACAGCACGACGGCGTGACCCTCGACGTCGATCCCGCGGCGCCCGGCCCTGCCCGTGAGCTGCGTGTACTCCCCCGCCGTGACGTTCACGTGGGCCTCGCCGTTGAATTTGTCCAGCTTCTCCAGCACCACGGTGCGGGCGGGCATGTTCACGCCCAGGGCAAGGGTCTCGGTGGCGAAGACGGCCTTGACCAGCCCGGCGGCAAACAGCTTCTCGACGATCTCCTTGAACGTGGGCAGCATGCCCGCGTGGTGGGCGGTGAAGCCGCGGATGAGGCCTTCGCGCCAGGTCCAGAACCCGAGGATCTCGAGATCCTCCCGGGGGATGTCCATCGTCGCAGCATCGACGGTCTCGCTGATCTCGTCGCGCTCGTCCTCCGTGGTGAGCCACAGTCCGGCGTGCAGGCACTGGGTGACGGCGGCCTCGCAGCCGGCCCGGGAGAAGATGAACGTGATGGCCGGGAGCAGGTCCGAGCGGTCCAGGGCCGCGATCACCTGGGGCCTCGTGGCCCGGCGCACCATCGTCGTCGGCGGCGGCCCGCCGCGCCCGTTGCGCTGCTTGCCGCGCCGCCCGCCCGCACCCCAGCCGGCGCGCTGGTTCATGCGGATCTCGCTGCTGGCCAGTTCGAGCAGTTCCGGGTTCACGTCGTACTGGTCCCGGGCGCCGGCGTCGGCACCGGCCGGTGCGGCCTCGTCGAAGGCGATGTCGCCCGCGAACAGGTCCATCAGGTCGTGGCCCACCATGACGTGCTGCCAGAGGGGCACGGGCCGGTGCTCCGACACGACGACGTCGGTGTCCCCCCGCACGGTGTCCAGCCACGCACCGAACTCCTCCGCGTTGGACACCGTGGCGCTGAGGGACACCAGCTTCACCTCGGTGGGCAGGTGGATGATCACTTCCTCCCAGACGGCGCCCCGGAAGCGGTCGGCCAGGTAGTGCACCTCGTCCATCACCACGTACCCGAGGTTGTCGAGCGCGTCCGAATTGGCGTAGAGCATGTTGCGCAGGACCTCGGTGGTCATCACGATCACGTCGGCGTCACCGTTGATGCTCGTGTCCCCCGTCAGCAGCCCGACGCGGTCGCTGCCGTGCACGGCGGACAGTTCCGAGTACTTCTGGTTGCTGAGCGCCTTGATCGGCGTGGTGTAGAAGGCCTTGAGGCCGCGCTGCAGCGCCATGAAGACCGCGAACTCGCCGACCACCGTCTTGCCGGCTCCGGTGGGTGCCGCGACGAGTACGCCCCTACCCGCCTCGAGGGCGGTGCAGGCTTCCCGCTGGAACGGATCGAGCTCGAAATCGAGGGTCTGCTCGAAATGGAACAACTGCGTCCGGGAGTGGTTCGTGCGTGCCCTTGCAGCTGCGTATCTCTCCGCGGGGGTGTTCATCGTTCCACCCTAGACGCTTCGCCGGTGCCCGGCACGCGGCCCCACCGCGGCGGGGCACGCCGTGGATCACGCGTGCGGGAGGGAGCTGCGTCGTGCCTCGGGCTAGAGGGCATCCAGCGGTGTGGCGGTGCCTGCGGTGGCGTCCACAGCGGCCTCCCGGGCCGCGGCGCGGCGGGCCCGGCGCCTGTCGTTGAGCAGGCACAGGCCGATCGCGACGAAGAACAGCAGCAGCAGGGGAACAGCGAGGTAGAACATGCTCAGGGCGTCCCCGCCCGGCGCCGCCATCGCGGCGAACAGGCAGACGAGGAACACGGTGATGCGCCAGGCCTTGAGGATCTGTTTCCCCGTGACCAGCCCGACCATGTTCAGCCCGACGAGGACCACGGGCAGCAGGAACGCGATCCCGAAGGCCAGCATCAGGCGGAGCACGAACGCGAAGTACACGGACACGCTGATGTAGTTGGAGAAGTCCTCCGGCGTGAACTCGGTCAGCACCCGGACCGCGTTGGGGAGGATCAGCCAGGCCAGCCAGATCCCCGCGAGGAACAGCGGGAACGCGACGGCGATGAAGGCCAGGGCGATCCGCCGCTCCTTGGTCTTCAGCCCCGGGGTGATGAACGCCCACAGCTGGTAGAGCCAGACGGGGCTGGAGAGCACCAGACCCAGGAACACCGATACCTGGATCAGCAGGTCGAACGGGGAGGCCGCGCTGTCGAAGTTCAGCGACGCCGTGCGGCCTTCCTGCTCGTTGATCGCGATGATCGGCGCGGCCAGGGCGCGCAGGACCGGCTCGTAGACGAAGAAGCCCACCACGGTGGCGGCGATGACCGCGATCGCGGACTTGAACAGCCGGTTCCGGGCCTCGCGCAGGTGCTCCTTCAGGGCCATGCGCCCCTCAGGGTTGGCCTTCCTGCCGCGTTTGCGCGCCGATGCGGGTGACACGGATCCCGCCTACTGGCTGGTGGGCGAGCTACCGCTCTGCTGCGACGGGCCGGCAGGACGCTCGCCCTCCGGTCCCGGGGTGTGCGCACCAGGGGCCGGGGCGGTGCCGTGGTGTTGCTGCGCCGATCCCCGCGGCGGGACGGGCGACTGGTACGTGGGCGTGTAGGTCTGGGATGCCGGGGTGTTCACCACGCGGCCCTCGACGGGATCCGCGCCGGTCTCTCCCGTGTTGTTCTCGTCCTTCATCTGCTTCACCTCGGACTTGAAGATGCGCAGGGACTGTCCCACACTGCGGGCCAGTCCGGGCAGCTTCGGCGCACCGAACAGGACGATCGCAAGAACGATGATGATGACGATGTGCCAGCCTTCGAGCCTCATGCCCATTTCCTCTCGTTGGTTCACCCTCGAGTTTAGTTCACAGGTGGGGCATGTCCTGCAGGAGCTGCGGCTGTTCGCGCTGGTCCCGCTTCGCGACGCGGCGCGCCCGCCGGTCATCGATACGGCGGGTCCTCGCCAGGTCCCGGGCCGCACGGACCGTGTCCGGAGCCGAGAAGACGGCCGGCACGGGGATGCCCGGGGCGCCGGAGCGGACCGCTCCCGCGACGTCGTCCTCGGTGTCGGCGGGAAGCGCGTCCACCTGGAGACGGTCCATCGCCGCCCCGAATTCACCAAGTGTTCGCATTCCACGGCGGAAGACACGGAAGCCGACCACGACGAGGAAGATGACGCTGACGGCCACCAGCGCAACCCACAGCACGATCCACATCCACCACAGCATGGTCCCAGTCTAGGCCAGTGCCTGATGGGCACGCGCCGCCTCGAGCCAGCGGAGGGTCTCCTCGCGCAGGCCCGCCGGCGCGACGACCGCCGCCGATCCCCCGAGGCCGGCCACGAGTCCCGGGATCCAGGTGCTGGACGCGACCTTGAGGCGGGCGGCCAGGCGGTCCTCGCCCAGTTCCTCCACGGCATCGGCGTTGTACTGGGCCGCGATCCAGCGGGCGCGTGGCTCGAGCAGGAGGGTGACGGCGAGATCGGCAGCGCCGGAACGGTAGGGCAGGACGCTCTGCCGGTCGCGCGCGAGGAACCCCTCGTCCAGGTCCGCGGTGGCCGGCTGATCCGTCAGGGTGGCCCGCTGGATCCGGTCCAGCCGGAAGTTCCTCAGCCCGTCGGAGTCCACGCTCCAGGCCTCGAGGTACCACGTGTCCTGGTGCAGGAAGATGCGGACCGGTTCGAGGAGGCGGTGCGTGATCTCGTCGCGTGTCGGCACGAAGTAGTCCACGTCCACACGCACCTTCGCGTGCAGGGCGGCCTGCAGCACCTCGAGCGTCGGGTCGACGTCGTCCTCGGTGAGCTTGGTGGCCACGGCCGTCCCGATCCGCGCCGCGTCGCCGGTCGCGGCGGTCAGCTTGGTCTGCGCACTGACGATCGCCTCGTTGTTCCGCATGCCCGGCAGTTCCCGGAGGGCCTGCAGCCCCAGGATCAGGGAGCACGCCTCGTCCATGCTGAGCTTCACGGGCTCGGCGAGGTCACGTGCGTTGGTGAGGTAGATCCGGTCGTCCTCGATGTTCACGTCCATCAGGCCGTCGGGGTAATGGCGCGGGCCACTCACGAACAGCAGGTCGAGGTCCTTGGTGAGCTGGCTCTCGGTGATGTCGAAACGGCGCGCCGTCTCCCCCACGTCCGACCCGGGATGCGCCAGAAGGTACGGGACGAGATCGAGCAGGCGCAGCAGGTGGTCCTGGGAGGACGACTTGCGCCGGGGCGCGGGGCGGGCGCGTCCGGTGATCTCGAGGTGCTCGGGCGCCGCCAGGGCAGCCCTGTGGGCTTCGTCGAGGAGCCGGACGACCGCCGCGGCGAGCTCCGGCGGCTCCTCGACCCTCGCATTGGTGCCCAGTCCGGCGATGGTCGCGGCCATCGGGCTCGACGCCGCATACGGCACCCGGAGGATGTCCCACTCCTCCCCCGTCTGCACGATCTCGGCGTCCTTGCGGACGCGCAGCACCTGGCAGGATCCGGGACGCGCCGCGACGACGGCGGTTCGGTCGGGCTCGCTACGGGACAGCGAGGACAGCGTCCGGTTCATGTCGAAGGCCGGCGGGACGTCGAAGGTCCCCTCCAGGATGACGGGCTCCCCGGTCATGCGGGAGAGGCGGAAGAACCGCTCGGCCTGGCGCGTGGTGTCGAAGCCGACGAGGTACCAGTGGCCGAAGCGGGCACCCATGCCCCACGGGTGCACCGTCCGCACCTCCTCGCGGCCGGTGCTCGCCGCCCGGTACGGGAAGCGCAGGGGAGTGCGGGAAGTGAGGGCCTGCCACACGGTGTCCCAGTAGGGGGCATCCGTGGTGATGCGCGGCTGGATCAGCGGCGTGAGCTCGACCCCGCCGTCGGTGCTGCGGGAGCTGAGTTTCCGGAGGGCGCGGGACGCCGCGGAATCCAGGGAGCCCTGGTCCCAGACACCGGCGGCGAGGTTGAGGACGGCGTACTCCTCGGGCAGGAAACTCACGCCGCCGAGCCGGTAGTCCTCGGCGCTGATCCGGTACCGCTGCACGGTGTTGTCGTTGTCGAACAGCGCGTCCTCGCTGAAGGCCTCGAGCGGGATTCCCTGCTCGCGCAGTGCCGCCTTGTCGCGGTCGAAGAGCTTCTCGCGGGCCGCCACGGACGTCGCCTCGCGGTACAGGTCGATCTCCTCGAACAGTTCCTCCTTCGTGAACCCGCGACGGCTCGACAGGAGCATGATCACGAGGGTGAGGAGGCGTTCGGTACGTTTTGCGGACACGGGAAAACCCTACCGTCACGGGAGCGCCGGAAGGGACGCACACCGGCCGTGGCCGGCATACGTCCCTTCCGTGTTAGGGGGCCCGGGCAGTCGCGCACCTGCGGCCCGCCGCGGTGCGCTAGCGCACTCCGACCAGGTCGACGACGAAGATCAGCGCCTCGTTCGGGCCGATCGCCGATCCGGCGCCGCTCGCGCCGTAGGCGAGGTGGGACGGGATCTCCAGGCGTCGGCGGCCGCCGACCTTCATGCCGAGGAGCCCCTGGTCCCAGCCCTGGATGACCTGGCCGACGCCGACCTTGAAGTCGAGCGGGGTGCCACGGTTCCAGGAGGCGTCGAACTCCTCGCCCGTGGAGAACGCGACCCCCACGTAGTGGGCGGAGACGGTCGCGCCCGGCTTGGCCTCGTCGCCGGTGCCCGTGATGATGTCCTCGATGACGAGGTCGGCGGGGACGTCGTGCGCGGGGAAGTCGATCTCCGGCTTCTGGCGGTCGAATTCGCGGTGTCCGAATGACATGGGTACTCCTTGGATCGGTGGATGGATACTGGCCGGGCCGGCGTTATTCGGCGGAGGCCTTGTCGGTGATCTCGACGAAGAACACGAGCGTGCCGGAGGGGCGTCCCTCGGGCGCGGGGTCCCCGTAGCCCATCTGGCCGGGGATGACGAGGAGCACCTGGGAGCCGACCTTCTGGCCGGCGAGGCCCTTGGTCCAGCCCTCGATCACGCCGGTCAGCGGGAATTCGGCGGGCTCGCCGCGCTCGTAGCTGGAGTCGAACTGCTCGCCGTCCTCCCAGCGCCACCCGGCGTACTTGGCGGTGATGGTGTCGGCCTCGGTGACTTCCTCGCCGGTGCCCTCCTTGAGGACCTTCACCACGAGATCGTCGGAGGGCTCGTTGTCCGGGATGCTGACCTCGGGCGCGCCGTCGTCACCGAAGGTGAACGTGGGCAGCTCGCCGGCGTCGTCGAGCTCCTGGACCTCCTCGGGCGAGAGCACCTCGGGCTCGGGCGGGGGCTGCTCCGCGGAGATCACCTTCAGGACGATCAGCTGCTCCGGGGCGGCCGGCTGGCCCTCCGCGGCTTCGGGTGCGGGGCGGGTGTACGCCACCTGGGCGCCGACCTTGGAACCGGTCAGGACCTCGTACAGCTCGGCGTCCTGCTCCTTGAGCATGTCGTCGACCGGGAGGACCTGCGGCTCGCCCCGGCTGTAGGTGTCCCCGAGGACCTCGCCGTCCTCGGCGTTGAGCGACACGAGCTGGTAGCGGAGCTCCTCGCCGGCCTCGATGGCGTCCCCGTCGCCCTCCACCACGGTCCTCGCGGCCACGCCGGTGATGTCGAGGGGCTCGTCGAACTCGACGGTCGGTGCCTCTTCGTCGGTGCCGCCCGACACTTCCACCGACTCGAGGATCCCGGCGGCGCCGGCCGACGGTCCGGACGAACCCCCGCCCAGATCTCCGGTCAGGTCGTCCGTCGTGGGCCCGCCACAGGCTGAGACGAACAGCGTGAGCGCCAGGGAGGTTGTGAGTACTTTTCGCACGAAGCTACTTTCGGTTCGGTGTCCGGTCCAGGGTGCCCGCTGAACAATGGGCCCCGACAAGCCTAACGGCATCGGGGACCGCCGTCCCCGTCACAACTGCTGCAGGAGTGCCTCGACCCTCTCGTCGACGGAGGCGAAGGGGTCCTTGCAGAGGATGGTCTGCTGCGCCCTGTCGTTGAGTTTGAGGTGCACCCAGTCGACCGTGTAGTCGCGGTTCGCCTCCTTCGCACGCCGGACGAACTCACCCCGGAGCCGCGCCCGGGTGGTCTGCGGCGGCACGTCCACCGCCTCCTTCACCGCCGTCTCGTCGATGACGCGCAGGGCTTCGCCCCTGGCCTGGAGGAGGAAGAACAGTCCGCGCGTGCGGGAGATGTCGTGGTAGGTGAGGTCGAGCTGGGCGGCCTTCGCCGAGTCGAGGTCTCCCCCGGACCGGGCAAGATAGCGGTCGATGAGCTTCTTCTTGATGGCCCAGTCGACCTCCCGGTCGATGTGCGAGGTGTTCCCCGTCTCCACGGCGTCGAGGACGCGCTCCCACAGGTCCAGGATGGCGGGTACGTGCCGGTTGTGGGCCCCGTGTTGCTCGACGAACGCCGTCGCCTTCGCCAGGTACTCGCGCTGCATCTCCAGCGCCGTCATGTGGCGGCCGTTGGCGAGCTTGAGGAGCTGGCGGCCCGTGAGGTCGTGGGAGATCTCCCGGATGCTGCGGATGGGGTTCTCCAGGCGGTAGTCGCGCATCAGCTCACCCGCCTCGACCATCCGCAGCAGCAGGTCCACCGAGCCGATCTTGAGCAGCGTGGTGGTCTCGGACATGTTCGAGTCGCCGGCGATGACGTGCAGCCGGCGGTAGTGCTCGGCGTCGGCGTGCGGCTCGTCGCGGGTGTTGATGATGGGGCGTGAGCGGGTGGTGGCGGAGGAGATGCCCTCCCACAGGTGGTCCGCGCGCTGGGAGAAGGCGTAGAGGGAGCCGGTCTGCGTCTTGAGGACCTTGCCGGCACCGACGAGCAGTTGGCGCGTCACGAGGAACGGGATGAGGATGTCGGCCAGCCGGGCGAACTCGAGCTTGCGCGGGATGAGGTAGTTCTCGTGGCTGCCGTAGGAGTTGCCCGCGGAGTCCGTGTTGTTCTTGAAGAGGTAGATCCGCCCGTCGTAGCCCTCGTGGGAGAGCTTCCGCTGAGCCTCGGCGACGAGGTCCTCCAGGATCAGCTCGCCCGCGCGGTCGTGGGCGATGAGCTGCGCGAGGTCGTCGCACTCCGCCGTGGCGTACTCGGGGTGGGATCCGACGTCGAGGTACAGACGGGACCCGTTCGTGAGGAACACATTGGAGGACCTGCCCCAGCTCACGACCTTCCGGAAGAGGTAGCGGGCCACCTCCTCGGGCGACAGCGGACGCGAGTCCGGCCCCGAGTAGGAGATCCCGAACTCGGTCTCGACACCGAAGATACGCCGGTCCATCAGCTGTCCTGTCCGCCCTGGAGCATGCTCTCGAGTTCGGGGCCGCCGATCCGCCGGAATGCGCGGTGGCTCCCGCGCAGGGTGTCCGGGTCCCGCTCCAGGAACGCGACCTCGAGGACGGAGGGGTCCAGGACCGGCGTCTCCGGCAGGTCGCCGTCGGCCGACGCGCGGGTCGCGGCACTCGCGAGGGCCCGCGCCGCGGCCCGGACGCCCCCGGCCAGGCCGACATCCGCGGTCCAGGTCCCGCGGAGGGCGCCGACGACGGCGTCGGCGGCGCCGCCCATGACCACGAAGCCGGCCTCGTCGGCGATGGAACCGTCGAAGGTGAGCCGGTAGAGGTGGTCGGCGTCCTGGACGCGCCCCACCTCGGCCACGACGAGCTCCACCTCGAAGGGCTTGCTCTCGGCGGTGAACACGGCGCCGAGGCTCTGTGCGTACACGCTGGCGAGGCCGCGTGCGGTGACGTCCTCGCGGGCGTAGGAGTAGCCGCGGACGTCCGCGTAGCGGACCCCGGCCTGGCGGAGGCTCTCGAACTCGTTGTACTTGCCGACCGCCGCGAAGGCGATGCGGTCGTAGATCTCACCGAGCTTGTGCAGGGAGGGGGACGGGTTCTGGGCGACGAGGGCGATGCCGTCCCGGCAGCTCATCACCACCACCGATCGGCCGCGCCCGATGCCCTTGCGCGCGAAGTCGGCGCGATCCTTCATCAGCTGCTCGGGCGAGACGTAGAACTGCTGGGTCATGGCCTATGCCTCCCGGCCCGCGGACGATCGGGCGTCGATGATGGTGTGCGCCACGGCTTCGAGGTCACGCTCGGGCACGCGGCGCGTGCCGGCGGCGTCCACGACGTAGACCACGGGCCACAGCCCTCGCACGGTGTCCGGTCCGCCGGTCGCGGAGTCGTCGTCGGCCGCGTCGTAGAGGGCCTCGACGGCCACACGGACGGCGGACGCCTCGTCGAGGCCCGGGTTCCACAGCTTCTTCAGGGCGCCCCGGGCGAAGACCGAGCCCGAGCCGACGGAGTGGTGCTCGTGCTCCTCGTAGCGGCCTCCCGTGACGTCGAACGAGAAGAGACGTCCGAGGTGCCGGTCGGTGTCGAAGCCAGCGAAGAGCGGGACGACGGCGAGGCCCTGCATGGCCATCGGGAGATTCTGGCGGACCATGGCGGCGAGGCGGTTCGCCTTGCCGTCCAGGCTCATCATGGTGGCCTCGATCTTCTCGTAGTGTTCCAGCTCCACCTGGAAGAGCCGCGCCAGGTCGACCCCGATGCCGGCGCTGCCGGCGATCCCGAGCACCGAGGAGCGATCGGCGGGGAACACCTTCTCGATGTGGCGGCTGGCGATGACGTTGCCCATCGTGGCGCGGCGGTCCCCGGCCATGAGGACGCCCCCCGGGAAGGTGAGCGAGACGATCGTCGTCGCGTGCGGGGCGAGACGGGAGGCATCGGAGGTGGCCGTCACCGGTCCGAGGGTCCGGTTCGACGGCAGCATGTGCGGATGGTGCACGCCCAGGTAGTCGGCGAAGGACGTCGAGGCGGCCCGTGGGACCGCTGCCGCGGCATCATCCGGGAGCATCCGCTACTGGCCGCCCTTCTGCACGAACCCGCGGACGAATTCCTCCGCGTTCGACTCGAGGACGCCGTCGATCTCGTCGAGCAGGTCGTCGACGCCCTGGGTCTGGCCGGAGTCCTGCGCAGCCGCGGGGGCAGCGGGTGCGGGGTCGGGGACTTCCTCCTCCTCCGCGGAGGACGAGCCGCCGGTGTTCCTGCGGTCCTGTGTCGCCACGGTGTCCACCCTTTCCGTCGTCGTGATCAGTTCGGAGATCTGGTTCCTATGGTGCCACGCGGCGATCCGGGTCGCTCAACAATCGGGCGAGGAAATCCTCCGCATCCGCGGCTGCATCGAACAACGCGCCGGTGAGCGCCGCAGTGCCCCGCAGCGGTTCGCGTGTCTGCACACGCTGCAGCCTCCGCTCTCCCGGGAGTTCGAAGATCAGCGAATCCCAGCTCGCCCCCACCACCTCTGCGGGGTACTCGGCGATGCACCGGCCCCGGAAATAGGCGCGCGTGTCGCGCGGAGGTTCGACGGCGGCGCGCGCGACGTCGGCGGGATCGACGAGCAGCTCGACGTCGCCCCGGCGGGCCAGCCGCTGGTAGATGCCCTTCTCGGGCCGCAGGTCGGCGTACTGCAGGTCGATCAGCGCGAGCCGGGGATCCGTCCACGCGAGGCCGTCCCGTGCCCGGTACGCCTCCAGGACGCTGAGTTTCGCGATCCAGTCGACGTCCCGCGCTGCCGTCATCGGGTCGCTCCTCAGCGTGGTCAGCAGGGACTGCCAGCGGTCGACGACGTCGCGGGTCTGCGGGTCCGCGTCCGCCGGCAGCGCCGCCAGGACCGCGTCGCAGTAGAGTTCCTGCAGCTGGAGCCCGGTCAGGCTCCGCCCGTCCCTGAGCCGTACCTCCACCGTGAGGGAGGGGTCGTGGCTGATGGCGCGCAGCGCCTCGACCGGGTCCTCGAGGTCGGGCACCGGCGCGAGACCCTGCTCGATGAGGGAGAGGACGAGGGCGGTCGTGCCGACCTTCAGGTAGTTCGAGACCTCGTTCAGGTTGGCGTCGCCGATGATGACGTGCAGCCGCCGGTACTTCTCCGCGACGGCGTGGGGCTCGTCGCGCGTGTTGATGATGGGGCGGCGGACGGTCGTCTCGAGGCCGATCTCGTTCTCGAAGAAGTCGGCCCGCTGGCTGATCTGGAAGCCGGGTTCCTGGTTGAGGGGTCCGAGGCCCACGCGGCCGGCACCACAGATGACCTGGCGCGAGACGAAGAACGGGATGAGCGCCTCTGCCAGCTTCGAGAAGGGCACGCTCCGGGGGACGAGGTAGTTCTCGTGGGAGCCGTAGGAGACGCTCTTGTTGTCCGTGTTGTTCTTGTAGAGGATCACCGGCGAGAAGCCGGGTGTGGCCCCGATGCGGTTCATCGCGGCGACGGCCACGTGGTCCCCGGCACGATCCCAGAGCACGGCGTCGAGGGGGCTGGTGACCTCGGGTGAGGAGTACTCCGGGTGGGCGTGGTCCACGTAGAGCCGGGCGCCGTTGGTGAGCACGAGGTTCATGAGCACCGCTGCCTCGGCGGGCTCCCCGCGTTCCAGCGCGATCTGCTCCGCGGTGAGTTCGACGGGCTCGTCCGTGAGCTGGCTCGGATGCGCGCTGGCACGGTCCATCCGGAAGCCCCGGGCGTCGGTGAGCGGTGTCTCGTCCGTGTAGTCCCAGCGTGTCCCGGCGAGGTTGCCGAGTCCTTCGCGCAGGGTGGCGGCGTAGGCGTTGACCACCTGCGAGGACAGCAGCGTGGGATTCGCCGACGGCAGCGCCGGCGCGATGATGCCGTACTCGGTCTCCGTCCCCATGACGCGGTGGACGGAGATCCCCTCACCGACGGCGGGCAGTTCCCCCGGCTGTCCGGCCCGTCGTCCGCCCGTGACGATCACAGATACTGGCCCGTGTTCGCCGTCGTCTCGATCGACTTGCCCGGTTCCTGGCCTGCCTTGCCCTGCACGATGGTACGGATGTAGGTGATGCGCTCGCCCTTCTTGCCGGAGATCCGCGCCCAGTCGTCGGGGTTCGTGGTGTTGGGCATGTCCTCGTGCTCGCGGAACTCGTCCACCACCGCGCGCATCAGGTGCTCGATGCGCAGGCCCTTGCTGCCGTCGAGGAGGAGGTCCTTGATGGCGTACTTCTTCGCACGGTCCACGACGTTCTGGATGACCGCCCCGGAGTTGAAGTCCTTGAAGTAGAGCATCTCCGTGTCACCGTTGGCGTAGGTCACCTCGAGGTACTCGTTGGACTTGTCCGTCGAGTACATCTGTTCGACCGTGCGCCGGATCATCTCGGCGATGGTGGTCTGCGGGTCGTTGCCGTTCTCGGCCAGATCGTCCGCGTGCAGCGGCAGGTCGGCCGTGACGTACTTCGCGAAGATCTCCGCGGCGCCCTCGGCGTCGGGCCGCTGGATCTTGATCTTCACGTCCAGCCGCCCCGGCCGCAGGATGGCGGGGTCGATCATGTCCTCGCGGTTCGACGCGCCGATGACGATCACGTTCTCGAGCTTCTCGACGCCGTCGATCTCGCTGAGCAGCTGCGGCACGATGGTCGTCTCGACGTCCGAGGAGACTCCCGTCCCGCGGGTCCGGAACAGGGAGTCCATTTCGTCGAAGAACACGACGACGGGGCTACCGTCCGAGGCCTTCTCCCGTGCGCGGGCGAAGATGAGCCGGATGTGGCGTTCGGTCTCCCCCACGTACTTGTCGAGCAGTTCGGGGCCCTTGATGTTGAGGAAGTAGCTGCGGATCTGCTCCACGCCGGCGCGTTCGGCGGCGCGGGCGGCCAGCGAGTTGGCGACGGCCTTGGCGATGAGGGTCTTGCCGCAGCCCGGCGGTCCGTACAGGAGGATGCCCTTGGGCGGCTTGAGCCCGTGTTCCCGGTAGAGGTCGGGGTGCAGGAAGGGCAGCTCGACGGCGTCGCGGATCTGCTCGATCTGCGGGCCGAGCCCGCCGATGTCCCCGTACGCGATGTCCGGGACCTCCTCGAGCACGAGGTTCTCCACTTCGCTGCGCGGCACCTTCTCCAGGCCGTACCCGGACTTCGTGTCGACGGCGAGGGCGTCGCCCACCCGGATCTTCTCGGTCTGCAGGGGCCCGCTGAGCTTGATGACGCGTTCGTCGTCCGTGCGCCCCACCACGAGGGCGCGGTCGGTGCCCAGGAGTTCCTTGACGGTGACGATCTCCCCGGCGCGTTCGTAGCCGAGGGCGGCGACGATGGTCAGGGACTCGTTGAGGAGCACTTCCTGGCCGGGTGCGAGCTGGCGGACGTTGATGAGCGGGCTCACGGTGACGCGCAGCTTCCGCCCGGACTGCAGGATGTCCGCGGTGTCCTGCACCGTGGCCTCGGTGGTGGTGCCGGGCTCCGACGGTCGCTTCGGGTTGACCTGCATGACGGTGGCGAAGCTGAAGGGTGCCGCTCCCTCCTTCTCGAGGGCGGCCTTCAGCCGGACGATCTCGGTGCGCGCGGCCTCGAGGGCGCTGACGAGCTTCCCGTTGTTCTGGGTGGCTGTGCCCAGCTGGCGGTCGATGTGGCGCAGCTTGTCCCGCAGGACGTTCAGCTGGCGCTGCGCGGCGGAGTTGTCGACGAGCGGGGACTGCGGCTCGCGCGGTCCGGCGGCGGGAGCGTGATCATCGGGTTGCGGCATTTCGGTTCGCCACCTTCGGTTCGACCTTCGGCTGTCTTTCGACCTTAGCGCAGACGTCTGTCCGCTTTACGTACTGTTGCTGCCACGTGTTAACGCACGGGGCCCGCCGACCTCTTCCCGTCGGCGGGTGCGCGCCGAACTACTCGACGGTGCCGCCGTCGGCGATCGCGTCGCGGCGGGCCTGGGCCTCCTCGGCGGGCAGGGAGCCGCGCTGGATGGTCGACGCCGCATCGCGGGCGACGCGGCGCAGCCGCTTGTCGGAGACGTCGCGCTCCCCCACGGCCTGCGGCGTCCAGGCATTGAGGTCCTCGTCGCTGAACCCGGTCTTGGAGGGCCGGCGCTTCGGGGTGAAGCCGGTGGCCCCCTCGGCCAGCCTGCGGGTGGTGAGCAGGAACCCGGTGTGGGCGACCATGCGGTGGTCCGGACGCACGGCGAGGCCCTCGAGGTGCCAGCCGCGCACCATGGACTCCCAGGCCTCGGGCTCGGTGAAGCGGCCGTCCGCACGGATGGCCTCGGCGGTGCGGGAGAGCTGCGTGACGGTGGCCACGTAGCTGATCCACACGCCGCCGGGGGCGAGGACGGTGGCGACGGCGTCGAGGCACTCCCAGGGCGCGAGCATGTCCAGGACCACGCGGTCCACCGATCCGGGGGCTTCCTGGGCGAGGACCTGCTCCTGGAAGTCGCCGAGGGTGATCTGCCAGGCCGGGTGGGGGCCGCCGAAGATGGTCTCGACGTTGCCGCGGGCGATGTCCGCGAACTCCTCGCGGCGCTCGAAGGAGTGCAGGTAGCCGTTGTCTCCGACAGCCCGCAGCAGCGAGATGGACAACGCTCCGGAGCCCACGCCGGCCTCGACCACGCGGGCACCCGGATAGATGTCGGCCATCGTGACGATCTGCCCGGCGTCCTTCGGGTAGACCACGGCCGCGCCGCGCGGCATGGACAGGACGAAGTCCGACAGGAGGGGCCGCAGGGCCTGGTACAGCTGACCGGTCGTGTTCTCGAGGATGGTGCCCTCGGTGACACCGATGAGCGAGTCGTGCTGGAGGAAGCCCTTGTGGGTGTGGAAGGCGCCGCCGGGCGTGAGGGTGACGGTGTTCATCCGGCCCTTCTCGTCGGTCAACTGGACGCGTTCGCCCGCGCGGAACGGTCCGCGGCGGGCTGCTGCGCCGTGCGGGGCGGCGGGTGCGTCGGGGGTGGGGGTGGTGCTCATGGGTGGTCCTTCGGCGTGGGCCGGCGGGGCCGGCATGAATGAGGCGGAAAGGGGGGACGTGGGCGGGCCGGGTGGCCGGCGGTCAGGCGTCGGGTGAGGTCGGCCCGGCACCCTTGCCGGTGATGGCCTGCACCACCGTCCGCTGGTGGAGCACTCCGGTGACGGCGCCCGAACGGTTCACGACGGCGTACTCGTTGCCCTCCAGCCGCGCGAGGAACTGCACGAGCTCCTGCCCCTCGGCGGACTCCGGGACGTACGCGCCGGCGGCGAGGCGCCGTGCGGTGGCATGGACCGCCGTGTCGGCTGCGGCGTCGTCCGGGACGGCCAGTAGCGCGGCGTCGTCCACCACGGCCTCGGGGACGCCGGACGGCCCGGTCAGGACGACGGCGGTGCCCCGGTTCTCCCGGAGGATGCGGCGGACGGCGAGGACGCTCGTGCCGGCCGGCACGCCGACCGCGGGCCTCTGCAGGCGTCCTGCACTGATCGCGGGCAGGCGCAGGCGCATCCGGGCGTTCGTGATGGCGGCGGACGCGCCCATCCACAGGAAGGCGCCCATGACTACGGCGATGAGGATGAACGTGAGGTCGGGGCCGCGGCCCTGGACGAGGGGCACCGTCACCACGAGACCCAGGAGCAGGACGACGAGGACGCGTCCCGCCCAGCCGGCCGCCACGGTGCCCTTCTCCTGGCTCCCGGTGGCTCGCCAGACGGCGCTCTCCACGATGCGCCCGCCGTCCAGGGGCAGCCCCGGCAGCACGTTGAAGACCGCGACGAGCAGGTTCGCCCAGACGAGGATGATCGTCAGGAGGAAGGCGACGCCGCCCGGGGCCACCATCTGGAGGATCACCCAGCCGAGGCCGGCGAGCACGAAGTTCGCGGCGGGCCCCGCGAGTGCGACGAGGAGGGAGCGCCCCGGGGACGCGTTGAAGCTCGCGAACTGGGTGTGCCCGCCCCACAGGTTGAGCACGATCCGCGTGGTGGGCCAGCCGAACGCGCGGGCGGTGAGGGCATGAGCGAGCTCGTGGATGAGCACGGACACCGCGAGCAGCAGGGCGTAACCGAGGGCGACGGCGTATGCGCCGACGCCAATCCCGGGGATGGCCTGGCCGACGCGGGGCCCGAAGAGCAGCACGATGAACGCGGTGATCACGAACCAGGACCAGGCGAGGATCACGGGGACACCGGCGATCCGGCCGAGCGAGAGGCCCGGGCTGGTCTCCCGCTGCGGAGCGTCGTTGGGAGCGCTCACGCGACGTTCTCGCCGTCGTCGAACCGGTCGTCGGACGCGTCCCGGGCGGTGTCCCGAGCGGTGCCCCTTGCGGCGGGCAGCAGGGCCGCGAGGTCCGCGGGCGTCCGCCCGGCGAGCGTGTCCCAGTCGGTGCGGCGCGCATCGGGCGGAAGGAGCACGAAGTGCGGGACGGCGAGGGTGGTCAGGCCGGCCGCGAGGGCTGCGGTCACGCCGGGTAGGGAGTCCTCGATGGCGACCACGCCGTCCTTGTCCAGACCCGGGTTGTCGGCGGCCAGCAGGTCGAAGCCCAGCTGGTAGGCCTCCGGGTCGGGCTTGCCCTGGCTCACGCGGTCCCCGGTGACGAGGTGGGAGAACGTCCCCTCGGGCAGGTGCGCTGCAACCGCGCTCGCGAGGAGGGTCTCGGACATCGTGACCATGGCGCAGGGGACGCCCTCGGCGTGCAGCGCGGCGAGCAGTTCCCGCGCTCCCGGGCGCCAGGGGACGGCCCTGGCCACGTCGGCCGCCACGCGCCCGGTCAGGTGGTCGATGATCTCGCGGATGCCGAGGTCCACCCCGGCCCGCTGGAGCTGTCCCGCGGAGTATTCGAGGGCCTGGCCGACGAGCGCGGTGGCCTGCTCGTCCGTCCACGTGCCGCCGTGCGCTTCGACGAGTTCCGTCTCGGCCCGGATCCAGTAGGGCTCGGTGTCCACGATGGTTCCGTCCATGTCCCAGAGCACGCCCCGCAGGCCGCCGGAGTTCCCGGCGGAGGCCGATCGCCCGTCGTCGACCGCGTCGGGGGCAAGGAGGTGCATGCTGCCGGTGGGGTGGGTTGCCATGCCTCCAAGTCTACGGTGGCGGCCCGGGCGGACCCGCCCGTGGTGCCGTCGGGCGGTGCCGGGGTCCGCCTGACATCGCCGCGCACCGGGTTTAGGGTGAGAGCGTGGATAGCTTCGAGGAGAACCAGGCGACCGGCGTGCAGGACCTGTTCCAGGACGCCGGCGAGCCCGAGCGCAGGATCACGATCATGCTGGCGGCCTTCGAGGGCTGGAACGACGCCGGTGAGGCGGCCAGCGACGCGCTGAAGTACATGGGGCGCTTCTTCGGCAGTGAGCGCATCTCCACGATCGACGCCGACGAGTTCTACGACTTCCAGTTCACACGGCCCATGATCAAGCGGAACGCTGCGGGGCAGCGCCGGATCAAGTGGCCCAACACCCGCATCAGCAAGACCGTCGTGCCCCACTCGAACGTTGACCTGATCCTCGTCAACGGCGTCGAGCCGTCCTACAAGTGGCGTGCCTACACCGCCGAACTGGTCGCGTTGGCGAAGGAGCTCAATGTCGACTGCATCGTCCTGGTCGGTGCGCTCCTGGCCGACGTGCCCCACTCGCGGCCCATCCCCGTCACGGTCACGTCGGACGACGACGTCGTCCGACAGAGCCTCGACGTCGAGCCGTCCACGTACGAGGGGCCGATCGGGATCGTGGGCGTGCTCGCGGAGATGGGACTCCTCGCGGACATCCCCACCATGTCGCTGTGGGCGGCCGTCCCGCACTACGTGGGCCAGTCGCCCTCCCCGAAGGCGCAGCTCGCGCTCCTGAACAAGCTCGAGGAGATCCTGCAGATCGCCGTGGACACGCACGTGCTCACGGAGGAGTCGGAGGCCTGGGAACGCGGGGTGGACGAACTCGCCACGGAGGACCCGGAGGTGGCCGCCTACGTCCGCCAGCTCGAGGAGGCGAAGGACACCGTGGACCTCCCGGAGGCCAGCGGCGAGTCCATCGCCCGGGAGTTCGAGCGGTACCTGAAGAAGCGCCGGCGCGAGCAGTAGTCCGGCTGCCGCCCGGCCCTAGAGCCGGACGCCGAGCAGGGCGTCGACGACGTCCGCCAGTGCCCGTCCGTCCGTCCCGCCCGCGCGTGGCGTCGCAGCCCACGCGTCGATCGCGGCCAGCGCGGACGGCGCATCGAGGTCGTCCGCGAGGTGCGTCCGCACCTGCTCACGGAGGCCGACGACGTCGTCATCGGTCGCCGACCGCGCCGCGTCGCGCCACGTGGCGAGGCGGCGGATCGCGGCGTCGAGCACGCCGTCCGTCCAGGACCAGTCCGAGCGGTAGTGGTGTGCGAGGATCGCGAGGCGGATGGCCGCCGGATCGACGCCCGCCCGGCGCAGCGTGGACACGAGGACCAGGTTGCCGCGCGACTTGCTCATCTTCCCGCCGTCGTAACCGACCATCCCGGCGTGGGCGTAGTGCTGCGCGAGGGGTGTGCCGCTGACCGCCCAGGCGTGGGACGCGCTCATCTCGTGGTGCGGGAAGACGAGGTCCGAGCCTCCGCCCTGCACGGTGAACGGGGACGGCAGGAACTGCTGGGCGATCACGGCGCACTCGATGTGCCAGCCCGGTCTGCCGTCGCCGAGCGACCCGGCGGGCCAGCTCGGCTCGCCGGGCCGTGCCACGCGCCAGAGGAGGGGATCGAGGGCATTGCGCTTGTGAGGTCGCTGCGGGTCCCCGCCGCGCTCGGCCGACAGCGCGAGCATCGTCTCGGCGTCGAGGTGGGACACCTGTCCGAGGAACCAGCGGGCGTCGTCGTCCTTGTCGAGGGCGGCCGCCGCGTCGAGGGAGAAGTAGACGTCGCCGTCGGGTTCCCCGCCCTCCCCGGGCACGGTGTACGCGAGGTCGCGCCCCACCAGCTTCTCGACGATCGGGACGATCCAGTCGATGGACTCGACGGCCCCGATGTAATGGTCCGGTGGCAGGACATTCAGGGCCTCCATGTCCTCACGGAACAGGGCGATCTGGCCCGCGGCGAGGTCCTGCCAGTCCACCCCGGTGGCGGTGGCGCGTTCGAGGAGCGGATCGTCGACGTCGGTCACGTTCTGCACGTAGCGCACCGTGGCGCCGGCATCACGCCAGGTCCGGTTGAGGAGGTCGAAAGCCACGTAGGTGGCCGCATGGCCGAGATGCGTGGCGTCGTAGGGGGTGATGCCGCAGACATAGAGGCTCTGCACCGAATGGTCGGCCAGGCGTGCGGACTCCCGGAGCGCCGTATCGAACAGGGTCATACCCGACTGGGTGCCGTCGAGTACTGGGACAGGAGTCGAATTCCACGCAATCACAGAATCAACTTTACGGGCCGCCGTCAGGCGCTGATGACACCGAAGCCCAGAAGCGCGTACAGAGCGAGGCCGAGCAGGATGCGGTACCAGACGAAGAGCCCGTAACCGCGCGTGGTGACGTACCGGAGGAACCAGCCGATGATCGCGAACCCGACCACGAAGGCCACCAGGGTGGCCAGGGCTGTCTCCCCCAGCCCGTACGGCCCGGTCTCGTCGTAGCTCTTCACGAGCTGGAACACGCCGCTGCCGAAGACGGCGGGGATGGCCAGCAGGAACGAGTAACGGGCCGCGGCCTCGCGGGTGTAGCCCATGAGCAGGCCCGCGGTGATGGTGCCGCCTGAGCGCGACACGCCGGGGATCAGCGCCAGTGCCTGCGCCAGTCCGTACAGGATGCCGTGCCGGTAGGTGAGGCTCGTGAGGTCGCGGGTCTGCCGTCCGACGGCGTCGGCGACCGCCAGGATGATCCCGAAGACGATCAGCATGGTCGCGACGATCCACATGCTGCGGAACGAGCCCTCGATCTGTTCCTGGAACAGGAGCCCGAGCACGACGATGGGTACGCTGCCGATGATGACCAGCCAGCCCATGCGCGCATCGGGGTCGTTCCGGGGCACCGTGCCCCCCAGCGCGCCGAACCAGGCCTTGACGATCCGGACGATGTCCTTCCAGAAGAAGACGACGACGGCGGTCTCGGTGCCCAGCTGGGTGATGGCGGTGAACGCCGCGCCCGGGTCCTCCGCGTTCGGGAGGAACTCGCCCACGATGCGCAGGTGTGCGCTCGATGAAATGGGTAGGAATTCCGTAAGGCCCTGGACGAACCCCAGGATGATCGCTTCTATCCAATTCACCCTTAAGACCCTAAGCCATGCCGCACGCCCCTGAGGTATCGCACCGGTGGCAGGCTTTAGGCTAGGCCTCATGCAACGGCGAAACGTGGGGATGAGCGGCCTGACCGTGTCCGCTCTGGGGCTCGGCACCATGAACTGGGGCCAGGAAGTGTCCGAGGAGGCCGCCCGGGAGCAACTCCGCATCTTCACCGACGCCGGCGGCACGCTCGTCGAGACCGCGGCGCGCTACGGCGAGGGTCAGGCGGAGGCGATCCTGGGTGGATTCATCGGCGACACCGTCGCCCGCTCGGAGCTCGTCCTCGTGGTGCAGGGCGGTACCACCCGCACCGGCAGCCGGCGCCTGGACGGATCGCGCCGGGGGCTGCTCGATTCGCTCGACGCCTCCCTGTCCCTGCTCGGCACGGACCATGTCGACGTGTGGCTCGCGCCCTCACCCGACCCCGTCGTCCCCCTGCAGGAGACGCTGAGCGCGCTGGAAGCCGCTTATGTGACCGGCCGCGCGCGCTATGTCGGGGTGTCCGACTACGCGGGCTGGGAGTTCGCGCGCGCGGCAGCCACGGCGTCCTTCCCGCTCCTGGTCAACGACGTCGAGTACTCGCTCGTGAACCGTGGCGCCGAGCGGGACGTACTGCCCGCCGCGGAGGCCTTCGGGGCGGCCGTGTTCGCGTGGGGTCCGCTCGGACGAGGCGTCCTGACGGGCAAGTACCGCGGTCGGATCCCCACGGAATCACGGGGGGCCTCCGACGTGTGGGCGCCCTACGTGGAGCCGTATCTCGATGGGAAGCCGCAGCGCATCACGGAGGCGCTGTGTACGGCGGCGCGCGGGCTGGACCTGCAGCCGCACGAACTCGCGCTGCGCTGGCTCCTGCACCGGCCCGGCGTGGCCGCCGCGATCGTGGGCGCCCGGACACCGCAACAGCTCAAGGAGATCCTGCAGACCAGCGGCGTGCCGGTGGCCGACCCCATCGCCGCGGTCCTCGACGAGGTCTCCGCCTGAGAGGAGGTCCCTGTCCGGGAATCAGTTCTCTACCTCGGCCTCCACGAGGTCCGTCGCATACTCGGCGCCCTCGTCGTCCTCGTCGTCGTCCGGTTCCTCGTAGATCTCGAGGGGGGTGATCTCGCCGAAGGCGTCGTAGAGTGCCTCCTCGTAGACCTCGAAGGCGTCGGCGATTCCCACGTACGCAGCTTCCACCGCCGGATCGTCCTCGCGCCGGCGCGACGCGGAGGCCGCAAGATGCTCTTCGAGGGCCGTCACGAGGGACTGGAGCGCGACACGCGGATCTATGCTCATGGCTAGACGTTATCGGTAAAGTGAACCGAATTGGAGGGAAATGCGAGAACATTTTGTGAACGCGACAGCCGTCCGGAAGCGCGATTTCGGACGGCAGTACGAGTACCTGGTCCTCACCGTGAACGCCGGCGAACCACTGCCGGCCGCGCGCAAACTCGTCGCCGAGCATGCAGAGTACGGCAAGTGGGAACTCGAGCGGAGCTGCATCTACATGGGCGGTGGCCGGCGGTACTGGCTGCGGCGGAAAGTGCTCCGCGTCGAGCGCACCGCCTGAGCCCGGCCGCCGTCGGGCGGACCGCGGTCCGTCAGGCCGACGGCGGTCCCAGCAGTGCGGTCGCGACCGTGGCCCGCGCCGACTCCTCCGTCGACGGATGGAACTGCCCGGCCAGCGCGTCGCGGTGGAGCCGTACCACCTCCGACGACGCCGAGAAGCCCGATCCCCCGCCCACGTGGAGCGCTACCGTGGTGGCGGCCACCGCGGCCTCCACCGCATGGGTCTTGAGCGTCACGAGGCGCGAGAACCACTGCGCCGGCTCCCCCGCACGTGCGTCGAGGTCCAGGGTGACCTGACGGAGTTCTGCCTCCACCCCGGTCCGCCGCATGGCGGGTCCGGCCAGCAGGTTCCGCAGCACGGGATCATCGGACAGCGCGCGGTCCCCCACGTGGCTGCGGCGCCGTGTCACCGCGTCCACCGCAAGGTCCAGGGCGCGGTCCGCGATGCCGAGGTAGACGGACGCGATGAGGGTCTCGAAGGCCGCGAAGATCCCGAAGACCAGCGGATCGGCGTTGGGTCCCACCGGCAGTGACCGGAATACGGCGTGTGCGGGCACGCGGACGTCCTCCAGGCGGGTCGTGTTGGACTGGGTGGCGCGCATCCCCAGGGGGTCCCAGTCCTCGAGGGTCTTCACCCCGGGTGTGCCGCGCGGGACGAAGGCGTGGAGGATCCTGTCGTCCCCGCGGCCCTCTCCCTCGATTTTCCCGAAGACCCCGAGCCGGGTCCACACGGGCGAGAGGCTCGTGAACACCTTGGTGCCGGTGAATGCGAAGCCGCCGTCGGCGAGGCGTTCCACGCGGGTCAGCGAGTCGAACAGGACGGCGTCGTTGCCGGGCTCGGACACGCCGAAGGCGAACACCTCGCCCCGCGCGGCGTCGTCGAGGACGAAGCGCAGCGAGGGGTCGCCGCGGTCCGCGAGGAGACCGGCGACAGCCGTCCAGACCAGGTGCATGTTGATGCCGAGCGCCGTGGCCGGTGCTGCCGCCGCGAGCCGGCGCTGCGCCGCGGCTGCCCGGACCATCCCGCCGGCGTCACCGGGTGGGGTGTCGGCCAGGAGACGCAGGTACCCGATGGCCGTGAGCTCGTCGAAGTCCTCGGCGAAGAAGGTGTTCGCGGCGTCGTAGCCCGCCGCCCGTCCCCGGAACCGCTCCAGCAGGTCATCCGGCAGGAGTTGGACGGTGCCGTCCGTCGTCGTCGTGAGGGTCATGGCGCCTCCTGCGGTGGTCCGATGTGGCTCAGTAGGTGGTCAGCAGGCGGGCGAGCACCTTCGCGCCGAACCGCAGCGAGTCCGTGGGCACGCGCTCGTCGACGCCGTGGAACATGCCGGTGAAATCGAGCTCGTCAGGTAGCTGCAGGGGCGCGAAACCGTAGCCCGTGATGCCGAGGCGGCTCAGCGACTTGTTGTCCGTGCCGCCCGAGAGCGTGTACGGGAGGACCTTCGCCCCGGGGTCCTCCGCGTGGAGGGCGTCGATCATCGAGTCCACGAGGTTGCCCGCGAACGGCACCTCGAGCGAAGTGTCCTTGTGCTCATAGTTCACCTCGACGCCCTCACCCGCGAGCCCGCGGATGATCTCCAGCACCTGGTCCTGCTGGCCGGGCAGCGTGCGCACGTCGATCAGGGCCTCGGCGGTCCCGGGGATCACGTTGTGCTTGTAGCCGCTCTTGAGCACCGTGGGGTTCGCGGTGTTCTGCAGGGTGGCCCCGACGAAGCGCGCCACGGTGCCGAGCTCCCTCAGGAGCACGTCCGGGTTGTCCGGGTCGAACTCGACACCGGTCAGCTCGGTGACGCCGTCGAGGAACTGCCGCGTGGTGGGGGTGAGCTCGATGGGCCAGGCGTGGTCACCGATGCGGGTGACCGCCCGCGCCAGGGCGGTGACGGCGTTGTCGGTGTTGATCTGGGAACCGTGCCCTGCCCGGCCGTGTGCCACCAGGCGCAGCCAGGAGATGCCCTTCTCCGCCGTCTGCAGGAGGTAGGTCCGCTGGCCGCCGATCGTCGCGGAGAACCCGCCCACCTCGGAGATGGCCTCTGCGGCTCCCTCGAAGACCTCCGGCTTGTTGTCCACGAGCCAGGACGCGCCGTAGGCGCCGCCGGCCTCCTCGTCGGCGAAGAAGCCGAAGATGAGGTCCCGCTTGGGCCTGATGCCGTCGCGCTGCATGGACCGCAGGACCGACAGGATCATGGCGTCCATGTCCTTCATGTCCACGGCACCGCGACCCCAGATCAGTCCGTCCTTCTCCTCCCCGCCGAAGGGATCGACCGTCCAGTCCTCCTTCTGGGCGGGGACGACGTCGAGGTGGCCGTGCACCACGAGGGCGGGCAGGGAGGAATTCGTTCCTTCCATGCGGGCGACGACGGAGGTGCGGCCTGGCGCGGCCTCGAAGAGCTGGGTCGGGAGTCCGACCTCCTCGATGAGCGCGGCCGTGTACTCGGCGGCCTTCCGCTCCCCCGGACCTGCGTTGTCCCCGAAGTTCGAGGTATCGATGCGGATCAGTTCCTGGCAGATCCTGACGACTTCATCTTCGGGTGTGATGCCCACGTGGTCCTCCTCGGTAGCGGTTGCGTCTCCAGCCTACCGAGCGCGTGTGTCCGCCGACGGCCGCCCTGCGCGAGGACACGAGAAAGCCCCTAGCCAGATTGCTCTGACTAGGGGCTTCACTGTGCGCGGAGGGGGACTTGAACCCCCACCCTCAATAAGAGGACTAGCACCTCAAGCTAGCGCGTCTGCCATTCCGCCACCCGCGCGGGTGGTTTTTCACCGTAGAAACCGGTGAAAGCAACGAGAAATACTCTAACACGGCACTGGCCCGGATGTTGAATCGGCGGGTGTCCACCCGCGCGGGGCGTCCTTGTCGAGCGGTGTCCGGGGTTAGACGGTCAGTAGCTCGCTCGCAACCCTCGCAGCGGCCCGTGTTTCGCCCGCATCCCCTGCCTATCCTGAAGGGATGACTGATGGGCGCCCGGTGCGCCTCGAGTGACGGGAAGGAACGCCATGGCCGACAAGGATTTCATCGAGACCGACCGGGGGCGGGACGGGAAGCCGGACGCGAAGCGCGACCAGCAGCAGCATGCCCTGACCTGCGACGCCATGAAGCGTGCCAACATCTCCGTCGACGACCTTTGGGAGCACTACTCCAGCATGGGTGGAGGCGTGGACGAGTACGAAGTCGCCGCCTACCTGAACGGACTGATCGATCTCCCGGAAGTGGAGCGGGACTGCATCTCGCAGGCCGTCAACGAACTGTACGACGACCTCTGCCGCCAGCAGGGCGCCCCGTACAGCTCCGGGCACCTCCAGCACGGCGCTGACTGAGGTCAGGACGGTGACGCCCGCGCGATCAGGGCGAGATGCTCCTGTAGACAAGGGCATCGGTCAAACAACTCAAGCTGACGCCGCAGGGCCTCCGTCGCCGTGCCCTACCCGGTCGTGCGCGCCGCCGGGTCCAGGCACCCGCCGCCGGTCCTGCGTTCCGTCTGTTCCAGGCGCGCGGCAATGGCCCCGACGGCGACGGCGACCTCGTGGAACGACGTCGACAGGGGCGAGAGGCCGAGCCTGATCCCGTTGGGATTGCGGTAGTCGGGGATGACGCCGTCCTGCCACAGCTCCGGCACCATCCCGGCGAACTCCGGATGGTCGACGGTGATGTGGCCGCCGCGGTCCGCCGCGGCGCGCGGCGACGCGAGGACCACCCCGTACGGCACCAGGACGGCGTCGACGGCGTCGACGGCGAAGGCGGTCAGCTCCTCCGACTTCGCCCGCACGGCCGGCATCCCGACGTCCTCGAGGAGGGCGAGCATGTCCCGCATCGGGAGCATGCCGAGGATGGGGGGTGTTCCCGAGACCAGGCGTCGGACGCCGTCGGCGGGCTGGTAGGCGGAGCCCATGGCGAAGGGGTTCGCGCTGCCCAGCCAGCCGAGGATCGGCTGGTCGAGGGTCGGCAGGTGCCGCTGCGCCACGTACGCCCAGGCCGGAGCACCCGGTCCGCCGTTGAGGTACTTGTAGCTGCAGCCCGCCGCGAAGTCGACGTCCCAGGCATCGAGGTCCGCCGGAACGGACCCGACGGAGTGGCTGAGGTCCCAGAGGACGAGGGCGCCGGCGTCGTGGGCGATCCTCGTGATGGCGGGGACGTCGGCGATGAACCCGGAGCGGTAGGCGACATGGCTGAGCAGCACGAGGGCCGTCTCGGGTCCGACGACGGCGGCGACATCCGCGGGCGTCGCCCCGCCGTCGTACGCGACGTCGATCCACCGAAGGGTCAGGCCGCGCTCGCGTGCGATCCCCTCGACGATGAACCGGTCCGTCGGGAAGTTGTCGCGGTCGATGACGATCTCGGTCCGGCCGGGGCGGGCCGCCACCGCCGCGCGTGCGAGCTTGTAGAGGATGACACTCGTCGAATCGGCCACCACGCACTGGCCCGCCGCCGCACCGAGTGCCACCTGCCCCAGCTGGTCGCCGATCCGTTCCGCCAGCCCCAGCCACCCCTCGTCCCAGCCGCGGATCAGCCGGCCGCCCCACTGGTCGCGGACGAACGAGGCCAGGCCGTCCGCAGTCACGAGCAGCGGGCGGCCGAGGGAGTTGCCGTCGAGATAGGAGAGCACGGAGGCGTCCTCCGTGCCGAGGAACAGCGCGCGGTGCCCTCCGAGGGGGTCCGCGGCGTCGAGCTCCGCCGCGCGGGTGAAGAGGTCGAAGCCGGTCATGCGCCCAGTCTAGGGGCGGTTTGTCACGAACCCGGACGAACGGCACACGGGCGGTCCCCCGGCAGGGGAACCGCCCGTGTGCCTGATGTCTGCTGGACTACCGGCTGGCCGCCGTGGAGTAGGCGGACTGGATGGAGCTGCCGAAGTACGGACCGTACATCACGTTGGCCTGGGTGTTGTAGCCGAAGCTGTTGACCGAGTTCTGCGTCCCGGTGGAACCCGAACCGACGAACCACGGGCCGCCCGAGGAACCACCGGTCATGTCGCAGGGGATGCCCTGCGACAGGGTGCCGCCGATGCGGTCAGCGGACGCCTTCCCGTAGCAGCTGTAGAGGCGCTCGCCGTTGAACGGTGAGGCGGCGGGGTAGCCGTAGGCGCTGTAGGTGAGCCCGCGCGACATGTTGAAGCCGATGCTCGACGCGCCCACGGTGGCGGCGAGCGTCCTGCCGTTGAGCGTGTTCATGACGGCGAAGGCGCCGTCATAGCTGATGTCGTTGCGGGTCACCCATTCGCTGGTCGACACCAGCGACCGGGCCGTGAACTTGCCGTAGGGTGCGGCGCCGTTGTTGTAGGCGGGGACGAAGACGAAGTTCGTGGCCCACCCGGTCGCGAGATCGTGCATGCAGTGTCCTGCGGTGGCGACGAGGCTCTGGTTCCCGCTCTGGACCGAGTTGCCGGAGCAAACGTAGTTCTGTCCGCCCTGGGTGAAGAACACCTTGCCGATGCGGGGAACCGTGGACTGGGCGGTGGCACGCGTCTCCGCGACGGGCTTGGTGGGCGCCTTCGTCACCGACTGCTCCCCCGCCTTCGGCATCACCGAGCGGCCCTCGGCGGCCCAGCCGGAGTTGATCGTGGTGGCGGGCTTGGCGTTCTTCATCCTGTCCGGCGTCCAGTAGGCGTCGAGGGCCGCCTGGCCCTGGTTCTGCGCGTGGGACACGGTGGCGGCGTCGGCGGGGGGCGCCGCCGGTGCTGCCTGGACCGGACCTGCTGCCATCATCGCCGATGCCATCAGGGTCGATGCGGCGATCAGCCCTGCTTTGAGACCTCGAGAGTTCACGAAACTCCTCATTTCCTACAGTGTGGGCCAGCCGTCGGGGGCTGGTAGTCGGAGTCTGCCCCGACCACACGGCGCCTGCCCAGCGGAAAGGACGGGTTCGGAAGAATTGCCCCCGAAAATCGCCGTGCGTCTGGACAGGCACCGGTCGGCATGCAACTATTCCGCGCGCACCCAGCCGGTGAAGTGGGGGCGGCGGCGCGTCGCGGACCATCCGACGACGTCCGTCCGGCGCACACCGTCCTCGTCACGCCGGGCGAACGACGTCGTGACACTCCCGGGCAGGAGCACGGGCGTGGCGAAATCGATGCGCCAGCGCAGGGCCCCGAACGGCGCTGGGGCGGCCTGGTCCACCATGCGGGCGGCCAGGTACATGCCGTGCGCAATCGCCGTCCTCATCCCGAGTGCCTTCGCCGTCAGCGCGCTGAGATGGATGGGGTTCCAGTCGCCCGAGACAGCGGCGTACCGTCGGCCCAGGTCCGCATCGAGGCGCCAGACGCCCGTCGGGGTGGGGGCGGTGAACACCGGCCTCTCCTCGTCCCGGCGCTCGCCGGAGCCGGCACCGTCGCGTCGGACACCACGCGCCAGGTAGACGGACCGGCCGGTCCACACACGTTCGGAGCCGGCGCGCACCTCGAGGGTGACGTCGACCTGCGTCCCGGCCGCATGCGGGCGAAGGTGCTCGGCCCAGGCCACGACGTCGAGCACCTCGGAGGCGTCGATCCGGCGCTCCTGGTGCACCTCGTTGCTGAGGTGCACCATGCCGAGCAGCGGCAGCGGGAAGTCGGGCCGCACGAGGACGCTCATGGCCACCGGGAACGCGAGCGTGTGGACGTAGGCGGACGGCAGGACGTCCCGCGCGGCGGACCCGAGCAGCTGCTGGAACCGGGTGAGCGCAGCGAGGTCCACGCGGACCCCTCGGACACCGTGGTGCACCGCCGGGACCTCGAGCGGGACGGTCGCCCGCCCGACCTTCCGCCGTACGGCCAGTGCGAGGGCCTGGCGGTAGAGCCCGGGCAGGGCCGGCACGCCCGGCAACGTCACCTCCTGACGGAGGGCCTCACTCATGCGCCCACCAGGTTCTGCCCGCACACCCGGAGGACCTGACCGTTGATTCCCGCGGCGGCGTCGGAGGCGAGGAAGGTGATCGCCTCCGCCACGTCCACGGGAAGCCCGCCCTGCTGCAGGCTGCTCAGCCGACGAGCCACCTGGCGGGTGAGGGGCGGGATCTTCGCCGTCATGTCCGTCTCGATGAAGCCTGGCGCGACGGCGTTGATCGTCCGGCCGCCGCCGTCGAAGGAGGTTGCCTGCGCGCGGACCATGCCGATCACGCCGGCCTTCGATGCCGCGTAGTTGCTCTGCCCGCGGTTGCCGGCGATGCCGCTCGTCGAGGCGAGGCTGATGATCCGCGCCGTCGAGGAGAAGACCGGCGACGCGAGGAAGTGCTCGTTCATGCGCAGCTGGGAGGCGATGTTGACGGCGATCACCGAGTCCCACCGGGAGGCGTCCATGTTGGCCAGCAGCTTGTCCCGCGTGATGCCGGCGTTGTGCACCACGATGTCGAGGGTGCCGTAGCGTCCGCCGACGTGCTCGAGGATGCGTGCCGCCGCGTCGGGGGTGGTGATGTCGATCTGCAGGGCCGTCCCGCCCACCCGGTTCGCGACCTGCGCGAGCTGCTCACCCGCGGCCGGGACGTCGACGGCGACGACGCGGGCTCCGTCCCGCGCGAGGATCTCGGCGATCTTCGCTCCGATGCCGCGGGCCGCCCCGGTGACCACGGCGGTTCTGCCCGACAGCGGCTGATCGGGTACGCCCTCCCCCGCCGCCGTCGTGGCGGCCGCGAGTCCTGCGATGCTCTCGGGCGGCGTCCCGGTCACCTCGAGGAACTGTCCGTCCACGTACGCGCTCCTGCCGGAGAGGAAGAAACGGAGGGCGCCGAGCGTCGTGGCGTCCGTCGTCGTGGCGCCCGTGCGCAGGATGATGCCGTTGGCCGTGGCTCCGCCGCGCAGTTCGTGGGCGACGGACCGGATGGCGCCGTCGACACCCTGGCGCGCCGCGGCCACCGCAGGGTCCGTGGTGTCCGCGGCGGAGCGGAAGACCGCCACCACGCGACCGCCCGGTACCAGCACCTTGGCCGCCTGCCCGAGTTCGAGCATGGGTGCCGCGAGGTCGGCGGGCGAGGCCGCCCGGTCCAGCACGACGACGGCGGCGCTGAGCTTCTCACCCGGCAGGACGTGACGCCGCACCTCCACGTCCCAGCTCAGGAGGACGTCGGCGAGCGCCTCCGCCCCGGGACCCGATCCGGTGACGAGCACGGGCTTCGGCGCGATGGACTCCCCCGGGGTGTAGCGGCGGAGTACCGAGGGGCGCGGAAGGCCGAGGGCCTTGGCGATCTTCCCGGGCAGGGGTGTGTTCACGAGGTCCAGGTAGTTGTCGGCCATGCCTACCTCGCCTCAAGGATCGCGACGACGCCCTGGCCGCCGGCGGCGCAGACGGAGATGAGGCCGCGTCCGCCCTGCTCGGAGAGGGTCTTGGCGAGCGAGGCGACGATGCGCCCGCCTGTGGCCGCGAACGGGTGGCCGGCCGCGAGGGAGGACCCGTTGACGTTGAGCTTCGCCCGGTCGATGCTGCCGAGGGCGCCGTCGAGTCCGAGGACGCGCTTGCAGTAGTCCGCGTCCTCCCAGGCCGCGAGGGAGCTGAGGACCGTCCCCGCGAAGGCCTCGTGGATCTCGAAGAAGTCGAAGTCCTCGAAAGTGAGGCCGTTGCGCTGCAGCAGGCGGGGCATGGCGTGGACGGGTGCCATCAAGAGGCCCTCCTCCCCGGTGACGAAGTCCACGGCCGCCGCTTCGGCGTCGACGATGTTCGCGAGCATCGGGAGGTTGTTGGCCCTCGCGTACTCCTCGCTGCCGAGCAGGACGACGGCGGCACCGTCGGTGAGCGGGGTCGAGTTGCCGGCGGTCATCGTGGCCGGGGTGTCGAGGCCCTTGCCGAAGACGGGTTTCAGGGTCGCCAGCTTCTCCAGCGAGGTGTCCGCCCGGAGGTTGGCGTCCTTCGTCAGGCCGCGGTACGGCGTCATGAGGTCGGAGAAGAACCCGCGGTCGTAGGCGTCGCCGAGATTGTGGTGGCTGCGGTAGGCGAGTTCGTCCTGCGCTTCGCGCGTGATCTCCCAGGCTGCGGTCGTGAGCGCCTGGTGCTCGCCCATGGACAGGCCCGTGCGGGGTTCTCCCGTGGTGGGCGCGTTGGGCGAGAGGTCCTTCGGGCGGAGCGTGGCGAGGGCCTTGATCTTCTGCTGCGTGGTCTTGGCCCGCGAGAGGTCGAGGAGCACGCGGCGGAGACCTTCGCTGACGGCGATGGGGGCGTCCGAGGCGGAGTCCACACCGCCGGCGATGCCGGAGTCGATCTGGCCGAGCTTGATCTTGTTCGAGAGGCCGACGACGGTTTCCAGGCCCGTGGCGCAGGCCTGCTGCAGGTCGTACGCGGGGGTCTCCGGGGACAACGCCGAACCGAGGACTGCCTCTCGCGTGAGGTTGAAGTCGCGGGAGTGCTTGAGGACCGCGCCGGCGGCGACCTCCCCGATGCGCTCGCCCTGCAGGCCGAAGCGCGCCACGAGGCCGTCCAGCGCGGCGATGAGCATGTCCTTGTTGGACGAGTAGGCGTAGGCGCCCCCGGAGCGGGCGAAGGGGATGCGATTGCCGCCGATGACGACTGCCGTGCGCGGTGTTTGGGCGGCGTTGTGCGGCCCGGCCTGATCTGCCATGGAAGTGCTCCTGGTGCGAGAGGGTGGATTACCGATACCTAGCGTACCTGATACGCTGGGTATCATGAAGCTTGCCGATGCCTTGAAGCACGCCTCCGGAAAGACTGCCGGAGGGGTGGCTCCCCTGCAGGACGGCAGATCCAGTCGATGGGAGGAGCACCGGGCCGAGCGGCGGCGCCAACTGATCAAGACCGCGAGGCGCGCAGTGGATGCCCTGGGTCCCGGGGCGTCCATGGAGGACATCGCCGCGGCCGGTGACACCTCGAAGTCCGTGTACTACCGCTACTTCGGGGACAAGACCGGCTTGCAGCGGGCGATGGCCGAGGTCGTCATCGGCCAGATGCAGCAGAAGGTGCTCGACGCGGCGAACGCCGCCCCCACTCCGCGGGAAGGCCTGTACGCCATGGTGCTCGCCTACCTGCAGATGGCCCGCACCTCGCCCAACGTCTACGCTTTCGTCACGCGCGTCGGCATCGCCGAATCCTCGGCGGCGTCCGCAGCGGCCGCCCCCGGGCTTCCAGCAACCGACGGCGGGCAGGACACCCTCGCCCACTTCCTCGCTGCGGTCACCGAGATGATCGCGCGTCCCATGCGCGGCTACCTGCTCTCCCCCGACCGGCCCTCGGCCCCGGACGACGCCGCCCCGGCATACTGGCCCGCGGCGGCGATCGGCATGGTCCGGGCCGCCGGCGAGCACTGGCTCTCAGCCCCCGACACCCCCGACAAACCGACCGAGGACCAGATGGCCCGGCACATCACCGGCTGGCTCTTCGACGGCATCAGCCGGTACGAGGCATCGGTGCCCCCGGCAGCCCCCCATCCCCCCACCAGCGCGAAGGACACGCCATGACCCAGACCATCACCCGGCCGCAGCAGATCCCCGCCACGGCCCCCATCACGGACGACGAGCAGGCCACCGTGGACACCGCCGAGCTCGGCGAACTGCTCCTCGGCCGCTGGGCGGACATCCGACGGACGGCGCGAGACCTCGCCGGCCGTCCCGAGGTCCAGAAGATCGAGGGGCTGACGCACACCGATCACCGGCTGCGCTGCTTCGACCAGCTCCACTACCTCGTGGAGCAGCAGGCCGTCCACCGCGCGTTCCCCGTGGCGCTCGGCGGCAATGACGACCACGGCGGAAACGTCGCGGGCTTCGAGGAACTCGTCGTCGCCGACCCGTCGCTGCAGATCAAGGCGGGCGTGCAGTGGGGCCTCTTCGGCTCGGCGGTCATGCACCTCGGCACCGGGAAGCACCATGAAGCCTGGCTTCCGGGCATCATGGACATGCGGATCCCCGGCTGCTTCGCCATGACGGAGACGGGCCATGGCAGCGACGTCGCGAGCATCGCCACGACTGCCACGTTCGACCCGGCCACCGACGAGTTCGTCATCGACACCCCGTTCCGCGCAGCGTGGAAGGACTACATCGGCAACGGAGCCATCGACGGGCGGGCCGCCGTCGTGTTCGCCCAGCTCGTCACCAACGGCGTCAGCCACGGCGTGCACGGCTTCTACGTGGAACTGCGCAACGAGGACGGCTCGTTCAAGCCCGGCGTGGGCGGCGAGGACGACGGCATCAAGGGTGGCCTCAACGGCATCGACAACGGTCGCCTGCACTTCACCGGTGTCCGGATCCCCCGCACCAACCTGCTGAACCGCTACGGCGACGTCGCCGAGGACGGCACGTACACCTCGCCCATCACCTCCCCGGGGCGCCGCTTCTTCACGATGCTCGGGACCCTGGTGCAGGGGCGGGTCTCGCTCGACGGCGCGGCGGTCGCCGCGAGCAAGCTCGCACTCACGGCCGCGATCACCTACTCGACGCAGCGCCGCCAGTTCAACGCGTCCTCCAACCTCAAGGAGGAGGTGCTGATGGACTACCAGCGACACCAGCGCCGGCTCCTGCCGCGCCTCGCCGCGACCTATGCCGCGTCTTTCGCGCACGAGGAGCTGCTCGAGAAGTTCGACGGCGTCTTCTCCGGCGAACACGACACCGACGAGGACCGCGAGGACCTCGAGACGCTCGCCGCCGCGTTCAAGCCCCTGAGCACCTGGCTGGCCCTGGACACCCTGCAGGAGTGCCGTGAGGCGACTGGCGGGCAGGGCTTCCTAGTGGAGAACCGGTTCACCTCGCTGCGCGCGGATCTCGACGTGTACGTGACCTTCGAGGGCGACAACAACGTCCTGCTGCAGCTCGTCGCCAAGCGGCTCCTGACGGACTACGCGAAGGAGTTCAAGGGCGTCGACTTCGGGGTCCTGGCCCGCTACGTGGTGTCACAGGCCGCGGGCAGGACACTGCATCGCTCGGGCCTGCGCCGCGTCGCCCAGACCCTCGCGGACACCGGCTCGGGCAAGAAGTCGGCTATCGCGCTGCGCGACGAGGAGACTCAGCACGATCTGCTGACCGACCGGGTGCAGTCCCGCGTCGCCGAACTCGCCACCGCCCTGCGGGGCGCGAAGGGGATGTCGCAGGAGAAGGCCGCCGCGCTCTTCAACGAACACCAGAACGAGCTCATCGAGGTGGCTCATGCCCACGCCGAGCTGCTGCAGTGGGAGGCATTCACGCGCGGCGTCCACCGGGTCACCGATCCGGGCACCCGCCAGGTACTCACCCGCCTGCGGGATCTCTTCGGCCTGTGCCTGATCGAGAAGGACCTGGCATGGTTCCTCATGAACGGGCGCCTCTCCGCGCAGCGCGCGCGCACGCTCGACGGCTACATCAACCGCCTGCTGGTCAAGATCCGCCCGCACGCCGTGGACCTCGTGCAGTCGTTCGGCTACGGCCAGGAGCACCTGCGCTCGGTGATCGCCAGCGGCGCGGAGCAGGAACGCCAGGAGGAGGCGGCCGAGTACATGCGGCGGCGGCGGGCCAGCGGGGATGCGCCGATCGACGAGAAGACGCTGCTGGCCCGGGACTCCCGGGAGAAGAAGGCGAAGCAGACGAGAAAGGCTCCGAGGCAGGCGTCGTCCCCCGCCGCGGGCTAGGGTGCGGCGCCCGGCCGATCAGCGGTCGGGCCGCATGACCCGGGAGGACCTCCGCGCGCGGTGGGGCGTTACAGCTCCACCCAGCACGGAGGTCCTTCTCATGATGGAGACATCGAGTCCCGTCATCGAAGAGCCGGGACCGCTCCGGAGGAGATGATCCGCGGAGCGGTGAAATCCGTGTTGTCCACGTAGTCATGGGCGTCCGTCCAGAATCCCTCCGGCGAGTGCCGCCCTTCCGCGTGCCTCTCCCGCGTACTATCGCGGGGCGATCGTGGATCTCGGCGACGAGGTCGGCCGCGAAGGACGTCCTGCCACTGCCGTCGGCGCCGTCGATCGCCACCAGTCGCCCGTCGGGCGGAAGAGACCTCCGAAGGGTGCCGACGAGTGAACGCATGAAGTCCCCCTGCACTTCATGATGCCGGCTTGTGCGCTTCCTCGTCCCAGAGCGTGCTCATCTCGGCCATGGCGCGCGTCATAATGGCCAGCATCGCCGCATGCGCATCGGCAGAGTTGCCGCGCTGGATCGCACTGGCCACATCCACGTGCATCTGCAGGGCTTCCTCGTGGGGGTGCTGCGGCATCAGCCCGTAATGGGTGCGGCCGGTCAGGACTTCCGCAATAAGAGAGTCCAGCATCCCGAACATCTCATTGCCCGAGCTTACGAGCACGAGGCGGTGGAACTCGATGTCGAGCTGCAGGAACAGGTCGGTGTCTCCGTTGCGCCCGGCTTCCCAGAGCTTCCCCGAGAGCCCCACCAGCTCGCTTGCGCTGGACAGTGGCGCCCGCAGCGCCGCCAGCGAGGCGGCCTGAGGCTCGACGGCGGTGCGCAGTTCCGTCAGCGACCGCAGCTGGGCCACGCGGCCGTGCGATGCCAGCCGCCACCTGATGACCTGCGGGTCATAGAGATTCCACTCGGACGCAGGCCGGACCTGCACCCCCACGCGCCGACGCGACGCCACCATGCCCATCGACGCCAGGACCCGCAGGGCCTCGCGCACCACCGAACGCGACACGCCGAACCGTTCCTCGAGCTCGTCGATCCGGACGATGGATCCGCTCGCCATCTCCCCGCTGCACATGGCCACACCGAGTCGGTCGACCGTTGTGGCATGCAGGTCGAGGGAGGGAGGAAGTCCAAGGCCAGTCCCCGGCCTTTCGGCTGGCGAGGGCGAGAGGTTCATGGAGTGAGCGTAGCAAGGTCAGATCTGTCGAACCCGAAGGGTTCAAAAGTATGACTTATGACACTACTGTGATGTCTTACAGCAGATCTAACGCGCATCCAGTCCCAGCGCCTCTGCCCGGAGGCGCTCCTCAATGAAGAGAAGTGGAGAAAACGTGGAACGCAAAAACGCACGCGTCCTCGCGATGACGGTACTGACGACCGTCCTGGCCGGAGGATCACTGGCAGCCTGTAGCAGCGGAGGTGGGGGCGGGGAAGGCGATGCCGGATCCGAGACGGTCCGCGTCACCCTCGCCAACCATGTCTGGACCGACGCCATCGTCGAAGCGATCCCCCAGTTCGAGGAGGAAACCGGACTGACCGTCGAAGTGACCCAGCTCGGGGAGGACCAGCTGTCGGCGCAGTACAACGTGCAGCTCAACGCCGGGACCGACGAGATCGACGTCATGATGTATCGGCCGCTGCAGGAGGGCAAGCTGTTCGCGCAGAACGGGTACCTCGCGGATCTCACCGAGCGCGTCAGTTCCAACCCCGACTGGGAGTGGGACGATTTCCAGGAGGGTCCCGTGGACTCCACCACCTTCGAGGACCAGGTGGTCGGGGTTCCCACCATCACGGAGCGCGAGGTCCTCTACTACCGCAAGGATCTCCTCGAGAAGGCCGGACTCGAGGTACCCGAGACGCTCGAGGAGCTGGAAGCGGCCGCCAAGCTGATCAAGGAGCAGAATCCGGACATCGCCGGCTTCGTCGCGCGCACGGGCAAATCGCCCGCCGTGACACAGTTCTCCAGCTTCCTGTACGGGTTCGGCGGCGACTTCATCGACGAGGAGGGCCACTCCGCCGTCGCATCACCCGAGGCCAAGGAGGCATACGCCTATTACGGCCGCATGATCAACGACTACGGACCCGCGAACGTGAGCACCGACATGAGCTGGCCCGAAGCAATGGCCATCTTCACCCAGGGTGGCGCGGCGTTCTACACCGAGGCGGACAGCCTTTACCAGAACGCCACCGACCCCGCGAACTCACAGGTGGCCGAGACGGTGGGCTTCGCGCCCATGCCGGCGGGTCCTGCCGGATCCAAGCCCTACAACGTCCCCTCGTGGGGTCTCGGCATCAACGAGGCATCCGGGAACCAGGACAACGCGTGGAAGTTCATCGAATGGGCCACGAGCAAGGACATGGTGATGCAGATCCAGCAGGAGGGTGTGCCCGGCCCCCGCAACTCGGTCTGGCAGGACCCTGCCGGCACCGAGACCTACCCGGCTGACCTCGCCGCCGCTATCGAGGTGAGCGCCGAGAACGGCGTGGGACACGACCGTCCGCTCGTCATCAACGTCGGCGAGGCTCGCGAGATCGTCGGCGACCCGATCGTCGTCGGCATCACGGACGGCGACGTCGACGCTGCGGCGGACTCGGCCGACGAGGCGTTCCAGCAGTTCCTCGACGACGAGCGCGAATAGCGTCACCTGCCGACTGTCGTCGTCGCCGGATACGGCGGCGGCGACGGCCGGCGCCCAGCACCTTCCCCTAGTCGACATCCCCGAGGACGTGGATCATGGCAGTCGCCGCACTTCCCCCCAAGAAAATCCCGCAGAAACAGAACGCGTGGAAGGCCTACTCCGACTGGGCCAACGAGCACCGCAAGTGGTTGTTCGCCGCCCCGGCCATGATCTTCGTCGCGGTCCTCATCGTGTTCCCCCTGGGCTGGACGCTCTACCTCAGCCTCACCGACGCCTCCGGCTCCGTCCGCGCAGAGTCCGACTTCATCGGATTCGCCAACTATGCCGAGGTCCTCACGGACACCGACCGCTTCTGGCCCGCCGTCGCCCGGACGTTCATCTTCACGTCGGTCGCCCTGGCCGTCCAGCTGGTCCTCGGCATGGCGATCGCCCTGCTGCTCTGGCGCCCGTTCAAGGGTGAGAAGTGGGTGCGCGTCGCGATCCTCCTGCCCCTCGTCGCCACTCCGGTGGCCGTCGGCATGATGTGGCGGCTGATCTTCGACCCCAACATCGGCTTCGCCAACCAGATGCTCGGGTTCGTCGGGATTCCTCCCCAGCCCTGGCTGTCCGGGCAGAACACCGCCCTGCCGACCGTCATCTTCATCGACATCTGGCAATGGACGCCGATGGTCGTCATCATCCTGCTCGCCGGACTCACCTCCCTGTCCGACGAACCGGACGAGGCCGCGAGGATCGACGGCGCTACCGCCTGGCAGCGCTTCCGGTTCATCACCGTCCCCCTGCTCATGCCCACGATCATCGTGGCGATCCTGCTCCGCAGCATCGACGCGCTGAAGACCTTCGACCTCCTGTACGCGACCAAGGGCCGCGGCGGTGGGTCCTTCCACGAGGTCGAGACGCTCAACATCTACGCGTACGGCCTCAGCTTCGATTACAACGACTACGGCCTGTCCTCGACGGTCCTGATCATCTTCTTCCTCATCATCGTCGCCGTGATGTTCGTCCTGACCCGCCGCCGGAAGGAAGTCCAGAAATGAGTCTCGCCGAACCTGCGGTGATCCAGCCGAACTCCGATCGGGCGGCGCTCTCGGGTGCCAGGACCCGGCGCCGGAAGCCCTTCCGCTCCCGCGCCTACAAGGTGTTCCGCGTGGTGGCCCTCATCACCGTGGTGGCCGCCTTCATCGCGCCGCTCGTGTGGATGTTCCTCGCCTCGCTCAAGACGAACGTGGACATCTACGATGCGTCCAAGACGCTCGTCTTCACCCCGACCACAGCCAACTACGAGACCGTCCTCGGTCGGAACAACTACCTGTCGTTCGTCTTCAACAGCTTCTGGGTCGCGTTCGCCTCGACCGCTCTGTCCCTCATCATCGGCATCCCTGCCGCCTATTCGATGAGCCGGTTCGTGATGCGGCGCTCTGCGCTCGTGGTCCTCATGGCCCGGATCATCCCCGGGGTGAGCCTGCTCGTTCCCTGGTACTACGTGTTCTCGAACCTCTCGATGGTCGGCGGCTACAGCGTCCTGATCCTGTCCCACATGTTCGTGGCGCTTCCGCTGATCGTCTACATCCTCATGTCCTACTACGACTCGATGCCCCTCGAACTGGAGGAAGCGGCGCGAGTGGACGGGCTGACCCACATCGGTGCGTTCCTCAGGGTCACCTTGCCGCTGTCCGTCGGCGGCATCGCCACCGCGAGTATCCTGGCGTTCATCTTCTCCTGGAACAACTTCATGTTCGCGCTCGTCCTGTCCGGCGCCGACACGAAGACGCTCCCGGTGGCCATCTTCAATTTCGTGGCCTACGCGAGCATCGACTGGGGAGGACTCATGGCGGCATCCGTCGTCGTGACCATCCCCATCATGGTCATCGCCCTGTTCACCCAGAAATACATCGTGTCCGGGCTGACCGCCGGCGCCACGAAGGGATAGGGCGTGGACAACGGCCGGCCTCCCGTCATCGTGGTGATGGGGGTCCAGGGGTGCGGCAAGAGCACGCTCGGCTCGATGCTCGCGGACCGGTTCGGCATCCCCTTCGTCGACGGCGACGACCTCCACCCCGCACGCAACCGGGCGCTCATGTCCGCGGGGACCGCCCTGTCCGACGACGATCGCCTGCCCTGGCTCCGCGCGGTCGGGCAACGACTCTCGGAGGGCACCCCAGGCGGGATCGTCGTCGCCTGTTCCGCCCTCAAGCGGACCTACCGCGACCTGTTGCGCGAGTACGCGCCCGGCGTCGTCTTCGTGCACCCGTACGGACCGCAGGACCTCATCGCCGCACGAATCTCGCTGCGCGAACACGAGTACATGCCGCCATCCCTCCTCGACTCGCAGTACCTCACCCTCGAGCACCTCGACGACGGGGAGAACGGGATCGTCCTCGACGTCGGGGCGCCTCCGCAGGACCTCGTCGCGGACGTCGCGATCTTCATCAACGAAAGCAGGATGCGTGCGTATCACCAGGATTGAGACCTTCCTCGTCCCGCCCCGCTGGCTGTTCGTCCGCGTGGAGACGGACACGGGAATCGTCGGCTGGGGAGAACCCGTCGTGGAAGGACGCTCGGAGACCGTCAGGACCGCCGTCGACCAGTTGTCGGAACTGCTGATCGGCGCTGATCCGCTCCGGATCGAGGACCACTGGCAGGTCATGACCAAGGGATCCTTCTACCGGGGAGGAGCCATCCTGGCCAGTGCGGTCGCGGGACTTGATCAGGCCCTGTGGGACATTTCCGGCAAATCCCTCGGGGTGCCCGTCCATCAACTCCTCGGCGGGCACGTCCGGGACCGTATCCGCATGTACGGCTGGATCGGAGGCGATGAGCCGGCCGAGATCGCCGATGCCGTCGCCGCCCAGATGGCGGTCGGACTGACTGCGGTCAAGATGAACGCCAGCGGGCGGATGAGCCCCATAGCCAGCGTCGCCGAGATCGACGACGTCGTGCAGCGCGTAGCGGCCGCCCGCGAGGTCCTGGGTCCCCACCGGGACGTCGCCGTCGACTTCCACGGCCGCTTCACCCTCGCCAACACGCGGAGGGTGGCCCCGCTTCTCGAACAGTTCCACCCCCTGTTCCTCGAGGAACCCACCGTCCCGGAGAACTCGCACCTGATCGGAGGGCTGGCACGCTCCACGTCGATCCCGATCGCAACCGGGGAGCGGCTCTACAACCGGCAGGAATTCCTGCCGGTCCTGCAGGCCGGCATCGCGGTGGCTCAGCCCGACCTCTCCCATGCCGGCGGTATCACGGAGGTGCGCAAGATCGCCTCCCTCGCCGAGATCTACGACGTGCAGCTCGCCCCGCACTGCCCGCTCGGCCCGCTGGCGCTCGCGGCCTGCCTGCAGGTCGGGTTCGCCACCCCGAACTTCCTCATCCAGGAGCAGAGCATCGGGATCCATTACAACCGGGGTGCGGAGGTGCTCGACTACGTTCTGGACAAGACACCCCTCAGGTTCATCGACGGCTCCGTAGAACGTCTCACCGGCCCGGGGCTCGGCATCGACATCGACGAAGCCGCCGTCCGGCGCGCCGACAAGAGCGGCCACGCGTGGCGCTCCCCCGTCTGGCGGCACGACGACGGCGCATTCGCGGAATGGTAAGGAAAGGACCCCCTATGGACACCTCCAGCTTCCTGGACGGACTCCGGAGCTCCCGCCTCCTGGCGATCATCCGGGGCACCGACCCCGACGCCTGCCTTCGTGCAGCCATGACACTGATGGACGAGGGCGTCCGGTACCTCGAGGTCTCCCTGACCTCGACCGATGCCGTGGACGTCATCGCGCGCATCGTGAAGCAGGCGGACGGTCGTGCCCACATCGGGGCGGGAACAGTCCTCACCGCTGACGACGTCCGACGGGTTGCCGGTGCCGGCGCCGAATTCGTCGTCACGCCGGCGTCCAGCCCCTCGCTCGCCGCCGCTACCGAAGCCGGGCTCCCGGTCCTCGCCGGGGCACTGACGCCCTCCGAGGCGTTCGCGGCGATGGACCAGGGCGCCGCGGCGGTCAAACTGTTCCCCGCCTCCCTCGGGGGACCGGGTTACCTCGCGGCACTCCGTGACCCCCTTCCCGACATCCCGTTCGTGCCCGTCGGAGGCGTCGATGAAGAGGCTGCAGTCGCCTACCTCGAGAAGGGTGCGCTTGCCGTCGGAGTCGGCTCACCCCTGATCGGCGATGCTGCAACGGGCGGGAACCTCGACGCCCTGCGCCTCCGCGCCCAACGCTTCCTCATCGCGGTGAAGGGCGCGGTTCCGTGACCTCGCAGACCGTGGATGTCCTCACCTTCGGCGAGACCATGGGTTCCATCCGCACCCCGCGTCCACTGCGGATGGGCGGAGCGATGGCGATGTCGCTCGGTGGTGCCGAGACGAACGTCGCGATCGGGCTGGCGCGCCTGGGCCACTCGGTCCGGTGGGCCGGGCGCCTGGGCGACGACGGCATCGGGCAGTACGCGCTCCGAACCCTTCGCGGGGAGGGCGTTCTGACCGACGCCGTGTCCATCGACCCCGGGCGTCCGACCGGTCTGATGATCCTGGAGTCGCAGGGCGCAGGCGTCTCACAGGCCGCCTACTACCGATCCGGTTCTGCCGCATCAGCAATGGGGCACGACGACCTCGACGGCGCCGTACGGTCCGGAAGTCGCATCCTGCATCTCACGGGCATCACTCCTGCTCTGTCCGACAGTGCGGCCGCCGCCAGTCTGGCTGCCGTCCGCCAGGCCCGGGCCGCCGGGATCACGGTGTCCTTCGATGTGAACTACCGCTCGAAGCTCTGGGGGAAGGACGATGCCTCGGAGGTCCTGGCACGACTCGCGGCCTACGCCGATCTCGTCATCGCGTCGGAGGACGAACTGCTCCTGCTCGGTCCGTCGGGCTGCGGCGAGGAGGACGCGGTGCAGCATCTGGGCGGGCTGGGCGTGCAGGAGGTCGTCGTGAAGCGGGGCGCCGCGGGCGCGACGGGGTGGGACCTCGCTGGGGGTACCCCGAGCTCCGTCGAGCACCGGGACGCGCTGGACGTGCCCGTCGTCGACACGGTGGGTGCCGGTGATGCCTTCACCGCCGGCTACCTGTCGGCATCCCTGGACGGGCGACCGCTGGGCCAACGCCTCGACCGCGGTGTGGCGCTCGGGGCTTTCGCCGTCTCCGACAGCACCGACTGGGAGTGCCTCCCGACCAGGAAAGAACTGGCCCTGCTGGGCCAGCCGTCCGGAACAACAATCCGCTAGTCAGAAGGACGACCATGAAGATCCGTTCCGCAGAAGTCATCGTGTCCAGTCCGGACCGCAACTTCGTCACCCTGAAGATCACTACGGACGAGGGCCTGACGGGACTCGGCGACGCCACCCTGAACGGCAGGGAGCTGGCCGCGGCCTCCTACCTCGAGAACCATGTGGTGCCACTGCTCATCGGGCGCGACGCCCACCAGATCGAAGACACCTGGCAGTTCCTCTATCGCGGATCCTACTGGCGGCGCGGACCAGTGACGATGGCGGCGATCGCCGCGGTCGACGTCGCTCTCTGGGACATCAAGGCGAAGGCAGCCGGCATGCCGCTCTACCAGCTCCTGGGCGGGGCGAGCCGGACCGCGGTGCGGGCCTACGGTCACGCGAGCGGTCGGGACATACCGGAGATCATCGACTCGGTGCACGAGCACCTCGAGCTCGGCTACAAGTCCATCCGCATCCAGACCGCAGTGCCAGGCATCGACGCGGTGTACGGTGTGGCCGCCCAGCCCACGTCGGGCGGCGCCCGGTACGACTACGAGCCGGCCCAGCGCGCGGCGCTGCCCGCCGAGGAGGACTGGGACACACGAGCGTATCTCCGCCACATTCCCACCGTCTTCGAAGCGGTCCGCAACGAGTTCGGACCCGACCTGCCGCTTCTCCACGACGGGCACCACCGGATGACTCCCATCGAGGCGGCCCGTCTCGGCAAGTCACTCGAGCCCTTCGATCTCTTCTGGCTCGAGGACTGCACGCCCGCCGAGAACCAGGCCGCCCTCAGGCTCGTCCGGCAGCACACCACCACTCCCCTGGCCATCGGCGAAGTCTTCAACACCGTATGGGACTACCAGACGCTCATCCAGGAACAGCTCATCGACTACGTCCGTTCCGCCGTGACCCACACCGGCGGAATCAGTGCGATGAAGAAGATCCTCGACTTCGCCGCCCAGTACCAGATCAAGTCGGGCATCCATGGTCCGACGGATATCTCTCCGGTGGGCATGGCGGCCGCACTGCATCTCGATCTGGCCATCCACAACTTCGGAATCCAGGAGTACATGCGCCACGGTGACCTGACGAACACGGTCTTCGAGCAGTCGTTCACCTTCTCCGACGGCCACCTGCATCCCGGCGACCAGCCGGGTCTGGGCGTGGAACTGAACATGGAGGCGGCGGCGATGCACCCTTACACGCCCGCCTACCTCCCCTTCAACCGGCTGAAGGACGGGACGATCCACGACTGGTGACGGAGGACGAAAGCCTCTGATCACAGCCATGGTCCCGATCGAGGATCAAGCCCGCCCCTGAGGATCGGGTCAGAGGACGCTGCGGTACACCCCGAGGGTCGTCTCGGCGATCGAGCCCCAGTCGAAGTGCCGTTCCGCGCGCCGGCGACCCGCGGCGCCCATGGCCGATGCCCGCGCAGGATCGCCCACGAGGGCATTCAGCGCGGCGGCGAAGTCCTGGACGAACCGTTCCGGGTCCAGGGGCGTCCCGGTGCCGTCCTGCACCTGGTCGAGGGGCACGAGGGTGCCGGTCACGCCGTCGTCGATCACTTCCGGGATGCCACCGGTCGCCGACGCGACGACGGCGGCGCCGCAGGCCATCGCCTCGAGGTTGACGATCCCGAGCGGCTCATAGATGGACGGGCACGCGAAGACGGTGGCGTGGCTCAGGATCTGCACGACGTCCCGGCGCGGGAGCATCTTCTCGATGAGCACCACCGAGCCGCGCTCCTCCCGCAGCGCGGAGATGAGCACCTCGGTCTCCGCGGCCAGTTCGGGCGTGTCCGCGGCTCCGAGGCAGAGCACGAGCTGGACGTCCGGCGGCAGGTGCGCGGCCGCACGGAGCAGATACGGGACGCCCTTCTGCCGCGTGTTGCGCCCTACGAAGACCACGCTCGGGCGGTCGGGGTCGATCCCGTGGGCGCGGAGGGCGTCGTCGTCCTCGTCGCGGGACCACTGGGCGACGTCGATCCCGTTGTGGACCACGTGGACCTTGCCGGGGTCGACGTCGGGGTAGCTCCGGAGGATGTCCGCCCGCATACCCGCGGACACGGCGATGACGGCGGCCGCCGCCTCGTAGGACGTCTTCTCCACCCAGGAGGACACCGCGTAGCCGCCGCCGAGCTGCTCGGCCTTCCACGGGCGCAACGGCTCGAGGCTGTGCGCGCTGAGCACGTGCGGGATGCCGTGCAGGAGCGACACCAGGTGCCCTGCCATGTTGGCGTACCAGGTGTGGGAGTGGACGAGGTCCGCGCCCGCCATCGCGTCCAGCATCTGCAGGTCCGTGCCGAGGGTCTGGACGGCAGGGTTGGCTGCGACGAGGCCCTCCGGCACGCCGTAGGAGAGCACGGAGGCACCGTGGTACTCGGCCGGCCGGGGCGCCCCGAACGCGTGGACCCGGAGGTCGACCTGCGGGGCGAGGACCCTGCTGAGCTCGGCGACGTGCACCCCCGCGCCACCGTAGATCTCGGGCGGGAACTCCTTGGTCACAATGTCTACTCGCACCCACCCAACGTAGTGCAGTGTGTCCCCTGTCCTCTAGTGTGAAGAGACCGGAAGGGTTCCGGTGTGTGTACCAACGCTGATCGACCACCCATCGAGCAGACAGAACACTCAACGAAGAGCGGGGGGTCTGAAGTGGCACCGAAGAAAGTACTGGCCGTGGTCCTGGCGGGCGGGGAAGGCAAGCGCCTGATGCCGCTCACGGCGGACCGGGCCAAGCCGGCCGTACCGTTCGCGGGCAGCTATCGGCTCATCGACTTCGCACTGTCGAATCTGGTCAACTCCGGCTACCTCCAGATCGTGGTGCTGACGCAGTACAAGTCGCACAGCCTGGACCGGCACATCTCGGAGACGTGGCGGATGTCCACGCAGCTCCAGCAGTACATCGCCTCCGTCCCCGCGCAGCAGCGCCGGGGCAAGAGCTGGTTCCTCGGCAGCGCGAACGCGATCTACCAGTCACTGAACCTGATCCACGACGCCCGGCCGGACATCGTCGTCGTGATCGGCGCGGACCACGTGTACCGGATGGACTTCGAACAGATGGTCGACGCCCATGTGAAGAGCGGGGCCTCGGTCAGCGTCGCAGCCGTCCGCCAGCCGATGGACCTCGTCGACCAGTTCGGCGTCATCGAGGTGGACCAGGACGATCCCGGGCGCATCGCCGCGTTCGTCGAGAAGCCGAAGACCACCCCCGGCCTCCCGGACGATCCCAACAGCTTCCTCGCCTCCATGGGCAACTACGTCTTCACCACCGACGCCCTGCTGAAGGCCCTCGAGGACGACGCCGCGCGGCTGGACACCAACCACGACATGGGCGGGGACATCATCCCCTACTTCGTGGAACGCAACGACGCCGCGGTCTACGACTTCACAACCAACGACATCGCCGGCTCCACCGACCGCGACCGCCAGTACTGGCGCGACGTGGGCACCATGGACTCGTACTACGACGCCAACATGGACCTCATCTCACCCCTGCCGCTGTTCAACCTGTACAACCTGCAGTGGCCCATCTACACGCGGCAGAGCGTCTCCCCGCCGGCCAAGTTCGTGCGCAGCGCCTCCGGGCGGTCCGGCGAGGCCCACGACTCGATCGTCTCCGCCGGTGTCGTCGTCTCCGGCGGTGCCGTGAACAGCTCCGTCATCGCGACCGACGTGTTCGTCGACGAAGCCGCCGAGGTGACCGGCAGCGTGCTCCTCGACAAGGTCAATGTCGGCGCCGGGGCCGTGGTGCGCCGGGCCATCATCGACAAGAACGTGCGGATCCCCGCCGGCGCGAGGATCGGCGTCGACCCCGACCTGGACCGCAGCCGCGGCTTTGCCGTCACGGACTCGGGGCTCACGATCGTCAGCAAGAACCAGGTCATCACACCGGACTGATCGACCCTCAGTCCCGACGGACGACGCCCCCGGCAGCCGCCGGGGGCGTCGTCGTCCGCCGCTCCCCCGCGGCGGCGCGGCAGCCCCGTGATTGAATGACCGGATGGAGAACGAGAACCTGACCCGGGACGAGGCTTCCGCCCGCTCGGCGCTGTTGCGGACCGAGAGCTACACCGTCCACCTGGATCTCTCCCAGGCCCGGGACGCCGCCTGCGCCACGTACCCCACGACGACGACGGTGGTGTTCTCCTGCCGGGAGGCGGGGGCGTCCACGTTCCTCGACTTCATCGGGGAGGTCACCGGTCTCGAGGTGAACGGGGAGGTGCTCGACCCGGCCGCGGCGCGCGACGGCGCCCGCGTGCGGCTGCACGACCTCGCCGAACACAACACGGTGTCGGTCACGGGCCGCGCCCGCTACAGCACCAGCGGGGAGGGACTCCACCGGTTCGTCGACCCCGCCGACGGCGAAACCTACCTGTACACGCAGTACGAGCCGGCGGACGCACGCCGGGTCTTCGCGACCTTCGAACAGCCGGACCTGAAGGCCACGTTCACGTTCAGCGTCGTCGCGCCCGCCGACTGGACGGTCGCCTCCAACGGAGCGCAGACCGTCGTCGAACCGCAGGCCGACGCACCGGACGGTGCGCCGACGACCCGCTGGACGTTCGCGCCCACGCGACGCATCTCCACCTACATCACCACCGTGCTGGCGGGCCCCTACCACCGGGAGACCGATACCTGGACCGGGACGGCGGGCACGGCCGGCGAGGCCCTCGAGGTGCCGCTGGCCCTGTACTGCCGCCGCTCCCTGGCCCCGTCCTTCGACGCCGCCGAGATCTTCGACACGACCCGGCGCGGACTGGACTTCTTCCACGACCTGTTCGATTACCCGTACCCCTTCGGCAAGTACGACCAGGCGTTCGTCCCCGAGTACAACCTGGGGGCGATGGAGAACCCCGGGCTCGTGACCTTCACCGAGAACTACGTGTTCCGGTCCGCGGCCACGGAGGCCCAGCGCGAGGCCAGGGCCAACACGATCCTGCACGAGATGGCGCACATGTGGTTCGGCGACCTCGTGACGATGTCCTGGTGGGACGACCTCTGGCTCAAAGAGTCCTTCGCCGACTACATGGGAGCCCTCGCGGTGGCGGAGGCCACCCGCTGGAGCACGTCCTGGGTGAGTTTCGCGAACCGCCGGAAATCATGGGCCTACGTGCAGGACCAGCTCCCGACGACGCACCCGATCGTCGCTGACATCCCCGACCTCGAGGCCGCCAAGCAGAACTTCGACGGGATCACTTATGCGAAGGGCGCCTCCGTGCTCAAGCAGCTCGTGGCGTTCGTGGGCCGCGAGGACTTCATCAGCGCCGCCCGCCAGTACTTCCGGAAGCACGAGTACGGGAACACGACGCTCGCCGACCTGCTCGACGTGCTGGCCGTCGCGACGGGCCAGGACCTCGCCGCGTGGTCACGCTCCTGGCTCCGGACCTCCGGCGTCCCCGCCCTCACCGCAGAGGTCACGGTCGACGACGGCATCCTCACCGGGGTCACGATCGTCCAGACCGCCGTGGATCCGGTGACCGGCCGGGACGAGCCCCGGCCGCACCGCATCCGGGTGGGCCTGTACTCCTTCGACAGCGAAGGGTGGCTCGTGCGGACGCGGGCGGAGGCCGTGAAGGTCGACGCCGGCCGGACGGACGTGCCCGTGCTCGTCGGGGTCACCCAGCCGGACCTGCTGCTGGTCAATGACGACGACCTGACCTACGCGTTGCTCTCCTTCGACGAGCGGTCCCTCGCCACGCTCCTGACCTCGATCCACCGGATTCAGGACCCCCTGGCCCGGGCCACGTGCCTCACGGCCCTGTGGTCCAGCGTGCGGGACGCGCGCCTTCCGGTCGGCTCCTACCTGTCCGCCGTGATGCTCGCCGCCCCGACGGAGAGCGGCGTGGGCGTGCTGCAGGTCCTGCTGGCCAACGCCGGCACCGCGATCGAGCGCTTCGCCCCTGCCGCGGAGCGCCCGGCGCTCCGCGACCGGCTGAGCGATGTCCTGGCGGAGGGCCTGCGCGCCGCGGCGCCGGGATCCGACCTGCAGCTCGCCTGGGCGAGGGCCCTGGCCATCACCTCCCGCACTGCCGGGCGGGCCGCCGACGTCGTGCGTGCCGTGCTCGACGGCGACGAGCGGATCGACGGCCTGGCCCTCGACGCCGACCTCCGCTGGTTCCTCCTGCAGGGGCTCGCAGCGCAGCAGCGCGTCCTGCCCGGGGAGCTGGAGGCCGAGCGGGCGGCGGACCCGACGGCGTCGGGCCGGGTGCGCTTCACCCTCGCCTCCGCCGCGCTTCCCGACGCGGCCATCAAGAAGGCCACGTGGGGCGAAGCCGTGCACGGCGACCGGCTGTCCAACGACCTGCTCAGCGCGGCGATCGAGGGCTTCACACTCGGCCCGCACGAGCTCCTGGACCAGTACCGCGAGCCCTACTTCGAGGCGCTCCGCGGCGTCTGGGCAGGCCGGGGCATCGAGATGGCGACCAGGATCGTGCGGGGCCTGTTCCCGGGACACCAGGACCTGGACGGCGAGCCCGGACGGCACCCGGTGGTCCTGCGGACCGATGCGTGGCTGGACGGGAACCGCGACGCCCCGGCGGCCCTGCGCCGCATCGTCGTCGAGGAACGCGACCATCTCCTGCGGTCACTGCGGGCGCAGGCTCAGGGCACCCGGTAGAGCCAGTCCTCGGTGCCGAACTTGGTCTCCACCAGGTCCCCGGCGCGGCGGAGGTCGTCCTCGGAGAGGGAGCCCTCCACGGCGCCGTAGCGTTCGCGGAAGGTGTCCATCATGACGCCGATGATCTCCTCGCGGGCCAGTCCGGTCTGGCGGCGGAGGGGGTCCACGCGCTTCTTGGCGCTCGTCGTCCCCTTGTCCGACATCTTCTCCCGGCCGATGCGCAGCACCTCGAGCATCTTGTCGGCGTCGATGTCGTAGCTCATGGTCACGTGGTGCAGCATCCCGCCGTTGGCGAGGCGCTTCTGGGCCGCGCCGCCGATCTTGCCGACCTCCGTGGCGATGTCGTTCAGGGGCTGGTACCAGGCCCTGATGCCGAGTCGCTGGAGGGCCTCCATGACCCACGCATCGAGGAACGGATAGGAGTCGGCGAAACTCATGCCGTCCACGAGGGACTGCGGCACGTAGAGGGAGTAGGTGATGGCGTTGCCGTGCTCCATGAACATCGCCCCGCCGCCGCTGATCCTCCGCACCACGGTGACCCCGTGCCGGTCGGCGCCTGCCGGGTCCACCTCGTTGCGCACCGACTGGAAGCTGCCGATCACCACCGACGGCGCCTGCCACTCCCAGAAGCGCAGGGTCGGGTTGCGGGAGCCCGCGCCGACGTCTCGCGTGAGGACCTCGTCCATCGCGACGTGCGTGGCCGTGGGCAGCGGTGTGGGAGGGATGATCTCCCACTGGTGGTCCGCGAAGCTCGAGGCGCGCCCCAGGGCGCGGCGCACCGCGGTGGCGATGGCGGCCGGAGAAAACCCGAAGAGCACGGCCGAGGGGTCGAGGCGCTGGGTGATCGCGGCCGCGAGCTCACCGGGCGCCGTGTCCGCGGGGAGGCCCTCCAGGGCTGCGTTGATGTCGAGCAGCGCCTCGTCGGGTTCGAGGAAGAAGTCCCCGTTGACCGAGACATGCGTGAGGCGCCCGCCCTGCACGGAAAGGTCCACCGCGGTGAGCTTGCCGCCCGGGGTCTTGAATTCGCCGTGCAGGCGCTCTGCGTCCGGTGTGTGTGCCTGGTCCATGGGTGCCTTCCTGGTGTGCGTTAACCCAGAAGAAGCCACGCCGGATGGGCGTGGCTTCTTCGCCGGACCGGAGGTCCGTTGCGCGGGAGGAGCTGGATTACTTCTTGGTGCCGAAGCCCTTGAAGCGGGCGTTGAAGCGCTCCACTCGGCCGGCGGAGTCCATGATGCGCTGCTTGCCCGTGTAGAACGGGTGGGACTCCGAGGAGATCTCGACCTCGATGAGGGGGTAGGTGTTGCCGTCTTCCCACTCGATGGTCTTGGGCGAACCGACCGTCGACTTGGTCAGGAACGCCTTGTCGGAGGCCAGGTCGCGGAATACGACCGACTGGTACTTGGGGTGGATATCAGACTTCACAGGACTACCTTCTCTGGTTGCCTGGATTTTGCCAGGCACGGGAACTTGAAAGGATGGCGACAGCGCCAGCTGTCCATACTAGCGCAGGAGCACCGGCGAGGCTAAAGCGCGGGCCGCGCGCCATCGTCGTACCGGCACTCCCAGAAGGCCACCGCCGCGGCCGCGGCGACGTTCAGCGAATCCACGCCGCCGTACATGGGGATGGTCAGGGCGATGTCAGCCTCCACGAGTGCGGCGTCGCTCAGCCCGTCCCCCTCGGTGCCGAGCAGGAGGGCGAGCCGCTCGTGACTCCGCGCAGGGAACGCACCGAGCGGGACCGACCCGGGACCCAGGGCGAGGGCGGCGAGGGTGAAGCCTGCGGCGCGGACGGCGGCGAGGTCCCCGGGCCAGGAGCCGAGTCTGGCCCAGGGGACCTGGAAGACGCTGCCCATGCTGACCCGCACGGCCCTCCGGTAGAGCGGATCCGCACTGCGGGGGCTGAGCAGCACGGCGTCGACGCCGAGCGCGGCAGCGGAGCGGAAGACCGCTCCCAGGTTCGTGTGGTCCACCATGTCCTCGATGATCGCGACGCGCCGGGCGGCGCCCAGCAGGTCGCCGAGGGGCCGGGGTGCAGGCCTGTGCATCGCGGCGAGGGCACCCCGGTGGAGATGGAAGCCCGTGATGGCCTCGAGCGTGGCATCGGGGGCGACGAACGCGGGCACGGACGGGAAACGTGCGACGACGTCCGCGAGGTCGGGAAGCCACTTGGGCGCCAGGAGGAAGGACCGCGGGACGTGTCCGGCGTCGATGGCGCGCCGGAGCACCTTCGAGCTCTCCGCGATGTAGAGCCCCTCCGCGGGTTCCTTGGCGAGGCGCAGCTGGACGTCGGTGAGGTTGCGGTAGTCCGCGAGCCGGGGGTCGTCGGCCGCGTCGAGGGGGACGACGGGCATCAGGGAGCAGGCCGGGACGTGCGAGGGACCGTGCGGCAGGTCACGCCCGCGCAACGGCGCTGTAGCGGCCGTTCTCCTCGGTCACCTTGAGGGCGACGTCGAACGCGCCGCTCAGGTTCTCCTCGGTCAGCACGTCCCCGATGGGTCCGGTGGCGACGACGACGCCGTCACGCAGCAGCAGCGCGTGCGTGAAGCCCGGCGGGACCTCCTCGAGGTGGTGGGTCACGAGCACCATGGCCGGTGCCGCGGGATCGCGCGCGAACTCGGTCAGGCGGCGCACGAGGTCCTCGCGCCCGGCGAGGTCGAGGCCGGCCGCCGGCTCGTCGAGGAGCAGGAGTTCCGGGTCCGCCATGAGCGCGCGGGCGATCTGGACGCGCTTGCGCTCGCCTTCGCTGAGGGAGCCGAACGGGCGGTTCATGAAGCGGGACATGCCCCATGTGTCGAGCAGGAAGAAGGCGCGGCGCTCGTCGAGGCGCTCGTACTGCTCGCGCCACCGCCCCGTGACCCCGTACGACGCGGTCACGACGACGTTCAGGACGGTCTCGTGATCAGGGACCTGGGTGGCCAGGGCTGCCGACGCGAGGCCGATGCGCGGTCGCAGGTCGAAGACGTCGACCGCCCCCATGACCTCGTCCAGGATCCCGACGACGCCACGGGTGGGGTGGAGCCGGGCCCCGGCGAGCTGCAGGAGGGTGGTCTTGCCCGCTCCGTTGGGGCCCATGACCACCCAGCGCTCACCCTCATGAACCTGCCAGTCGATCCCATCGAGCAGGGTCTTGCCACCCCTGACGAGGCTTACTCCCGCCAGTTCCAGAACGTCACTCATGGTCCTAGACACTAGGCTAAGGAGCGGCCCCGTGGCGAAACCACGGAACTGCCTCCGATTCCCGTGTCCTCCGCGTGGGGGCGGGACGGCCGGGCCCGCCTGCCGGCTTCCGCCGCGGGCAGGACGCCACGGGCAGGAGTTCCGGGCGGGACCTCACGAAACGACGGACGCCGGCACCGGCGCGGACAAGGAGCGGCAGCATGCGCGACACGGCACGGGTGGTCGCCTATGCAGGACGGCTCGACGACGCACAGCGGGAGGACCTGCTCGTGGCCCTGCGAGGGCTCGGCGCCCGGGTGACGGACACCTCCTCCGCCAGGACCCCGACCTACGCGGTGCTGACCCTCGACGTCGAGCTCGACGCCCCCGCGCCGGAACTGCGCGCCGGCCTGTCCCGGTGGACGGCTGCCTCCGGGATCGGCGCCGCCCTGGTACCGGCGACCATCTACTCCCCCGGGCCGAAACTGCTGATCATGGACGTCGACTCGACGCTCATCCGGCAGGAGGTCATCGAACTGCTCGCCGCGCACGCGGGCCGTGAGGCGGAGGTCGCGGCCGTGACCGAGGCGGCCATGCGGGGCGAACTCGACTTCGCGCAGTCCCTCCACCACCGGGTCCGCGCGCTGGAGGGGCTCCCCGCCGCCGTGATCGGCGAGGTCGTGGACCACGTCCTGCTGAGCGACGGCGCCGAGGACCTCGTGTCGGCGTACCTCGCCGCGGGCCACCGCGTCGGCGTCGTCTCCGGCGGCTTCTCGCAGGTCCTGGCTCCCCTCGCCGAACGACTCCGCCTGTCCTTCGCGAAGGCGAACGACCTCGAGATCCTCGACGGGTCGCTGACCGGGAAGGTGGCGGGCGCCGTCGTCGACCGTCGTGAGAAGGAGCGCACCCTGCGCTCCGAGGCGGAGCGCGCCGGCGTCCCGGTCGAGGCCGTGATCGCCGTCGGCGACGGGGCGAACGACCTCGACATGCTCGGGGCAGCGGGACTCGGGGTGGCGTTCAACGCGAAACCGGCCGTCCGTGCGACGGCGGACGTCGCCCTGGACCTTCCGGACCTCGACGTCGTCCGCCACTTCGCAGGACTGTGACCGTCCCCGGCCCGGTGGGTCAGCTCTTGGCGAGGAAGTCCTCGGCGCCGCCCACGTACTCGGTGTGGCCCGTCGGGACATCCGCCGTGACCATCCGGACGATCTCGGTCGCGAACTCGGCGACCGAGTACAGGCGGCCCGCCTCCCGGCGGCGTGCCTCGATGGCCCCGGGGGTTGCGCGGTCCAGCAGCGTCGCCGTGACGGTGCCCTCGATCATGTCGCCGGACACGACGACGAGGGAGATCCCCTTCTCGTCGAGCTGAGGGACGCGGGCGCGCAGGGCGTCCTCGCCCGCACGCTTGCTGCGGGCGACGGGCTCGTAGGCGTCCATCGTCTCCACCTTCTCGATGAAGTGCGCCTGGTGGCTCGTGATGAAGACCACGCGCGAGCCCGCGGGCATCACCTCCGTGGCGGCCTCGAGCATGGCCACCTGCGCGTCGCGATTGAGCTTCAGCGCGTAGTCCTCCCCCAGGCCCGTCTCCATGCCGCCGGACGCGTTGAGGACCAGCAGGTTCAGCCCGCCGAACGTCGAGACCGCGGCATCGACCAGCGCTGCCGGGCCCTCGGGCGCCGTCAGGTCCGCGCCGACCGCGACGGCCCGGCCGCCTGCCGCCTCGATCCCGGCGACCACCTTGTTCGCGCGCGGCGCCTTCTGGCGGTAGTTCACGACGACGGCGGCACCCTGCGTGGCGAGCTGCTGCGCGACGTCGGCGCCGATGCCGCGGGACGATCCGGTGACGATTGCTGTGGTTCCCTCGAGGGTGGCCATGGTGCTCCTTCTGGTGGGCGGTGTAAGCGGTGTAAGTGGGGGGATGACGGCCGGTGGTGCCTAGTGGCCCATGCCGAGTCCGCCGTCCACGGGGATGACGGCACCGGAGATGTACCCGGCGGCGTCGCCGGCCAGGAAGGACACCACACCTGCCACCTCGTCGGGCGACGCGAAGCGGCCGGCTGGGATCGTGGCCAGGTAGCTCTTGCGCGTGTCCTCGGGCAACTCGGCCGTCATGTCGGTATCGATGAACCCCGGGGCGACGACATTGGCCGTGATGCCCCGGGAGCCGAGCTCACGCGTCAGGGAGCGGGCGATACCGACCAGCCCGGCCTTCGAGGCGGAATAGTTGATCTGGCCCGGCGCCCCGTAGAGGCCCGTGACGCTCGAGATCAGGATGACGCGGCCGCGCCGTAGGCGGATCATGCCGCGCGAGGCCCGCTTGACGACGCGGAACGCTCCGGTGAGGTTCGTGTCGATGACGTCCGTGAAATCGCTCTCCGTCATCCTCATGAGCAGGGTGTCGCGGGTGATGCCGGCGTTGGCGACCAGCACCTCCACCGGCCCGTGCTCGGCTTCGACCTGCGTGAACGCGGCGTCGATCTGTTCCTCGCTGGTGACGTCGGCGCGTACACCGAGCATTCCCTCGGGAATCTCACCACTTCGGTAGGTGATGGCAACCTTGTCGCCGTTGGCTACGAATACCTTGGCGATGGCAAGGCCGATCCCACGGTTTCCTCCGGTTACGAGGACGCTGCGGCCGGTCGCCGTCGTAGCGGTATCTGCATCACGTGCCAAGGGGGTAACTCCTCTGTCTGCGGACCGAAGAAGGTCCACGTTGTTCCTGCCGACCACCACGGGGTCGCTCCGGACGGGCGTTCCGGCCCGATCGGAGCTCCTCGTGGCCGTCGGTCGGGCTGTCCCGACGATCCTAGCGGCGCATCCCTCGACTTCGGGAACGGGGCCCGGAATGAGACAATAGAGGGAGTCTTTTTGGAGTGTGATGAGCAAGCAAACGAAGCACAATACGGATGTCCACAGCATCTCCGACGCGCGGGAATCACACAGCGACGAGATGCGGACGCGCATGATCCGGTACTCGGTGTCGATGAGCATCCGGCTCGTCTGCTTCGTCCTGGTGTTCGTGGTCCCTTACGTGTGGCTGCAGTGGGTGATGATCGCCGGGGCGGTGTTCCTGCCCTACTTCGCGGTGATCGTCGCGAACGGCGGCAGCGACACCAGCAGCATCCGCCACAGCGACGCCCTGATCGATCGCGCCCCGGTGCGCGAGATCGAGGCGAAGGTCGTCGACGCCGGCCCTGACGCCGGCGACGAGATCCTCAGCGGCGAGATCATCGACGACGCCGCAGAACCGGTGCGTCACGGCTCGCACGAGGCAGGGCGTGGCGGGCCCGAGTCCCGTGGCTGACCTGCCGTCCACCCCCCGGCCCGTGGCCGCCCCGGCGGTCGCGGGCCTCGGGCTGTTCGGTGAGCCACGGGCGGCCGAGGCGGGGCCTCCCGTCTGCTCCCGCAAGGGGTGCCGGAACGACGCCGGGTGGCAGCTGCTGTGGAACAACCCGCGCATCCACACCCCGGAGCGCCGGAAGGCCTGGGCGTCGTGCCCCGACCACGTGGAGTGGTTCGAGGAATACCTCCGGAATCGTGGGCTCTGGAAGGAGACCCTTCCCCTGACCGCAGACCGACCGATGGAGACCCGCTAGGTGTTCCGCTACTTCTTCTCCGCCCGTTGGCTCGGCTGGCTCGCCATGGTCGTGGTGCTGGCCGCCGGCTGCGTCGGACTCGGACGATGGCAGCTGGAGCGGCGGGAGGCCGTCGTGGAGGACATCCAGCGCATCGAGGCGAACTACGACGCGGCACCGGAGCGCTACGTGCCGGGAGTGAACGGCTTCGACGCGTTCGACCCCGCCCGCGAATGGACGCCGGTGACCTTCAGCGGGACGTACGACGTCGAGCACCAGGTCGTCGTGCGCAACCGGCCGCTCAACGGCCAGCCGGGGTACGAGGTGCTCACCCCCCTGCGGCTCGAGGACGGCACGGCCGTCATCATCGACCGCGGGTGGCTGCCCATCGGGAACATCGAAGCGGGCCGGCCCGACGCGGTGCCGGCCCCGCCCGCGGGGGAGGTCGAGGTCACCGCACGGATCAGGCCCGGCGAGCCCGAGGTGAACCGGGGCGCGCCCGACGGACAGGTCGCATCGGTCCATCTTCCCTCGCTCGCGGAACGGCTGGACTATCCCCTGCAGGACGCGGCCTACGGCCTGCTGGCGCTGGAGCGGCCGGCGGCGGCCGAGACGCCGATCGCGGCACCCAAGCCGTCCATCGACGAAGGACCGCACCTCTCCTACTCCCTGCAGTGGTTCGCCTTCGGTGTCCTTGCCTTCGTAGGCCTCGGTTATGCGGCGCGCCAGCAACGCAGGAGTGACGCCGAACGGGACGGGACCGCTCCCGACCGCCCGGTCCGCCGGCGTCGCCGCCCCTCCTCGGAGGAGGAAGAGGACGCCATTCTCGACGCACGGGGCATCCGCTAGGTCCGTTCCGCGGTGTCGCCCTGCGCCCGGACAGCCTCCCCGGGATCCCTGCGGCCGGGCCGTGCACTGCGCCCCTGGGACAACCCCTGCGTCCACTCCTGTGCTTACTCCTGCGAGGACCCCGCGGGGGCCGCGTGGCGCACTACCGACGTCTCAGTAGTCGGATGCAGTACCCGGGTAGCCGGACACCGATCCCAAGTGGTACGTGCGAGTGTTCGCCGCTGGAGTCGCGTGGAATGCACTCGTGCGCAGGGTGACGCCCCTTCATAGAGTGACGACTGCGGCGATCACACCACTGCAGCCGCGCAGTTCCCTGTGGCTCCGGGCTGGGAAACCGAGCACCTGATCCGAAAGTCGTCTGGCGCCGGGATCCACGCTAGTTCAAAGGATGTGACGATGACTGGAAATCTGGTTGCTGGTCCGAAGCTGTGGAGCAGGCGAAAGGCGACGGAACTCCTCGAACCCCCCACCGCGACGACAGAGCCGGCGCAGGATCGCTCCGCGCACGACTTCGAGTTCGACGTCGCCATCGTGGGGATGGGCTACGTGGGGCTGCCTACCTCCCTCGCCTTCAGTGCAGCGGGCGCACGGGTCCTGGGCCTCGACGCGAGTCCCGCCCGCCTCGACGTCATCCGGAGCGGACGGGCGGACCTGGTGCCCTCCGACCGCGAGCGCCTGGCGCGGTCCCTCGCGGACCCGTCCTTCGAGCTGACCAACGATCCCGCGCGGCTGTCCCGCGCGGCGGCGGTCATCATCTGCGTGCCCACTCCCGTGGACGCATACCTCGTGCCCGACCTGCGCATCCTGGGCCAGGCCTGCCACACCGTGGTGGAGAACGCGGTCAGTGGCCAACTGCTGCTCCTGACCTCGACCACCTACGTCGGCAGCACCCGCGATCTCCTGGCGACCCCGCTGGCCAAGCGCGGCCTGATCGCGGGGAGCAATATCCATGTGGCGTTCAGTCCCGAACGCATCAACCCTGGCACGGACAGTTTCGCGCACGAGGACGTTCCCCGCGTCGTCGGCGGGATCACGAACGGCTGCACGGAAGCCGCGCAGGCACTCATCGGCACCTACACCCGGCTCGTGCACACGGTGAGCTCCGCGGACGCCGCGGAGATGACGAAGCTCGTGGAGAACACCTTCCGCGCCGTGAACATCGGCCTGGCCAACGAGTTCGCCGACATGGCGAATTCGCTGAAGCTCGACGTCATGGAAGTGATCGACGCGGCAGCAACCAAGCCCTACGGATTCATGGCCTTCACGCCGGGGCCGGGGGTCGGCGGCCATTGCATCCCCTGCGATCCCCACTATCTGCTCTGGCAGATGCGGCGGCTGAGGCTTTCCACACCGGTGATCGAGCAGGCGATGAATGCGATCGCCGCCCGGCCGGGCAGGGTGGTGGACCGTATCCGCAAGATCCTCTCGGACCGCGACAAGGGCCTGCATTCCTCGCGTGTCCTGGTGGTGGGCGTCGCCTACAAGCCGGATGTGGAGGACGTGCGCGAGTCCCCGGCGCTCGAGATACTCGAGGGCCTCATCGACGAAGGCGCCGTCGTCGCGTACCACGACCACCTGATCCCGAGTCTGCGCCTCGGTGACGGGACGGTGCTGGAACACGAGGCGGACCCTGCGGCGTTCGACGCCGATCTGGTGCTCCTGCACACCGCGCACAGCACCGCCGACGTCGGCTGGATCACCCCGGAGGTCAATGTTCTCGACTCGACCTTCCGCCTTCCGCACGCCTCCAACATCGTCCACCTGTAACCGAACCGGCTGGGAGTACCGAACCATGAGAACTGTCATCACAGGAGGCGCCGGGTTCATCGGCAGCCACCTCACCGAGTACCTGCTCCTCGCCGGAGACAGCGTGACGGTCCTGGACAACCTGTCCACGGGTGCGAGCGAGAATTTGAAGGGCAGCTGGGACCATCCAGCCTTCACCTTCCGGGAAGGCAGCATCCTCGATCGGGACGTCGTCCGTGAGGTCATCGGTGCATCCGACCGCGTCTTCCACCTGGCTGCCGCCGTCGGCGTGCACCTGATCGTGGATCACCCGCTCGAGAGCCTCCGCACCAATATCCATGGGACCGAGGTGGTACTGGACGCCTGCCTGGAGTCGGGGGCGGACCTGCTCCTGGCATCGACGAGCGAGATCTACGGCAAGAACACGGCGGACCGCCTGTCCGAGGACGCCGACCGCATCCTGGGCTCCGCCCTGAAGTCACGGTGGACCTACGCAGCCGCGAAGGGCATCGACGAGGCCTTCGCCCACGCCTACTGGCGGGAGTTCGGCCTGAACGTGTCGATCGTCAGGCTGTTCAACACGGTGGGACCACGCCAGACCGGCCGCTACGGGATGGTCGTGCCGAACCTCGTGGGCCAGGCGCTGAGGGGTGAACCGCTCACCGTGTACGGCGACGGACGCCAGACGCGCTGCTTCTCCTACGTGGGCGACGTCGTTCCGGCGATGGTCCGCATCGCCGAGGAGCCAGCGACCCGGGGGCTCGCCGTCAATCTCGGGGGTCTGCAGGAGATCTCGATCCTGGAGCTGGCCGAGCGGACCATCAAGCTGCTCGGAAGCAGCAGCGTGATCAACCTGGTCCCCTACGAGCAGGCCTACGGACCGGGCTACGAGGACATGCGCCGTCGGGTACCGGACAATTCCCTTGCCGGCAGCCTCGTGAAATTCAAGCCGACGACGTCCGTGGACACGATCATCCTGAAGGTCGCCAAGGCGATGCTGTCCGCGTCCGAGGGCGGGGTCGCCGCGGGGGCCACGCGGTGAGGAGAAGCGGCGTCGGAAGGATGCACGATCCCCCCTTCCGGGGATGGGTGAACGGCGAGCCGGGGCGGGTCCGCGGCTACTCCTCGCCGCGCCCGTCGGATGGTGCCGCCGCACTCGCCATCATGGTCCTTCTGCTCTGCGCGGCCATCGCGGGGGCTTCGCCTGCGCACACTGCGGTGCTCGGCGAACCCGTGGTCGAAGCGCAGGTACCGGCCCCGCGGACGATCGTCAGCCTCACCTTCGACGACGGGAACGACGATCAGTTCGCGGCCGCGCGGATCATGAAGGACCACGGCCTCAACGGCACGTTCTTCGTGTCGTCGGGCCTGCTCGCGGACGAACCGGCGCCCGGGGATCCTGCCCCGACCACCCTGACGGTTGAGCAGGTCCGCTCGCTGCAGGCCGACGGTCACGAGATCGGCGGCCACACGGTCACCCACAGCAAACTGACGAACCTGGTGCCGGAGGAATCCCGTCGCCAGATCTGCAGGGACAGGGCAAACCTGATCGACCTCGGGCTGAAGGTCACCAGCTTCGCCTATCCGTTCGGTTCCTCGACCGCTGACACCGAACGCCTCGCTGCCGAGTGCGGTTACAACAGCGCTCGCGCCTTGGGCGACCTCCGGAGCCCCGACGTGCCGGGCGCGTCCAGCCTCTGCGCCGCCTGCCCGGTGACGGAGACGATGCCCCCGGCCAACCCCTTCCGGACCAGGGCACCGAACCAGGTGGAGAACACCTGGACGTTGGCCGACCTTCAGAAGGCGGTCACCACGGCCGAAACCACCGGCGGGTGGCTTCAACTGACCTTCCATCTTGTCGACGACAGCGGTAACAGGCTCTCGGTCCCGCCGTCCCTGTTCGAAGCCTTCGTCGTGTGGCTCGCTGACCGCGCCACCGCCGGCACGGTGGTGAGAACCGTCGATGAAGTGGTCGGGGGGCCCGAGAAGGCCCCCGTGGACACCGCGACACCGCCCCGCACCGGCAATCTGATCCGTAATCCCGGGCTCGAGACACCGAACCCCGACGGGTCGCTCCCCTCGTGCTGGCAAGTGGCCGGCTTCGGAGAAAACGAACGGTCGATAGAGCTGCAGGAGAGCTCCGGCACGGGCGACGCTGCCGCGCGGCTCTCCCTGACCGACTACGTGAACGGGGACGCCAAGCTGGTCCCCACCATGGACCTGGGTACCTGTTCCCCCACGGTGGACCCGACCAGGGCCTACGACCTCGGCGCCTGGTACCGATCGAGTGGGGAGACGCAGTTCGAGATCTACATCCGGGATCTGGAGGGTACCTGGCGGTACTGGGCGTCCAGTCCGCCGTTCCCGGCCTCTGATGAATGGGCCCACGCGAGGTTCACCACGGATGCCGTTCCCGAGGGGGTCGACGGGATCAGCTTCGGCCTGAACGTCATGGACGCCGGCACCCTGGAGACGGACGACTACAGCCTGGAGTGGAGCATCGGGTGGTCCGACTATCTGGGCCTCGGCATCGGAGCCATGTGGGCCCAGGTGTCCGGCACGATGGTCGGGCCGCTGCAGCAACTGGGTCGCATGCGATGAGCACCGACCTACGCGAAGGGCACGGGGACCCCCGGCCCGGGCACCGACGGGCGGCAAGGGAGGACACCCGCGTGGCGATCCGGCATCGCGCGCCTCGACGTGCAATCGTGCTGGGGGTGGCAGCCGCGGCACTGCTCCTCGTCGGGACGATGTCGCTCGTCACGTCCCGGGCGGAGGAAAAGTACCCGTGGCACACGAACATCGTGGCCACGACCTTTTGGGTGGGCGAGATCCACGACCCCGAGACCTCCGACGGCAGTCAGGAGTTGTCGACCTACGACTCGCGCTGGATGGAGAGCTATGGCGGGTGCGACGGCGTGCAGACGGACGAGGGCTGCCAGACGGAGAAGCGGGTCGCCGAGAACGACTACTTCCCCAGCAGCATGACGCCGCTGGAAAATCCGTTCTACCTCGACCTGCCGTTCGACGACATCAACGACCCGGACGCGTTCGCGGACCGCGGGACGGTGATCCCCTGGGCTGCCGAAGACGCTGCCGGCAACCCGTCGCTCCTGACGGACCGGAAGTACAGCTTCATGAAGAACCGCTGGGTGAAGCTCAGGAAGGGGTCGTCGGTGTGTTACGGGCAGATCCAGGACGCCGGGCCGGCACTGTACAACGACCGCGAGTACGTCTTCGGCCACGGCGATCGGCGTCCCGCGAGCACCAAGTACAACGGAGCCGGCCTCGACGTGTCACCGGCTCTGAACGGCTGTCTCGGCTTCGACGGACTCGACGACAAGAACGACCGCGTGGACTGGCAGTTCATCGACGCGGCGGATGTGCCGGACGGGCCCTGGAAGCGGATCGTCACCACGAGCCAGGTCCGATGACCGGGCGATGCAACCGATGCAGCCGCGCGAGGAGTAATGGAGAACCATGGACTTCCTGACAGTTCTGCTGGTGGTGCTGCTGGTCGTCGGTCTCAGCACCACCTTCTGGGGTCTCGTCGGCGTGGGCCGCGGCCTGGGGGAGGCACTGCGCCGCACCTCCGGCGCACCCCATGCCCACCCGCCGGCCGGCACTCCCCCGGTGAGCGGCGTGGCGGTGCTCATCGCCGCCCACAACGAGGCCGCGACCATCGAGCAGTCGATCCACGCGGCGGCGGACCTCGTGCCCCCGACCAACATCCACGTCGTGTCCGACAAGTCGACCGACGCGACCGTCCCGATCGCCCGGCAGCTGGGCGCCAACGTCCTCGACCTGCAGGTCAACCGCGGCAAGGCGGGAGCCCTCGCCGAGGGCATCCGATACTTCGAGTTGTGTGAGCGCTTCGAGGTCGTCCTGATCCTCGACGCCGACACGCGGCCGACCAGGGACTACCTGACGACCGGACTCCCGCTCTTCGCCGACCCGGGGGTCGCCGCGGTGGCAGGCCGGGCGAAGTCGATCGTGGGGACCGGCAAACGACCGTTGCTGGGCCGGTTCCTCGTCGCGTACCGCGACAGGCTCTACCTGGTGGTCCAGCTCCTGCTGAAGTACGGCCAGGCGGCCAAGCCCGCCAACGTGGTGAACATCGTCCCGGGCTTCGCCAGCATGTACCGCACCTCCGTCCTCGAGCACATCGACGTCGCGGGTCGTGGGCTCGTGATCGAGGACTTCAACATGACGTTCGACGTCCATGCCCGGAAGCTCGGACGTATCGCCTTCCACCCGTCAGCCGCGGTCGCCTACACGGAGGACCCGGACAATCTCGGGGACTACATACGCCAGATCAGGCGCTGGAACCTGGGCTTCTGGCAGACCGTACGGCGGCACCGGTTCCGGTTCACCAAGTTCTGGGTCAACCTGTGGATCCATATCGTCGAGCTCGTCGTCAGCGGGATCCTCCTGCTGACCCTGCTCCCGCTCGTGGCTCTCTCCCTGATCGCGGACGCCATCCCGGGAACGCTGATGCAGCAGGCGCCGCCGGTCCTGGAGTGGCTGAGCGAAGCCATACCCCTCGGGGCCGTCCTGCTGGGTGTCCTGCTCCCCGACTTCCTGCTCTCGATCTTCGCCGCGATCGTCCTCAAGCGGCCCGTGTACCTGCTCTTCGGCTTGCTGTTCCCCCTGATGAGGATGCTCGACGCCGGCATCTGCCTGAGCCAGATCCCGAGGGCCTGGCTGCCCGACCGGACGAGCGGGGTCTGGACGAGCCCCCGGCGGCGCGCGGACGGTATTGATCCCCCGACGCGCACCGTCCGCGGGCTGGACACCGAGACCGTCGATGCAGCGTGAGGACGGCGGGGCGCCCGAGGGTCGGGGCTGCCCGTCCCGGGACGTCTAGGCGAGGGTGACGAGCTCCAGGTAGTCGTCGTTCCAGAGGTCCTCGACGCCGTCCGGCAGGAGGACCACCCGCTCGGGATCGAGCGCGTCGACGGCGCCCTCGTCGTGGCTGACCATGACCACGGCGCCGCTGTAGTTCTTCAGGGCGCCGAGGATCTCGGCGCGGCTGGCCGGGTCGAGGTTGTTCGTCGGTTCGTCCAGCAGGAGCACGTTCGCCGAGGACGCCACGATGGTCGCCAGCGCCAGGCGGGTCTTCTCGCCGCCCGAGAGCACACCGGCGGGCTTGTCGACGTCGTCGCCGGAGAAGAGGAAGGACCCGAGGATGCCGCGGACCTCCGCATCCTGCATGTCCGGGGCGGAGGACTTCATGTTCTCGAGTACCGTGCGCTGCGTGTCGAGTGTCTCGTGCTCCTGCGCGTAGTACCCGACCTTGAGGCCGTGACCTGCGACGACCTTGCCCGTGTCCGGCGTGTCGACGCCGGCGAGCATCCGTAGCAGGGTGGTCTTCCCCGCACCGTTGAGTCCGAGGATCACCACCTTCGACCCGCGGTCGATCGCGAGGTCCACATCGGTGAAGATCTCGAGCGAACCGTAGGACTTGCTCAGCCCCTCCGCCGTCATCGGCGTCCTGCCGCAGGGCGACGGTTCGGGGAAGCGCAGGGCGGCCACGCGGTCGGAGGTGCGGACGGCGTCGAGGTTGCCGAGCAGCCGTTCGGCGCGCTTGGCCATGTTCTGGGCGGCGACGGCCTTGGAGGCCTTCGCCCGCATCTTGTTGGCCTGGTCCATGAGGACCTGCGCCTTCTTCTCCGCGTTGGCCCGCTCGCGCTTCCGCGCGCGCTCGTCGGTCTCACGCTGGAGCTGGAAACGCTTCCAGCCCATGTTGTAGATGTCGATCGTCGCGCGGTTGGCGTCGAGCTGGAAGACCTTGTTCACGGTCGCCTCGAGTAGTTCCACGTCGTGGCTGATGACGATGAGGCCGCCCTGGTGGTTCTTCAGGAATTCCCGGAGCCAGGTGATGGAGTCGGCGTCGAGGTGGTTGGTGGGCTCGTCGAGGAGCATGGTCTCGGCACCGGAGAAGAGGATGCGGGCAAGTTCCACGCGCCGGCGCTGGCCGCCGGAGAGCGTCTTGAGGGGCTGGTTGAGGATCCGCTCGGGCAGCGCGAGGTTCGAGGAGATCGACGCCGCCTCGGCCTCGGCCGCGTACCCGCCGCCGGCGAGGAACGCAGACTCGATGCGGTCGTAGCGTGCCATGGCCTTGTTGCGCACCGACGTCTTGTCGCTGGCCATGTCCTCCTGCGCCAGGCGCAGCTCGCTGACCACCTCGTCCAGGTTGCGGGCCGAGAGGATGCGGTCACGGGCGAGCTGCTCCATGTTCGGCGTCCGCGGGTCTTGGGGCAGGTAGCCGATCTGCCCGGACCGGGTCACCGTGCCGCCCGCCGGGAGCGCCTCCCCCGCCAGCACCTTCGTGAGCGTCGTCTTGCCGGCACCGTTGCGCCCCACGAAGCCGATCTTGTCGCCCTTGTCCACGCGGAAGGACACCCCGTCCATGAGCAGGCGGGCACCCGCCCGCAACTCCAGGTTCGATACGTTGATCACGGTGTGGCCTTTCTCTGGTGCCGGAGACGGCGTTGTTGTAGGAATCCCACAAAGGATCCCCTGATGACCGGCGCTAGTCTCGGTACAGAAGCAGTCACGGCTGGAGGAAGTCGACAAAATCACCGGAGCAGCCGGTGCGACTCCGGCCCGCTGAAGGAGTGTGTGCCATGCAGCCAGCCGAACAGACCGCCGCCGAACCGGTCCGCAGCCGCCCGTCAGCCGGACGACGGTCCGGACAACGGTGGGATGCCACCGATCTCTCACTGATCGCGGTCTTCGCCGCCCTCATTGCCGCTCTCGCAATCCTACCCGGTATCCCGGTGGGCCCGCTCGGCGTGCCGATCACGCTGCAGACCCTCGGAGTCATGCTCGCGGGAATCGTGCTCGGACCGGCGCGCGGAAGTGCCGCCGTCCTGCTCTACCTGGTCGCGGGGCTGATCGGGCTGCCGGTCTTCAGCGGGTTCAGCGGAGGGTTCGGCGTCCTGGCAGGGCCGTCCGCGGGCTACCTTCTGGCGTTCCCCCTGGCGGCCCTCGTCGCCGGGCTCCTCGCCGTCGTCGTCCTGCGCCGGACGCGGTTCCGGGCTCCTTTCCTCTTCCTCGCGTGCCTCGCGGCGAGCCTGCTGACCATCCACCCGCTCGGCATCGCGGGTCTCATGGTCAACGCGGGCCTGCCCCTGCGGGATGCCGTGATCGTCGACGCCGCCTACCTGCCGGGCGATGTGCTCAAGAACATCCTGGCCGCGGTCATCGCCGTATCGGTGCACCGCGCCTTCCCCCGGCTCCTGGCCGGACGCGCACCCCGTGATTGAGTTCCTGGCGGCGCAGGTCCGCGTCGACGGCGACCGGACGATCCTCGAGGCGAGCCTGACCCTCCGCGAGCGGCGGGTCTCGGTGATCGGCGCGAACGGGTCCGGCAAGTCGACCCTGCTGCGCCTCATCAACGGACTGCTCGTCCCGTCCACGGGTTCGGTCAGTGTCTTCGGCCAGGACACACGGACGGCCGGGCGGGAGGTCCGGCGCGCCGTCGGCTTCGTGTTCACGGATCCGCTGTCGCAGCTCGTCATGCCGACGGGCCGCGAGGACGTGGAGCTGTCCCTGCGCACCCGGAAGCTCCCGTCGGCGGAGCGCCGCCGCCAGGCGGAGGAGGTCCTGCGGCGCTTCGGCGTGGACCACCTCGCAGACCGGAGCATCTACGACCTCTCCGGCGGTGAACGGCAGATCCTGGCCCTCGCCGTCGTGCTCGCCGTGGAGCCGCGCATCCTCGTGGCCGACGAGCCGACGACGCTCCTGGACCTGCGCAACGACGCCCGGGTCCGAGCGATCATCGCCGGGCTGGAGCAGCAGGTCGTCTTCACGACCCACAACCTGGACTTCGCCCTCGAGGCCGAGCGGACACTCGTCGTCGACGGCGGCGCGGTCGTCTTCGACGGGAGACCCGCTGACGCCGTGGCACACTACCGCTCGTTCGCCGGACGGCCGGTGCACGGACCGTGAGGGGGTTCGGCAGCACGATCGGCCTCTACGAGCCCGGCCGCGGATTCCTGTACCGCACGCCGCTGCCCGTGAAGGCTGCAGGATCCCTCGCCTGCGCCGGGCTCGTCCTCGCCTGGCGCTCCCCGTCCGTCACCGGCATCGTGCTCGTCCTGACCGTCACCGCGCTGGTGCTCGGGGCGCGCCTGTCCCCCGCGCGCATCCTCCGGATGCTCCTGCCTGCGGCGCCCGTCCTCGTGGTCCTCGCGCTCTACCAGGGGTGGCTGCACGGATTCTCCGCCGCGTTCGCCGTCGTGGGCGGGATCATCGCCTGCCTGCTCGCAGCGCGGGCCCTGACCCTCACGACCCCCGTGCAGGACATCCTCGACGGCGTGGTCCGGCTGGCCGATCCGTTCCGCGTCCTGGGCGCGCAGCCGGAGCGCTTCGCCCTCGCGCTGTCCGTCATGCTGCGCAGCATCCCGTACCTGGCCGGGCTGTTCGTCGACGTCAGGGAGGCCGCGAAGGCTCGGGGGCTCGAACGCAACCCGCGGGTCGCGGTGACCCCCCTCGTGATCGGCGCCGTCGCGTACGCGCACCGCACGGGTGAGGCCCTCGCGGCGCGGGGCCTCGGGGACCACGACGACGGGAGCGATGACGCGAGCGACGATGGCGGAAACGCGCGGTCGGCGCCGGGCGTGTAGGCACCGACCGCCCCCGCACGACGGGCGCCCCGCAACGCCCCGGGACGCCGGTCAGGACCGGATCCGGCGGTACAGGACCTCGAGTACCAGGCCGGCGGCGGCGGATGTGGCGACCGCGACGAGCACCAGCTCCGGCGAGGGGATCTCGAGCTGCAGGAAGTCCCGGCGGCGGGCAGCCCCAGGATCAGGGGCAGGCCGGCGTAGGCGGCGGCGACGATGCCCGCGGTGGTCCGGGTGAACGGCCGGGCGAGCGCGGCGAGCACCCAGAGGGCGCTGAGCGTCAGGGTGATGACAGCGGCGGTCTGGATCTCCGCCGTGGGTGCATCGGCCGGACCTTGCGCGTACACGACGACGCCGATCACCGCGAGCGCCACCACGATCCCTGACGGGATGCACCACCGGCCCACGCGCCCCAGGAAGCCCGGTCTGTAGCGCCGCGTGTTCGGCAGGAGTCCGAGCACCAGGGCGGGAAGGCCGATGGTGAGTCCGTCCACCACCGCCAGTTGCCGCGGCAGGAACGGGAAGGGCCACAGCAGCACTCCGAAGAACAGGGCCAGCAGGACCGCGTACACGGTCTTCGACAGGAACAGCTTCGCGAGCCGCTCGACGTTCGCGATCACACGCCGGCCCTCCGCCACGATCCCCGGGAGCCGCGAGAAGCCGCCGTCGAGCAGCACGACGTTCGCGACCGCCCTCGCGGCGGGCGCCCCGGAGCCCATCGCGATGCCCAGATCCGCATGCTTGAGGGCCAGGGCGTCGTTGATTCCGTCACCGGTCATCGCCACGGTGTGCCCGAGCGACTGCAGCGCGAGCACCATGGCCTTCTTCTGCTCCGGCGAGACGCGGCCGAAGACACTTTCGGTCCGGAGCACTTCGGCAAGCTCTTCGGGCTCGTCCGGGAGCCCGCGGGCATCCACGCCGGACAGGGCGCCGGGCAGATGCACCTCCCGGGCGACCGCGAGCACGGTGCCCGGATCGTCGCCGGAGAGGACGATCACGCGGACGCCCTGCTCGCCGAAGTAGCGGATCGTGTCGGCGGCATCCGGGCGGACACGCTCTCGCAGCACGGCCATCGCGACGGGCCGCAGGCCATCCGGCAGGGGTGGTGCCGTCGTCCCTCCGTTCGGTGGCAGCGGCCGGGGCGAATGGGCGAGGATCAGGGTCCTGGTCCCGGAGGCGGCGATCGCCGCGGCCCGTGCCACGGTGCTGCTCCCCGGGCCGGCCGCGCCGAGCACGACGTCCGCGCCGCCGAGGACCCAGGAGCCCTGCAGGCTGCCCCCGGTGAAGCAGGCGCCGCTCCACCGGCGGCGGCTCGAGAACGGCACGGTCGCATCGGGGAAGGCACTATCCGCCCCGGCGTCGGGGACACCGGCGCCGATGGCCAGCGCCGTCGTGTTCGCCGCCCGGTCCGCCGCGAACCAGGCGAGGGCTCGCTGCCACCCGGCGGGCGCGTCGTCCACGGGTTCCAGCCGGTCCAGGGCGAACGAGCCGTCCGTCAGCGTCCCGGTCTTGTCGACGCACAGGACGTCCACGCGGGCCAGGCCCTCCACTGCGGCGAGTTCGTTGATCAGCACCCGCTGCCGGGCCAGCCGGGCCGCACCGACGGCGAGGGCGACCGAGGTCATGAACACCAGGCCGGCTGGCACCATCGCGTTGATGCTCGCCACCGCGGTGACTGTCGCGTCGCTCCAGGCGCCGCTCTCCCACGCCGCCTGCCATCCGCCCGCCGCCTGCATCTGGCCGTTGACCACGACCACCGAGAGCGGAACCAGGCCGAGGGAGATCCAGCCGATGACGCGGCCGATCGAGCGTCGCAGCTCGCTGTCGACGAGCGAGAACTGGCGGGCTTCCGACGTGATCCTCGCGGCATAGGACGAGGCCCCTACGCCGGTGACCCGGGCCAGCCCCGCGCCGGCGACGATCGTCGAGCCGCTCATGAGTGCGCGCCCGACCGTCACGGCCACGGGGACCGCCTCCCCGGTGAGGAGCGATTCATCGACCTCCAGTTCGCGGCAATCGACGATCTCCGCGTCCGCGGGCACCTGCTCGCCGGGACGGAGCACGAGCAGGTCGTCGAGGACGACGGCGTCGACGGCGCACTCGACGTCGACGCCGTCGCGGCGTACGAACGCCCGCGGTGCGTTGAGGACGGCCAGGCGCGCCAGGGCGCGTTTGGCCGTGAACTCCTGCACGACGCCGATGAGCGTGTTCGCGACGATGAAGAACCCGAACAGGGCGTCCTGCCAGGCGCCGAGCAGCAGCAGGGCCAGGAAGCACCCGCCGACGACTGCGTTGAAGAGGGTCAGGACATTGGCCCGCAGGATACCGGCGAAGGAGCGCCCGGTGGAGTCCGGGCTGGTGTTGACGAGCCCCCGCTCCGTCCGGTCCAGCACCTCGGCGGAGCTCAGCCCGGGCCATGCGCTGCGGCCCGAAAGCCGGCTCCCTCCGGTTGCCGGCGCCCGACCGGTCCGGTCAGCAGCCATGCGCCCGGCGGGGACCGCGCTGCGGGCCGGTGGTCCGCGGGGTCATGGCCTGCCCGCGTACCTGCGGAACCGGCTGACGGCCAGCCCTCCTGCGGCCGCGGCCCATCCGGCCAGCACGAGGAGGTCCAGCCACGGAGTTGTCGACCCGGAGGCATCCCACGCCGCTACCAGCCCGTTCTGCAGGTGCTTGAGGGGGAACAGCGAGCCGACGGTGTCCATCCACGCCGGTCCGTCGTTCAGGAACACGTCCGAGAAGAAGGAGAGGAGGAAGAGGACGGCCAGGCCCACGGTGCCGACCGCCCGCGCACTGGGCACCAGCGTGGTCAGCAGGAACCCGCAGGCGGCCAGGCTCAGCGCGCCGACCAGGAGCACCACCAGCCCGGGCAGCAGCCCGGCCGGGCCGATCCTGAGGCCGTATGCGACCGCCCCGAGCAGGAGGATCGCGGCGAGGATCACGAGGGTGAGCGTGAACCCCGCGACGGCCCTCCCGGCGAGATAGGCGAGGACCGGCAGCGGTGTTCCCCGCAGGCGCTTGAGCAGGCCCGTGTCACGTGCCCTGGCAACCCCCTCCGCGAGATTCATGAACAGGGCGACGCCCGCGCCCCAGGTGACCATGCTGGCGCCGATGACCAGGGCGGCGGGCCGGCCGTCGGCGAGTGTGTCACCCGGCTGGACGGTGACCAGGAGTGCGAAGAGGCCCACCGGCATGACGACCGAGAAGAACACGTCGCCGGGCCGGCGGGCGGCGCCGCGGAGCGCCGCCCGGGATTGGCCTGCGAGCAGGGCGAGGGCGGAGGGCCGACGGACCGCCACGGCGTCGAGCCTCCCCCGGGCCGGTCCCCCGGACGTCCGCGGCGTCGGCAGGCCCGGCCGCCGGTGGGCAGGCCCGGCGGACGGCGCCCGGTACCGATCCCACCGGAAGGCAGCGAGGCTGACCAGCGTGCCCGCGACGAGCCACGTCGCGATGACCGCGAGCTCTGCGGGGTGCCACCCGCCCCCGGGCAGGTAGGGATCGAACTGGCCCCGCAGGGAGTCCGTGTAGGGCTTCAGCGGAAACACGGACGCGACCGTGTCGAGCCAGGCCGGCAGCGCGGCTCCGACGAAGAAAAGACCCGAGATGAAGGAGAGCACCACCGCGGATCCGATCGATGCCGCCTCCGCGATGGAGGCGGTCCGGCTCAGCGACCCGATCGCGAGGCCCACGGCCGCGAACGTCGTGGTCCCGAGGACCAGCGTCACTGCGGTGGCGAGGAGCGTCTCCATGCGCAGGCGGACCTCGTAGAGCAGGACACTGAGCAGTACCGTCACCAGGAGGGATCCGAGGGCGAACAGCAGGGCCGCGCCGATCTGCCCGAAGAAGTAGACCCAGGCCGGCAGGGGGGTCCCCCGCAGGCGCTTCAGAACGCCGGTCTCCCTGGCTTCCGCCACCGCGATCGCCACCGGCGGCAGGGTGGCGAAGAATGTGCCCATCGCGATGGCGATCGGTGCGGCGAACTGCATGACCCGGACGCCGTCGGGCCCGACGGCGTCGTTCCCGGCGAGCAGGCCGAGCACGAAGAGCCAGAGCAGCGGCATGACGAAGGTGAAGATCAGCACCACCTGCGTCCGCCACAGTGCGAGGACGGCATGCACCAGCTGGGCGCGGGCCATCGAGGCGGCACTCACCGGGACGGCCTGTACCCGGACGGCGCCTCCGACGCCCACGCCCATCACGCCCTCCCCGGGGGTGCGGCGGCGCCCTCCAGCCCGGCCGTCGTCGCCGAGCCCACGAGGCTCAGGTAGGCGTCCTCAAGGGAGGGACGGCGGACCTCGAGTGCCGGGAGTTCGAACCGGCGTTCGAGCGCCCAGCCGGAGAGGGCGTGCAGCACCGCCGCCGGGTGCATCGTGGACAGCGTCCATCCCGCCCCGTCGGGGAGGGGCGTGCCGCCCAGCTCGGGGAGACTCGTCACGGGGAGCCCGTGCGGCAGGCGGAACGACACCACGACGCTGCGCTGCCCGGCGGTCAGTTCCGCCGGCGTCCCGAGCGCCACGATACGGCCCTCGACCATGACGGCCACGCGATCGGCGAGGTGTTCCGCCTCGTCGAGGTAGTGCGTCGTCAGGAGCACGGTCTTCCCCAGGTCGCGGAGGCCTTCCACCAGTCCCCACGCCTGGTGCCGTGCGGAGGGGTCGAACCCGGTGGTGGGTTCGTCGAGGAAGAGCATCTCCGGGTCTCCGACCAGGCCCAGGGCGAGGTCGAGCCGGCGACGCTGGCCCCCCGACAGGGTCTTCACCCGCGCCTTCCGCTTGTCCGTGAGCCCCACCTGCTCGATCAGGGCGTCCGTCCCCAGCCGGCGCGGGTAGAGCCCGCGCTGCAGGTTCACGAGTTCCAGGACCGTGAAGTCGTCCTCGAATCCGGCGTCCTGCAGGACGATCCCGATGCGCTCGAGGAACGCGCGGTCGTGCGTCGCCGGATCGAATCCCAGGACCGACACGGTGCCGGAATCGCCGCGCCGATGTCCCTCCAGGATCTCGACGGTCGTCGTCTTCCCGGCCCCGTTCGGTCCGAGCAGGGCGAACACCTCCCCGGCGTCCATGCTGAAGGACACGCCGTCGACGACGACGAGGTCGCCGTAGGACTTCCGGAGATCCCGTACCTCTACCGCCGCCATCCCGTTTCCCCTTGTCGGTCGTCTGCGACCAAGGCTAGGACCGTCAGGACATGCCGGTCAGGGCCGAAGGGCCCGCCGGAACGACGGAGGGCGGTCCCAGCCGCTGCTGGAACCGCCCTCCTGTCTCGCCGTCGTTCCGGTCAGATGTTGAAGCCGAGGGCCCGCATCTGGTCGCGACCGTCCTCGGTGATCTTCTCGGGACCCCACGGCGGCATCCATACCCAGTTCAGGCGCCATTCGTCCACGACGCCGTCGAGCGCCTGACCGACCTGCTCCTCGAGCACGTCGGTCAGCGGGCAGGCCGCCGTGGTCAGGGTCATGTCGATCAGGAGGGCGCCGTCCTCCGCGTACTTCAGGCCGTACAGGAGACCGAGGTCGACGATGTTCACGCCGAGCTCCGGATCGATCACGTCCCGCAGCGCTTCCTCGATGTCATCCAGCGCGGTCTGCGCCTGCTGCACATCACTCATCGAACTGTTCCTCTCAGGCTGGTGTCCTAGGGTGCGGTGGTTCTACGCCTCGACCGCGGTCTGGGCCGTGAACCGATCGTAGCCCTCTTCCTCGAGGCGGTCCGCGAGTTCCGGCCCGCCCTGTTCGGCGATCCGGCCCGCGACGAACACGTGCACGAAGTCCGGCTTGATGTAGCGCAGGATCCGCGTGTAGTGGGTGATGAGCAGCGTGCCCATTTCACCCTTGGCGTGCTCGCGGTTGACGCCCTCGGACACGACCTTCAGGGCGTCGACGTCGAGGCCGGAATCGGTCTCGTCGAGGATCGCGAACCGGGGACGGAAGAGTTCCAGCTGCAGGATCTCCACGCGCTTCTTCTCGCCGCCCGAGAACCCCTCGTTGACGTTGCGCTGGGCGAAGTCCGCGTCGATGCGCAGCTGCGCCATGGCGGTCTTGACGTCCTTCGTCCAGTGGCGCAGGCTCGGCGCTTCGCCGTCGAGGGCTGTCTTGGCGGTCCGAAGGAAGTTCGTCATCGTGACGCCGGGCACCTCGACCGGGTACTGCATCGCCAGGAACAGCCCGGCGCGGGCGCGCTCGTCGACGCTCATCGACAGCACGTCCTCACCGTCGAGGGTGATCGTGCCGCTGTCGACCGTGTAGCGGGGGTGCCCGGCGATGGTCGACGCGAGGGTCGACTTGCCGGAGCCGTTGGGGCCCATGATCGCGTGGGTCTCGCCGGTGTTGATGGTCAGCGTGACACCGTTGAGGATGGGGACGTTGCCCTGGTCGGTGTCGATGCTGACGTGCAGGTCCTTGATTTCAAGTGTTGACATCGTGTTCTGTTCTCCTTCGCCTGGCTGTGCAGGAGGTGTGCAGGAAGTAGGTGGGTGGTGCCGCGGCCGCTAGCCGAACTGCGGTGCGGCTGCTCCGTTGGTGACCGTCGTGACGTCGACGTAGACGTTGCCCTCGTGGATCTCCAGCGCGAAGACCGGCACCGGTTCGTACGCCGGCAGCTGCAGGGGGGCGCCGCTGCGGAGGTCGAACTGCGAGCCGTGGCCCCAGCATTCGATGGCGCACCCCTCGACGTCGCCCTCGGACAGGGAGATGTCCGCGTGGGAGCAGGTGTCGCCGAGGGCGTGGATCTCGCCTTCGGAGTCACGGACGATGACCACGGGGTAGTCGTCGATGAGGACGCGCAGGGCCTGCTTGACCTGGATGTCGTCGACGTTGCAGATCAGTTCACCGCGGGGTGCCTCGGACATCAGAGGTTTCCTGCCGCGAGTTCGCGTTCGACCGACTCCGAGAGCCGCTCCTCGAGCGCGGGGACCTTGATCTGCTGGATGACCTCGGTGAGGAACCCCCGCACCACGAGGCGGCGGGCAGCCTTCTCGGGGATGCCGCGTGCCATCAGGTAGAAGAGGTGCTCGTCGTCGAACCGGCCCGTGGCACTGGCATGGCCTGCACCCTCGATCAGGCCCGTCTCGATCTCGAGGTTGGGGACCGAGTCCGAGCGTGCGCCGTCCGTGAGGATCAGGTTGCGGTTCGTCTCGTAGGTGTCCGTGCCCTCGGCCGCCTTGCGGATGAGGACGTCGCCGACCCAGACGGTGTGCGCGTCCTGGCCCTGCAGTGCGCCCTTGTAGGTCACGCGGGACTTGCAGTTGGGGACGGCGTGGTCCACCAGGAGGCGCTGTTCGAGGTGCTGGCCGGCGTCTGCGAAGTAGAGGCCGTACATCTCGACCTCCGCGCCGGTCGCGGTGAAGATCGACGACGGCGTGAGGCGCACGAGGTCCCCGCCGAGGCTGACGACGACGTGCTTGTACCGGGCGTCGCGCCCGACCTTCGCCTGCTGCGAGGACACGTGCACGGCGTCGTCGTCCCATTCCTGGACGCTGACGACCGTGAGTTCCGCGCCGTCGCCCACCACGATCTCGACGTTCTGCGCGAGCGTGACCGAGCCGGTGTGGTCGAGGACCACGACGGCCTTCGAGAACGCCTCCGCCTGGATGAGGATGTGCTGTGCGGCGGCGGCGGGCGAGGTGCCCGTGACGCTGACCATCACTTCGCCGTCGGCCACGGTCTCACGCGGGACGGTGATGACGGTCGCCTCGCTGAAGGAGTTCCAGGCGGCGGCCGAGACGCGGTCCTCCGGCGTGGCGGCCGACCCGAGCCGGGCGTCGCTGCGGTCCACGGTCTCCACCGTGACGTTTCCGGCCCCGGTGACCGCGACGGCGGGCGCCGCACCGGTGAGTGCGTCGGTGTGCAGGCCGCGGAGGCGCTTGAGCGGCGTGAACCGCCAGTCCTCCTCGAGCCCCGTGAGGGTCGGGAAGTCCGCGAGGTCGAAGGACCTGCGCCGCTCACCGCGTGAGGCCTCGGGGATGACCGGTGCGTTGCCGTGGCTGTGCTTCTTGAAGCCCAGCTGCTCCACGCCGTCATCCCCACCGGGCAGGCTCTCGCCCTCCTCGGTGAAGCCGTCGATGACGGCGCGGTCGTCAGCGGTACCGGAGGCCGCGCCGAGGCGCGCTTTCTCGGCGAACCGGCCGTGCTCGGTCAGTTCGCCGTCGGACGTGGTGTCGGGTGAGATCTGTGAGGTTTCAGTCATTGCTAGCCCACCGCCCCTTCCATCTGGAGTTCGATCAAACGGTTCAGCTCGAGGGCGTACTCCATGGGCAGCTCACGCGCGATGGGCTCGATGAACCCGCGCACGATCATGGCCATGGCCTCGTCCTCGGGCAGCCCGCGGGACATCAGGTAGAACAGCTGCTCCTCGCTGACGCGCGACACGGTGGCCTCGTGGCCCATGGTGACGTCGTCCTCGCGGATGTCCACGTACGGATACGTGTCCGAGCGCGAGATGGTGTCCACCAGCAGCGCATCGCAACGCACCGTGTTGGCGGAGTGCTTGGCGCCGTCGCGCACCTGGACCAGGCCACGGTAGGCCGCCCTGCCGCCACCACGCGCCACGGACTTCGAGATGATCGAGGACTTGGTGTTGGGCGCGATGTGGACCATCTTCGACCCGGTGTCCTGGTGCTGTCCCTCACCGGCGAAGGCGATGGAGAGCGTCTCCCCCTTGGCGTGCTCGCCGACGAGGTACACGGCCGGGTACTTCATGGTGACCTTGGAACCGATATTGCCGTCGATCCACTCCATGGTGGCGCCCTCGTGGGCGATGGCGCGCTTGGTCACGAGGTTGTACACGTTGTTCGACCAGTTCTGGATCGTGGTGTAGCGGACGCGGGCGCCCTTCTTCACCACGATCTCGACGACGGCCGAGTGCAGGGAGTCCGAGGTGTAGATCGGAGCGGTGCAACCCTCGATGTAGTGCACGTAGGAGTCCTCGTCGGCGATGATCAGCGTCCGCTCGAACTGGCCCATGTTCTCCGTGTTGATGCGGAAGTAGGCCTGCAGTGGGATCTCCACGTGGACGCCCTTGGGCACGTAGACGAACGAGCCGCCCGACCAGACAGCCGTGTTGAGCGACGCGAACTTGTTGTCGCCCACGGGGATGATCGTCCCGAAGTACTCCTTGAAGATCTCGGGGTGCTCACGCAGCGCGGTGTCAGTGTCGAGGAAGAGCACGCCCTGGCGTTCGAGGTCCTCGCGCAGCTGGTGGTAGACCACCTCGGACTCGTACTGGGCGGCGACGCCGGAGACCAGGCGCGCACGCTCCGCCTCGGGGATGCCGAGCTTCTCGTACGTGTTCCGGATGTCCTCGGGGAGGTCCTCCCACGTGTTCGCCTGCTTCTCCGTGGAGCGCACGAAGTACTTGATGTTGTCGAAGTCGATGCCGGAGAGGTCTGCACCCCAGGCGGGCATGGGCTTGCGGTCGAAGTACTTGAGGCCCTTCAGGCGGAGATCGAGCATCCACTGGGGTTCGTTCTTCTTGGCGGAGATGTCGCGGACGACTTCCTCGCTCAGGCCGCGGCGCGCGTTGTCGCTCGCCTCGTTCTTGTCCGCCCACCCGTACTGGTAGGTCCCGATGCCCTCGAGCTCCGGGTTCTTCTCGAGGATGTCGCTGATCACCGACTCCGGCACTGCCGATGCTGGCTTGCGGTCTACTTGATCCGTCATCATGGCCTTCCTTGCTGATGGATGGATAACGTTGCTGGGCTGCTGGGCGGAACGGTGCCGGGATCCGTGTGCGCGGGTTCCGGGGTGTCCGGGCCGACGGGCGCGGCCGGAGCCGCCGTCGTCCGTCCCAGGGGAATGTGGGTGGTGCAGACGTGCCCGCCGCCCGCCAGGGTGGACAGCCGCCGGACGTCGACGCCGAGCAGGCGGGCGAAAACGCCGGTCTCCTGCTCGCAGAACGCCGGGAAGGCCGAGGCCAGTCCCTGGATGGGGCAGTGTCCCTGGCACAGCTGCACGCTGAGCATCACCGGTCGGGTCGTCGAGCCGGTCCGCGGTCCGTCGGCCTTCGGCAGGCCCACCGTCTTGGTGGAGCCGACGAAGCCGTCGCTGGTGAGTGCGCCGGCAAGGGCGTGGGCGCGCGCGGCGAGATCGGGGCCTGCGGCCTCGACGATCGGCCGGTACCGCTCCTCCATGCCGGAGAACCGTGTGCGGGCGAATTCCTCGATGGCTTCCGGGCCCGCGGTCTCCCCGAGCTGCGTGAGCGCCGCGACGGCGATGTCGAGGTAGTCGTTGCCGAGCCTCGACTGGCCACGCCGGCTCAGCACGTAGCGTCGCGCCGGGCGGCCCGCACCGGTGGCCGACCCGCGGACGCGCTTGACCTCGATGAGGCCGTCGGAGGAGAGGGCGTCGAGGTGGCGCCGCATGGCGGCAGGCGTGAACCCGAGGCCGTCGCCGAGCTCGGTGGCGCTGACCGGGCCGCGTTCCAGCACGGCCGCGAGGACCCGGTCCCGGGTGCGCTCGTCGGGGTCCGGGGAGACGATCTGCGCCGTGCGCAGAGGTGTCCGGGCATCGAGAGAGGCCGCCGCCGGAACGGTGGCGCGGGGTGGTGCGGTCACGATCCATTCCCTCCGTCGGCGACACAATACACAACACAAGCATGACCTAATGTATTCCGTGCCACCACTTAGGCGAGGCTACCCATCGGCGCCGTCCCCGCGCTTACTACCTGCCGTAGAATAAGCGGGTGCCGACATCTTCCCCAGCCCTCGAGATCGACGGTCTCGTCAAGGACTTCGGCCCGGTCGGCGCCCTCGACGGCCGGATGGTCCGCGTGCTCGACGGCGTCAGCCTGCGGGCCGAGCACGGCGCCGTGACGGTCCTCCTGGGTGCCAACGGTGCCGGCAAGACGACGACCCTCGAATGCGCGCAGGGGCTGCAACGCGCCGACGGCGGCCGGGTCCGCCTGCTCGGCGAGGATCCGTCCCGTGCCACGCCGCACCTGCGGGCGCGGGTCGGGGTGATGCTGCAGGACGGCGGGCTCCCGCCGTCGGTGCGCCCCCTCGCCCTCCTGCGCCATGTCGCGTCCATGTACGCTGACCCCCTGCCCGTCGCCGCCCTCGCGGAGCACCTGGGCCTCGACGAGTTCGGGGCCGTGTCCATCCGGCGGCTCTCCGGCGGGCAGAAGCAGCGCCTCGCCCTCGCCTGTGCACTGGTGGGACGGCCCGAGGTGGTCTTCCTCGACGAACCGAGCGCCGGTCTCGACCCTCAGTCCCGCACCATCGTGTTCGACCTCATCCGGGAACTCCGCGCCGACGGCCTGGCCGTCATCCTCACCACGCACCTGCTCGACGACGCCCAGAAGCTCGCGGACTACGTGTACATCCTCGAGGGGGGCCGCACCGTCGCCGAGGGTACGGTCGCCGAGCTCACGGCGGACACCGAGGCCGACGGCACCCGCGAACTGCGCTTCGAGACCGTACCCGGCCTCTCGTTCCCGCCCGACCTCCTCCCCCACCTGCTCCAGCGGGAGACGGAACCGGGACAGTACGTCCTCCGCGGACCGCTCACGGCAGACGACGTCGCCCGGCTGGCACGGTGGTGGCACGCCTGCGGCGTGATGCCGACGGCGATCTCCATGGCACCGCGTTCGCTCGAGGACGTCTTCCTCGACATCTCCGGACGGAGCATCCGATGACCCTCCACGCACCGGTCCCCGCCGGCACACCGGCGGTCCCGGCGACCGGCGGCGCCGCGGCCTCGCTGCCCGCGCGGGTCCTGCGCCATGGGGCGTACGAGGCCCTCACGATGCTCCGCAACGGAGAGCAACTCGTCCTCGCGATCGTGCTGCCGCTCCTCGCGCTCACGGCGCTCGTCCTGACCCCGCTGCTGGACGCCTACGGCTCGAGCAGGATCGACGTGGCCGCTCCCGGTGTCCTCGCCCTCTGCACCATGTCCACCGCCTTCACGGGCCAGGGAATCGCGACGGGGTTCGACCGCCGCTACGGCGTGCTGCGCTTCCTGTCGACGACGCCACTCGGCCGGTCGGGGCTGATCCTCGGCAAAGCGGTCGCCGTCGCGGTAGTGCTCGCCGTCCAGCTCGTGGTGATCGGCGGGGCCGCCGCGCTCATGGGCTGGACGCCGGACCCGGCGGGCATCCTGCCCGCGGCCGTGCTGCTGCTGCTCGGCTCGGCGGCCTTCACTGCGCTCGGGCTCCTCGTGGCCGGAACGCTCCGCCCAGAGGCGACGCTCGCGGTGACCAACCTCGTGTGGATCCTGCTCGCGGCCGCGGGCGGCGTGATCATCCCGGCGGCGAGCCTTCCTGCCGCCGCTGAACCGTTCATCTCGGTGCTCCCCTCCGCCGCCCTGGGCGACGGTCTCCGGAGCGCCCTGATGGGCGGCGTGTTCGACCCCATCGCGTGCCTGATCCTCCTGGCCTGGGCCGCCTTCGCCAGCCTGGCGGCCATCCGCTGGTTCAAATGGAGCTGACAGCATGACTCTTCCCGCGCTCTCCCGCCTCATCGACGGACTCCCCCGCACCACCACGCCGCTGGTGCGGCGCCTGGCCGTCGCCTCCCTCGTCTCGCAGATCGCCATCGTGGTGACCGGCGGGGCCGTGCGCCTCACCGCATCGGGGCTCGGCTGCCCGGAGTGGCCCCGCTGCACGGCGGACTCCATCGTCACCACGCCTGAGATGGGCTTCCACGGCGTCATCGAGTTCGGCAACCGGCTCCTGACCTTCGTTCTCGTCGCCATCGCCCTGGCCATGATCGTCGCCGTGCTCGGCATGCGCCGAGAGCGCAAGGACCTGTTCCGCCTGTCGATCGGACTCTTCCTCGGCATCCCCGCGCAGGCAGTCATCGGAGGCATCACGGTGTGGACGGGACTCAACCCCTGGGTGGTGGGCCTGCACTTCGTCGTGTCCATGATGCTCGTCGCCGTCGCGACGGTGCTCGTCAACCGTGCGCGCCTCGACGCCGGGCAGTACCGGACCGGGCGCGCTCCCGCCGCTCCGCCGCTGCTGCGCCAGCTGCTCCTGACCTCGACCGTGCTCACGTCCATCACCATCCTGCTCGGCGTCGTCGTCACCGGGTCCGGGCCGCACGCGGGCGATCACGGCGCCGCCCGGAACGGGCTCGACTCGGACCTGATGACGCGGATGCACGCCCTCCCGGTGTACCTGCTGGTCGCCACGGTCGCCCTCGCCGTCGTGGTCGCCTACCGGGCCGGGGTCCACGCCAAGCTGCGCAAGGCGCTGGTGCTGCTGGCCGTGATCGTGCTGGCGCAGGGGGCCATCGGGTACGCCCAGCACTTCCTCCACCTGCCCATCGCGCTCGTGGCGCTGCACATGCTCGGCGCGTCACTGCTCATGGCCGCGGCCATCCACGCGCAGTACACCGGGAGCACGAGGAGAACCCTGCCGGGGACACCGGCCGCGACCCGGACGCCGCAGGCCGTCTCCTAGACACGCCCGGCACCCGGGTCGGGCCCGCCCCGGGCCGCGCGCCGGAACGGTCAGTCGGCGCCGAGCTCGCCCTCGAGGACGTCGAGGAGCCGCCCGAGTTCACGCAGTTCGGAGCCCGGACTCGGCAGCAGGGGCGGGCGGGGGTCGCCTGCGGCGACGCCGCAGGCCCGGGCCAGGAGGTGCAGACCGCTGATCCTGCGCAGGCCCGCGACGTGGTCGACGAGGGGCGCGAGCACGTGCCGGATCCGCTCGGTCTCCGCCCGGTTCCCGGCGACGACGGACCTGCGAAGCTGTGCGTAGTAGGCCGGCAGGAGCGCGGCCGGCCCGCTGTGCCAGGCATCGGCCGCCACGTCCCCGGTCATCATCAGGAGGTCGCCGCTCACGCCGTGGCTGAACGGTGCCTGGACGAGTCCGGCCAGTTCGGCGTAGCGGGCGTTGAACGTCAGGGCGTCCGCTGCCGTGTCCTTGAACGCGACGACGTCCGGGAGTGACGACAGTTCGGCCACCACCTGCAGCGAATAGTCGAACTGCGTGGTACCCGGGTTGTTGTACAGGCAGATCGGCAGGTCCGTCGCCTCGTCGACTGCCCGCACCTGCGCCAGGACCTCGTCGTCGGTGAGGGGCACGTAGGAGACCGGGGAGAGCACCAGGCCGGCCGCCCCGGCCTCCTGCGCGTCGGTCGCGGACTCCAGCACCTCGCGCGTCCCCACCGAGCTGATGCCCACGGCCACGGGAAGGCGGCCGTCGACGGCCTCGATGGCGGTGCGTGCCACCCGCGCCCGTTCGCTGCGGTCCAGGTAGGCGAAGCTCCCGGAGGAGCCGAGGACCGTGACGGCGTCGACATCCGAGGCCGCGAGTCCGTCCACGAGGCTCCGCAGGTCCGTGAGGGAGACGGAGCCGTCCGGCAGGAACGGGGTGAGGGGGTAGGCGATCAGCCCGGTGAAGTCCATGGTTGCAAGCCTAGGGCCAGCAGCGCCGGAAGAGGCTGCGGATTCAGGGCGCGCGGTTCAGGGTCCTGCCCGACGATCGTGCCCTGCCGGTCAGGCCAGGACGGCGGGGCCGACGAAGGGATCGATGGCCAGGGCCAGGAAGAGCACGGTGAGGTAGCTGATCGAGCCGTGGAAGACCTTCATCGCGGCCTTCGGGTGCAGCTCCCCGCGGTGGGCGAGCGTGTACAGCCGGTGGGACTCGCGGAGGAACCAGGCGCCGCCCGCGACCGCGGCGACCGTGTACACCCAGCCCGCGCCGGCCGGGACCAGCAGGAGCGAGCAGGCCACCATGGCCCAGGCGTACAGGACCACCTGGACGGAGACCGCGCGGGCCCCGGCGATCGCCCCGAGCATCGGCACGTTGGCGGCGTTGTAGTCGTCGCTGTACTTCATGGACAGGGGCCAGTAATGCGGGGGCGTCCAGAGGAAGATGATCAGGAACAGCACGACGGCGGGCCACTCGACCGAGTTGGTGACCGCGGCCCAGGCGATGAGGACGGGCATGCAGCCCGCGGCGCCGCCCCAGACGATGTTCTGCGACGTGCGGCGCTTGAGGACGAGGGTGTAGACCACCACATAGAGGAAGATCGCCGCGACGCCCAGCAGGCCGGCGAGCGGATTGGCCCCGAACCAGAGCACCGCGATCGCCACGACGCCGAGGACCCAGGAGAAGACGAGTGCCTCCCGCGGGGTGACCTCACCGGTGACGAGGGGCCGGTTCTCGGTGCGGTGCATCAGTTTGTCGATGTCACGGTCGATGTAGCAGTTGAAGGCACCGGCGCTTCCCGCCGCGAAGGCGCCGCCGATCATGGTCGCCAGGATGAGCCCGACCGGGGGGAACCCTCCCTGCGCGAAGATCATGGTGGGAAGGGTGGTCACCAGGAGAAGTTCGATCACGCGGGGCTTGGTCAGCGCGAAATAGGCTTTCGCTTTGCGGCCGAAACCCTGACGGGCCTGCGGGGGACGTGCCGGAGCAGGAGCCTGCTGGGTCTTCACGTGGCAACACTTTCGTTTCTTCCGGAGTAAAAGACAAGGCCCATCATACCCTTTTACGCCCTGTAGAAATCGGGAGCGGGATCCCGCCCCGGCGCCCGGTCGTACGATCACGGACTGTGATCCAGGACATTGTTCGACTCGCACGTCCCCGCGCAGGCCGGACGGGATAGTGTGGGCTGGAAAGCCCGCTGAGGAAGCATGCCCGGAATAAGTGGTCCCGGTCACGTGCTGTTCTCGGTCGGAGTGGAAATTCGCAGCATTCAATGGTGAACGGCCAGTCCGACGGCGTGCCCGAGCACGACCCCGTCGCCGGCCGTTCCGGACAGGAAGGGGCCCGGAAACGTGCTACAGACGCAGGAGCAGGAACTGACATGGACCGAACTCGACCAGAAGGCGGTCGACACGGTCCGCATCCTGGCGGCGGACGCCGTCGAGAAGGTGGGCAACGGACACCCGGGAACCGCGATGAGCCTGGCGCCCGCGGCGTACCTCCTGTTCCAGAAGCTCATGCGGCACGATCCGTCGGACCCCGAGTGGACAGGACGCGACCGGTTCGTCCTCTCCCCCGGCCACACCTCGCTCACCCTCTACATCCAGCTCTTCCTCTCGGGCTACGGCCTGGAACTCGATGACCTGAAGGCCCTGCGCACCTGGGGCTCCCAGACCCCGGGCCACCCGGAGTACCGCCACACCAAGGGCGTCGAAATCACCACCGGCCCTCTCGGCCAGGGCCTCGCGACCTCGGTCGGCTTCGCCTACGGCCAGCGCCGCCAGCGCGGCATGTTCGACGCCGACGCCCCCGCGGGTACCAGCCCCTTCGACCACACCATCTGGGTCATCGCCTCCGACGGCGACCTGCAGGAGGGCGTGACGTCCGAGGCGTCCTCGCTCGCGGGCCACCAGGAGCTCGGCAACCTCGTGGTGCTGTACGACGAGAACCACATCTCCATCGAGGACGACACCGACGTCGCCTTCACCGAGGACGTCCTGAAGCGCTACGAGTCCTACGGCTGGCACACGCAGCGCGTGGACTGGACGAAGACCGGCGAGTACGTCGAGGACGTCGCGGAACTGTACTCCGCGCTCCTGGTGGCGAAGAACGAGACCTCCCGGCCCAGCATCGTGTCGCTGCGGACCATCATCGGGTACCCGGCGCCGAACAAGCAGAACACCGGAAAGATCCACGGCTCGGCTCTCGGCGCGGACGAGGTGGCCGCCCTCAAGGAAGCCCTCGGCTTCGACCCCGAGAAGCACTTCGACGTCGACCCCGAAGTCCTCGAGCACGCCCGCGGCGTCGTGGGGCGCGGCTCCGAGGCGCACAGCGCCTGGCAGGAAGGCTTCGACGCGTGGAAGGCCGCGCACGCCGACGAGGCCGCCCTGCTCGAGCGCATCCAGGCACGCACGCTGCCCGAGGGCTGGGAGGCGAGCCTTCCGACGTTCGAGGCGGGTAAGGACATGTCCACGCGTGCCGCGTCCGGCAAGGTCCTCACCGCGATCGGCCCGGTACTGCCCGAGCTGTGGGGTGGCAGCGCCGACCTCGCCGAATCGAACAACACGACCATCGAGGGTTCGCCGTCGTTCATCCCGGAGAGCCGCCAGACGAAGTCCTGGTCCGGCAACCAGTACGGGCGCGTCCTGCACTTCGGCATCCGCGAGCACGCAGCCGCTGCGATCGTCAACGGCATCGTGATGCACAGCAGCACGCGTGCCTTCTCCGGCACCTTCCTCATCTTCAGCGACTACCAGCGGCCCGCCGTGCGCCTCGGCGCCCTCATGGGCGTCCCGGCGATCTACGTCTGGACGCACGACTCCATCGGCCTCGGCGAGGACGGCCCGACGCACCAGCCGGTCGAGCAGCTCTCCTCGCTGCGCACCATCCCCGGGCTCGACGTCGTCCGCCCGGCCGACGCGAACGAGGTCGCCGTCGCCTGGCGCACCATCCTGGAGAACACCCAGAATCCCGCGGGCCTCGTCCTCACGCGCCAGAACATCCCCACCTACGAGCGGGGCGACGGCGCGGCCGAGGGTGACACGTTCGGTTCGGCGGAGGGTGTCGCGAAGGGCGGCTACGTGCTCGCGGAAGCGACCGGCGGCTCGCCCGACGTCATCCTCATCGGCACGGGCTCCGAGGTGCAGCTCGCCGTGGAGGCCCGCGCCACCCTCGAGGCCCAGGGGATCACGGCGCGCGTCGTCTCCATGCCGTGCCTGGAATGGTTCAACGCCCAGGACGCCGGCTACCGCGAGAGCGTCCTGCCCCGCACCGTCCGGGCACGCGTGTCCGTCGAGGCGGGCGTCGCGCAGAGCTGGCACGGGATCGTCGGCGACGCCGGGCGCATCGTGTCCCTCGAGCACTTCGGTGCCTCGGCCGACTACAAGACCCTGTACCGCGAGTTCGGCATCACGGCGGACGCCGTCGTCGCGGCCGCGAAGGACTCCCTCGAAGCGGCCGCCGCCGATCCGCTGGCACCCAACGGCTCCCCGGCCCTGCCGTCGGGCCACCGGGCCACCGAGACCGGCGACCAGCAGTAGCCCATCCGTTCTACCCCTCCAGACCCCTCCAGCACCCATCTTCCGCGGAAGCGGACAAGGAGCATTCATCATGACTACCCCCACAGCTGATCTCTCGGCCGCCGGCGTCTCCATCTGGCTGGACGACCTCTCACGCGAGCGCATCAACTCCGGTGCCTTCAAGCACCTCATCGAGGACCTGAACGTCGTCGGCGTCACCACCAACCCGAGCATCTTCGCGGCGGCCCTGAAGCAGGGCGAGTCCTACGCCTCCCAGGTGGGCGCCCTCGCCGAGGCCGGCGCGGACGTCGATCAGGCCGTCTTCGACATCACCACCCACGACGTCGCCCAGGCCTGCGACATCTTCGCGGCAGAGGCCAAGCGCACCAACGGTGCCGACGGCCGCGTCTCCATCGAGGTCGACCCGCGGCTCTCCCGCGACACCCAGGGCACGATCGCCGAGGCCAAGCGTCTGCACGCGAAGGTGCAGCGCACCAACGTCCTCATCAAGATCCCCGCGACGGTGGCGGGCCTGGAGGCGATCTCCTCGACCCTTGCCGCCGGGATCAGCGTCAACGTCACTCTGATCTTCTCCCTCGAGCGCTACCGCGCGGTCATCAACGCGTTCATGATCGGGCTGGAGCAGGCGAAGGAGAACGGCCACGATCTGACCAAGATCACGTCCGTCGCCTCGTTCTTCGTCTCCCGCGTCGACGCCGAGATCGATGGACGGCTCGACGCGATCGGTACGGACGAGGCGACGGCGCTCAAGGGCAAGGCAGGGCTCGCCAACGCCCGCCTCGCCTACCAGGTCTTCCAGGAGCAGTTCTCCTCGGAGCGCTGGCAGGTCCTGAAGAGTGCCGGGGCGAATGCACAGCGCCCCCTCTGGGCCTCCACCGGCGTCAAGGACCCGAACCTTCCGGACACGCTCTACGTCACCGGGCTCGTCGCGCCGAACGTCGTCAACACCATGCCCGAGAAGACCCTGGAGGCCACCGCGGACCACGGCGTCATCGAGGGCGATACCGTCACCGGCACCTACGACGAGTCCAACGAGATCCTGAACGGGCTCGACGCGCTCGGCATCTCCTACGACGAGGTCGTCGAGCAGCTCGAGACCGAAGGCCTCGACAAGTTCGTCGCCAGCTGGACCGAGCTCCTGGAGACCGTCCAGGGCGCCCTCGACGCGGCGAAGGGCTGATCCCGATGGGCTCATTCGCACTGACCGCGACCGGCGCCGCCCTCGCAGCGGTCGAATCGGCCGTGCCGGCACTCGTGAAGGAACGCTTCGCCTCCCGCCTGATGGCGAAGGACGCCACGCTCTGGGGCGCCGACGCCGAAGCGGAGGCGTCCGTGCGTCTCGGCTGGATCGACCTCTTCGACCGCTCGCGCGCGCTCCTGCCGGAGATCACGGCACTCCGCGCAGACCTCGCGGCGGAGGGTGTCGACCGGATCGTGCTCTGCGGCATGGGCGGATCCTCGCTCGCCCCGGAGGTCATCACCAAGGCCGCGGGTGTGCCGCTCGTGGTCCTGGACGCCACCGACCCCGACCAGGTGCGCGCCGCCCTCGGGGAAGATCTTGAGCGCACCGCGATCGTCGTGTCCTCGAAGTCCGGATCCACGGTCGAGACCGACTCGCAGCGCCGGGTGTTCGAACAGGCGTTCACGGACGCCGGCCTCGACGCCGCCTCGCGGATCGTCATCGTGACCGACCCCGGGTCGCCGCTGGACGAGGCGTCGAGGAAGGCCGGCTACCGGAAGGTGTTCAACGCCGACCCGAACGTCGGCGGCCGCTACTCTGCCCTCACCGCGTTCGGGCTGGTGCCGTCCGGCCTCGCCGGTGCGGACCTCGAGACGCTGCTGACCGACGCGGAGGACAGCGCGGAATTCCTGGCCGACGACGTCGAGGACAACGTGGGCCTGCAGCTCGGTGCCGTCCTGGGCGGCACCCTCCCGCTACGGGACAAGATCGTCTTCGCGGATGCCGGTTCGGGTCTGCCGGGCTTCGCCGACTGGGCCGAACAGCTCATCGCCGAATCGACCGGGAAGCTCGGCACCGGCCTGCTTCCCGTCGTCGCCGCCGTCGAAGCACCGGAGCTGGCCGATGTGGCGGAGGACGTCCTGCCCGTGCTCCTCGCCCCGCTCGACGAGGCCGCCGGCGACGAGCCGGCAGAAGGCACGCGCCTCACCGTCAGCGGCACCCTCGGCAGCCAGCTGTTCGTCTGGGAGTACGCCGTCGCCGTCGCCGGCCGGCTGCTGGGCATCAACCCCTTCGACCAGCCCGACGTCGAGGCCGCCAAGACGGCCGCACGGGGACTGCTCGACGCGCAGCCGGAGCCGGCTCCGGCCGCCTTCGTCGACGGCGCGGTCGAGGTGCGCGGCGATGCCGGACTCCTCGGCTCCTCGCGGACGGTCGCCGGGGCGCTCAGCGCGCTGCTGGCCACCCTGCCGGAGAACGGCTATCTCTCCGTGCAGGCCTACCTCGACCGCCACGCCCAGGCGGACCTCGAAGCGGTCCGTTCCCCGCTTGCCGCGGTCACGGGCCGGCCGGTCACCTTCGGCTGGGGGCCGCGCTTCCTGCACTCCACCGGCCAGTACCACAAGGGCGGCTCCCCCATCGGGGTGTACCTGCAGCTGACGGGTGCGGCCGGCGGCGACCTCGCGATCCCCGAGCGCCCCTTCACCTTCGGGGAGCTCATCGCCGCACAGGCCGCCGGGGACGCCCAGGTGCTCGCGGACCACGGGCGCCCCGTGCTCCGACTGCACCTGACGGACCGTGCGGCGGGCGTCGCCCAGCTGCGGGACGTCATCTCCGCCCTCGCCGCACCCGGCGAGGGCCACCACGGGAACGGGTGAGCATGCCGAAGAGCACCACGGCGAGAACCGCCAACCCCCTGCGCGATTCTCGCGACCGGCGACTGAGCCGGATCGCCGGTCCCTCGTCCCTCGTCCTGTTCGGGGTGACGGGGGACCTCGCCCGCAAGAAACTCCTGCCCGCCGTCTACGACCTCGCCAACCGGGGGCTCCTGCCGCCGAGCTTCGGCCTGGTGGGGTTCGGTCGCCGCGAGTGGTCCGACGAGGAGTTCGTGGAGCAGGTCCGGGAGTCCGTGACCCAGTACGCCAGGACGCCGTTCAATGAGACGGTCTGGGAACAGCTCTCGGCCGGCATCCGCTTCGTCCAGGGCAACTTCGACGACGACGACGCGTTCAAGAACCTCCGTGAGACCATCGAGGAGCTGGAACAGAGCAGGGGGACGCGCGGTAACCACGCGTTCTACCTGTCCGTCCCCCCGAACGCGTTCGAGACGGTGTGCCAGAAACTCTCCGAGCACGGCCTGGCCCAGCCCGACGACGGACAGTGGCGCCGCGTGGTCATCGAGAAGCCCTTCGGGCACGACCTCGAGTCCGCCCGCGAGCTGAACGCCATCGTCGAGGAGGTGTTCCCCCCGGACTCGGTGTTCAGGATCGACCACTACCTCGGCAAGGAGACGGTCCAGAACATCCTCGCGCTGCGCTTCGCGAACCAGCTCTTCGAACCGCTCTGGAACTCCAAGTACGTCGACCACGTGCAGATCACCATGGCGGAGGACATCGGGATCGGCAGCCGCGCCGGGTACTACGACGGCGTCGGAGCGGCTCGCGACGTCATCCAGAACCACCTGCTCCAGCTCCTCGCGCTCACAGCGATGGAGGAGCCGATCTCCTTCGACGCGGACCACCTGCGCGCCGAGAAGGAGAAGGTGCTCGCCGCCGTCGTCCTGCCCTCCGACCTCTCCGGCCGGTCGGCCCGCGGCCAGTACCAGGCCGGCTGGCAGGGCGGGGAGCGCGTGAACGGGTTCCTCGAGGAGGACGGCATCCCCGCCGATTCGGCGACCGAGAGCTTCGCAGCCCTCCGCCTGGACATCCACACGCGGCGCTGGTCCGGCGTCCCGTTCTACCTGCGGGCGGGCAAGCGGCTCGGCCGCCGGGTCACGGAGATCGCCGTCGTGTTCAAGCGGGCACCCAACCTGTTGTTCCAGGACCACAACGAGGAGGACTTCGGGCAGAACGCCGTCGTCATCCGCGTGCAGCCGGACGAGGGCGTGACCATCCGCTTCGGGTCGAAGGTCCCGGGGACGCAGACCGAGGTCCGCGACGTGACCATGGACTTCGGTTACGGGCACTCCTTCACGGAGTCCAGCCCGGAAGCCTACGAGCGGCTCATCCTCGACGTCCTGCTCGGCGAGCCTCCGCTCTTCCCGCGCCAGCAGGAGGTGGAGCTGTCCTGGAAGATCCTCGACCCGTTCGAGGAGCACTGGGCATCGCTCGGTACCCAGCCCGAGCCGTACGTGCCGGGTAGCTGGGGACCCGCCTCCGCCGACGAGCTGCTCGCAGCCGATGGACGAACCTGGAGAAGGCCATGATCGTGGAACTGCCCGACACCACCACCTCGAAGGTGTCGAAGGAACTCGCGGCGCTACGGGACCGCGGAGGCGTCGTCGCCCTCGGGCGCGTGCTGACGCTGGTCGTGATCACGCGCTCCGGGTACGAGGAGGAGGCGATCGACGCCGCGAACCAGGCGAGCCGGGAGCATCCCTGCCGCATCATCGTCCTGGCCGGCGAGTCTCCGGACGAGCCGACGCGGCTCGACGCGCAGATCCGGGTCGGCGGCGATGCCGGGGCCTCGGAGGTCGTCGTCCTGCGCGGGTACGGAGAACTCTCGGAGGAGAACGAGTCCCTCGTCGCAGGCCTCCTCCTGCCCGACGCGCCGATCGTCGCCTGGTGGCCCCACGGCATGCCCGATGCCGCGTCGCGGACCTCGATCGGCGGCATCGCCCGCCGCCGGATCACCGACTCGGCGAACGAGAAGGACCCGACGGCGGCGCTGTTCAACATCAGCAGCACCTACGCGGCCGGGGACACCGACCTCGCCTGGACGCGCCTGACCAACTGGCGCATCCAGCTCGCGGCGGTCGTGGACCAACTGCAGGGCGACCAACCCATCACCGCGGTCACCGTGGAGGGGGCCTCCGACTCCCCCAGCACCGTGCTGCTCGCCGCCTGGCTGACGAAGGCCCTGGACGCCCCTGTCACGATCGTCGCCGGCCCCACCGGGACCGGCTTGAGGCGCGTGCGCCTGACGCGGCGCGGCGGGGACATCGAACTGCACCGCCCCGACCAGGACGTCGCCGAGCTGTACCAGCCGCATCAGCCCGTGCAGCGCATCTCCCTGCCACGCCGCGGACTGCGCGACTGCCTCGCCGAGGAGCTGCGGCGCCTCGACCCCGACGAGGTGTTCGGCGAAGTCGTCACGGAGGGCCTTGCCCGGACCAACCTAAGGAGTGTGCGCACCAGTGAGCGCTGAACCGAAAGTCAGCATCCATCCAGGCCAGGGTTCGCTCGCGGCCGCCGTCGCCGCCCGGCTGATCACCCGGCTCGTGGACGTACAGAACGAGCGGGGCACCGCGACCGTGGTCCTCACGGGTGGCTCGATCGGCACGGCTGCCCTCGAGGCCGTGGTGGAGTCCCCGGCGCACACCGCGGTGGACTGGGCCAACGTCCACTTCTGGTGGGGCGACGAGCGGTTCCTGCGGGCCGAGGACCCGGAGCGCAACGCCGTCCAGGCGCGTGCGGCCCTCCTGGACCGCATCGCCGTCGACCCCGTGAAGATCCACGAGTTCGGGTCCAAGGACGAGTTCAGCGACGAGGACGCGGCGGCCGTCGACTACGCCGGGCAGCTCGCGGCCGCCGCGCAGGCGGAGCTCGCCGCGGACGAGGACATCGAGCAGCCCGATCCCCGGCTGCCCCGCTTCGACGTCCTCCTCCTGGGCGTCGGACCGGACGCGCACGTCGCGTCGCTCTTCCCCGAGATGGCGGGGATCCGTACACGCGGCACGACGACGGTCGGGGTCCCCGATGCGCCGAAGCCTCCGCCGCAGCGCATCTCGTTGACCCTCGAGGCGATCAACACGGCGCAGGAGGTGTGGCTGGCGGTGAGCGGCAGCGACAAGGCCGGCGCTGTGGGCCTGGCGCTGGCAGGGGCCGGGCACGTCCAGGTTCCCGCCGCCGGCGCCAGGGGCCTGAAGAGGACCCGCTGGCTGATCGACCAGGACGCGGCCCAGAAGCTGCCCGGGCGCCTCATCGACCACGACGACGAGACGACCGACTGACCGCATCGCGGCTCTTTCTGAGGATGCAGTCGGGTCAGAGCTGCCAGGGAAGCTGTCTTCATCGAGTGACACGACGACTGAGACGTTTCACAGGGGGACGACTCTCCGAGACGAACGTCTCCGCAGAAGGCCGGGCGCTTCTGGGTGTTACCGGTTCAGGTGCGGGACCAGTGTGTGGCAGCAGCGAGTACAGCGGTAGCGGCGAGTGTGGCGCGCACTGTATTCGCGGTGGTCCAGCGGTGGCTGTATTCGTTCCAGAAGGTTGAACCGTCTCGTTCGAGCCGCCGGTTAAGTGGAACGTTGACGGCCACCGTGACGATTGTGCTCGCCAGGGATGCCCCCGCGACGACCAGTTCGATGATATTTCCTCGGGGTGCTGCGGTGATGGCCAAGCCCGTGGCTGCCACGGCGGCGGATCCAAAGATCACGATGAAGGGTCCACGTTCTGCCTTCCTGTTGATCTGGATCATTGCGGCGGTGGCGCTTTTGTCGTCGAGGCGCCGTAGCGCGGGAATGACCATTGCGGAGAAAGCTGCGTATACGCCGCTGAGGAGACCTGCGCCCACGACTGTGGCGACCTGGATCACGACCAACCTCCGGCTTCAACGGTGCGCTGCGCGTATGTCTGCAGGGATGAGGGCTGACGATCGAGGAGGGTCTGGATTCCATCAGTAAGTGAAGCGTTGCGGCCGTCGAGGATGTCCGTGAAGAGGTGTGCCAGTGGTTCGGCTTCTTGGGCTGGTATCCCGTCGGCGGCGAGATCTTCCACGAAGGTCGGCACATCGACCGATTCGAAGGTCACCGGCCTGCGACATACTTCAGTGAGGATTTCAGCTGCCTGAGCGAAGGTCAGCAGCTCCGGGCCCGATAGCTCGTAGGTAGCATCCAGTGGGGCTGAGCGCGTAAGGGCCAGCACCGCGGCGTCGGCGACGTCGTCGAGATCAACAAAGGCTTCTGGTACATCAGGTGCTGGCAGCCGCAGCCGACCGCGACGAACGGGTCCAGCAAGGAAGTGTTCGGAGAAGTTCTGCTGGAACCAGGAACAGCGCAACACGGTGGTTGGCACCCCGCCCGCGCGCAGGGCTCCCTCGCTCGCTCTCGCGCCTTCCTCGCCTCGGCCCGAGAGCAGCACGAGCCGCTTGAGTCCTTCCTCTGCTGCCAGAACACCGAGGGCTTCCATCTTTGCGGGAACTCCGGGAAAAGCGAGGTCGGGAGTGAAGCAGACATAGGCTGCCGTGGTGCCACGGACGGTGCTCACCCAGGTCTCACGGTTCTCCCAGTCGAAACCAGTTCTACGTGATGCGAATCGGACCGGCACAGCGGTAGCGGTCAGACGGTCGAAGACGCGGGAACCGGAACGTCCGGGCCCGCCGAGAATGAGAGTAGTCATAACCCAAGTACATACGCGCGTGGCTAGACGTGGAATGGTTCAGGCTATGGATTTGCTTCGTCATCGTCTAGGTTTCTGAGCATGGACCCCTTGACGCATTTCCTGGACGGCCCTCGCGCTATGGGTGCTTTCGCCCTGGCAATGCACATGAGTGCCCCTTGGGGTGTCCGCGTCGACGATCGCGCCGCCCTGACCATCGTTGCTGTCACTCGGGGCCGGGCTCGGGTCGATGAGATGCTGTTGACCGTAGGTGACGTCGCCCTGATTCGCGGGCCAGAGCCATACAGTGTGACTGACGACGTCGCGAGCGTGCCCTCCATCAGGATCGGTCCCGGTCAGCAGTGCACCACTGTTGATGGCCGCGACCTCCGGGATGAATTCCGACACGGGGTCAGGCGCTGGGGCAACACCTCGGATGGAGAGACATCGCTTCTGGTTGGCACGTATGAGCGTCCGGACGAGGCTGGTGGCCTCATCAATCGCGCCCTTCCCCGACTGCTCGTTGTGCCGCAGGAAAGGGCCGACGGCGCTCTCCTTGCTCTGCTCGAGCGCGAAGTTGCTAATGATGACCCCGCGTCTCAGGTGGTGATTGATCGTCTTCTCGATATCCTCGTGGTCAGTACCATCCGGAGCTGGATCGACGACTCAGACCGCCCTCGGACACCGACCTGGCTCACGTGCAAGGACCCTTTGGTGAAGCATGCCCTCGAGTGTCTTCATGCCGAACCCGAAGCACCATGGACCGTAGAACTCCTTGCCCGCCAAGTGAACACTTCCCGCGCATCCCTTGCCGCCCGCTTCCGCTCCGATGTAGGCGAACCACCCATGACCTATCTCACCCGCTGGCGCCTCACCTTAGCCGGAGACCTACTCCATTCCCTCGACACCACGGTCGAGGACGTCGCCCGCAGCGTTGGATACAACAACGCTTACGCCTTCAGCACTGCCTTCAAACGTCAAGTGGGCGCAACACCATCAGAGTTCCGTCGACACCGCCCCACGCTATCCCCGAACTACTGACCGGATACCTCACATGATCACCAACAACCACTGACATCACGCACGTGAGGGGATCCCTGGGTTCTTGCGATGATTGCAACACTTAGTGAATGGGTGTTGATATGGCGGGCTATTCGATCTTTACGAGGCCGGATCTGCTGCCGGTGTTCTGGGCGGGCATGCAGGCTGGTGATTCCACCACGGATGCTGTCATTCCCGGGATCAACGGTGAGAAGCTCATGAACCTTGACAGGTCAGGAATCGAGTGGCGACGGACCCGCGACTGCCGGAGGATCAACGAACCGGCGAGAGGGTCTACGCCCGCAACGACATCGACCGCGGGCACCTCGTCCGCCGGGCCTCAGCCGTCTGGGCGACACCCGAGCCGAAGTGGCGACCGCGAACGAGGACACCTTCCACCACACCAACGCTGCCCCGCAGGCGGCAAAGTTCAACCAGGGCCTTGAGCTGTGGCTGGACCTGGAAACCTACCTGCTGGAAAACGCAGCCGACCACGGTCGGCGCCACCTCCGTCGCCTGGCCCTGATCCCCGCTCTCGTCGTGGGTAGTCAGGCTCGAACAGGCGGCTCCCATCGGTCATGCCTCTCCTCCGTTTCCATTGTCCATATCTACGTGCCTATATCTAGGTGCCCATCGAAGACAGGGGTTCCCGGGGGCCGTGGGTCATCGCGACCTGTCAGAATCCGGCTTCCGATTAGCAGCAACCCGGCCCCACGGAATGCAGTCGGGCGCGTTCTTATGAGTTGTCCTTCCGTGGGGCATCGGGCGCCGGTCCGAAGATCGACAGGAGTGCGTCGATTTCCTGGTGCGCGAGGCTCGGGTGGCGGAAGTGCTGGTGCGCGTTGATGACGTACCGGGTGCGCCGTCCTTCCTTGATGCGCTGCAGGTACCCTGCGTCCTCGAGGTCTTTGAGGATGTGCAGGGTGGCCCTTCCTGATATCCCGACCCTGGTGGCGATGTCGTGAACCAGAGCGGTGGGGTCCGCGGCCACCACGATCAGGACGTGCCCGTGATTGGTGAGGAACGTCCACGGGTGGGCGCCAGCCCCCAGTCGGGACGGTGCCGGCAGGGACGGCGCATCCTGGTTCCCGTCGCCGTTCTCGAATGAAGTGCTCATCTGATCCTCCCGGTTCCGCCTCACTCTGTCTGATCTCACTCTGTCTGATCCTGCGCGCCGGGTACTGCTAGGAGCGCTTCCGCGGGGGTTTACCGCCGCCGGTGAGCTCGTCGGAGTCGAGGTCGCGCATCGGGTGAGGCGTCCGGCGTGCGACCACCTCAACTTCGTCGTCGATCACGTCGTGGTCTCTGTTGGTCGAGGGCCGGCGCCTGCTCCGGAGGGGTTGGAGGGCGGCGATCTCCTCCGCCCCGGCCGTCCGGAAGGGCGCGACGGCCGGTGCCGGCGGTGCGTGGCGTTCCTGGCCGCGGGTCGTGATGAGGCTCGCGACGACGGCGATGGTGAGGATGGTGGTGATGACCGCGAGGGAGATCGGCGTCGGGATGTAGTAGAGATCGATCTTGAGGGCCATCTTGATGCCCACCC
>NZ_JBTNDI010000040.1:0-1772 GCF_054511075.1 Arthrobacter sp. TMS2-4
CCGAGAGAGTGTGGGAGAGTAGGACACCGCCGGACAACCACTCACGGGAAGGCCCCACACCACCAGGTGCGGGGCCTTCCCCACTTTAACAACCACAGCATCCGACACCGGGCGAGCCGGCAGGGCCTTCCACGGGGAGGGTCGGACTTGTAGTGTGACGACGTGATCATCCCCAATACTTCGCAGAACGCCGTGGCCGTCGCCGATCATTACGACGAGCTGGATCCGGTTTACCGTCGGGTGTGGGGCGAGCATGTGCATCACGGGCTCTGGGTGACAGGTCGCGAGACGCCCACGGAGGCGGTCGAGGCGCTGGTCGACACGGTGGCCGACCGGCTGCGCCTCGTACCCGGCGCCGTGTGCGTCGACATCGGCTGCGGTTACGGATCCACCGCCCGGCGGCTCGCAGTGACGCGCGGGGTCGGCGTCACCGGTTTTACCCTCTCCGCGGAGCAGGCCCACTATGCCGAGGAGCGGGCCCTACCCGGTGTGGACATCCAGGTCCGGGACTGGCTCGTCAACGGGTTGCCCGACGCGTCGGCCGATGCGGCCTGGTCGATCGAGTCGAGCGAACACATGGTCGACAAGCCGCTGTTCTTCGGTGAGTCGCATCGCGTTCTCTCACCGGGTGGCCGCCTCGTCGTCTGCGCGTGGCTCGCAGGTACCGATGCCGGGGAATGGAAGGTTCGCCACCTACTCGAGCCGATCTGCCGCGAAGGGCGTCTTCCCTCGATGGGTACCCGCGAGGAGTACGAAGCAATGGCGATCGCCGCGGGCTTCGAGATCGCCGGCTACGAGGATGTCAGCCGCAGCGTGGCACGCACCTGGACGATCTGCGCCCGCCGACTCGTCAAAGCTCTATTCGTCGATCGCGACACTCGACGACTCGCGCTCAGCGCGCGCAATCGCGTCTTCGCCCTCAGCCTCCCCCGCCTGATCCTGGCGTACCGTACCGGTGCGATGCACTACGGGATCTTCACTCTGGTGAAGGCGGGGGAGGGCGAGACGCGGTCCACCTCCGGCTCAGCACTGCAGTAGGAGTTGACGAGCGGGACAGTCGGACCGCCGGCGGGGTCGCCCCGGGCTGTAGCGTCAGCTCTTCTTGAATGCGTCCTTGAGTTTTTCGCCGGCCTGCTTGAGGTCTCCCTTGGCCTGATCGCTCCGACCCTCGGCCTGGAGGCGCTCGTCGCCGGTCGCGTTGCCCGCGGCCTCCTTGCTCTGACCTCCGACCTTCTGCGCAGCGTTGGCGATTTTGTCGTCGAGTCCCATGGTGTTCTCCTTGCGGTCGGTTCCTGAGCCGGTCGATCGTTGTCCCGACCGGAAGCCCAGTGTAGGCAGAGGCCTTCGTCGCGGGCGGGGCCGGCTTGCCGGTGGAGGTACGGGACGGCAGAAACGCCTCAACGAATGCCCGTCGCCCGAGGAGAAAGGTCGACCGGGCCCGCGATTTGGCAGAGCGGGTACGGCGGCCGTATAGTTATGGAGTTGCCCCGGTGAGGGCGACGAACCCCCCAACTGAATGAAGCGGTTCGAGCATGCTCTTGGCATCCTGGTTCCCGCTTCTTCTGGTTTCCTCGTATGGTTCTTCAGCTCGAGGGTCGCAGCGCCGGTGTGACAACCGGCCGGGACCGAGCGGATTTGCCGCAGAGGGCGGGTGCGGGTAGGCTTGAAAAGTTGCTCCGGAGCGATGACATGACGGTTTGGTTGTGTTTGGTGCCGGTTGTTCCTGTTGTTTGAGAACTCAATAGTGTGCCAAGTTTGTTGATACCGATTGT
>NZ_JBTNDI010000041.1:0-1419 GCF_054511075.1 Arthrobacter sp. TMS2-4
GGAGTTGTGCCCCGCATAGTGGTGTAGCGCGGTTGCCGGGTTCGTCATAATGATGGACATGGACGCGGCCACCGCGTGATCCTTCGAGGAAACTCCTACATCCCACTCGAAAGGCATCACCACGATGGCCGCTCCTCATATTCTCGACCCTGCCCGCCTACTTACTGAAGCTCTTGGAGATGCGTCTCCTGATTTAATGCGTTCGCTGCTGCAGAGCATGATCAATGCCCTGCTCTCGGCGGACGCCGATGCCGTCGCGGGCGCGGAGTGGGGCAAACCCTCACCGGACCGTGTCGCGCAGCGCAATGGGTACCGGCACCGCGACCTGGACACCCGGGTCGGGACCGTTGACGTCGCCGTCCCGAAACTACGCTCCGGCACGTACTTCCCAGAGTGGCTGCTCGAGCGTAGGAAGCGGGCGGAGTCCGCGTTGATCACCGTGGTCGCGGACTGCTACCTCGCCGGCGTCTCGACGCGTCGCATGGACAAGCTCGTGAAGACCCTGGGTATCAATAGCTTGTCGAAGTCGCAGGTCTCCCGCATGGCAGCTGAGCTCGACGAGCACGTGAACGAGTTCCGCCACCGCCCCCTGGGCGAGGCAGGCCCCTTCACGTTCGTCGCCGCCGACGCCCTGACCATGAAGGTCCGCGAAGGCGGCCGTGTCATCAACGCCGTCGTCCTCGTCGCGACCGGCGTCAACGCCGACGGGCGCCGCGAAGTACTCGGCCTACGCGTGGCCACCAGCGAGACCGGGGCGGCGTGGAACAGTTTCTTCGCCGACCTCGTCGCCCGCGGGCTAACCGGCGTCCGGCTCGTCACCAGTGACGCGCACCGAGGTCTGGTCGAGGCGATCGGCGCGAATCTGCCCGGAGCTGTCTGGCAGAGATGCCGCACCCACTACGCGGCGAACCTGATGTCCGTGACACCGAAGACAATGTGGCCGGCTGTGAAAGCAATGCTGCACTCGGTCTATGACCAACCCGACGCGGGCTCGGTGCATGCCCAGTTCGATCGGCTGCTGGATTACGTCGAGGAGAAACTCCCCGACGCCCACGAGCACCTCGATGCTGCCCGGGCAGAGATCCTCGCGTTTACCGGCTTCCCGGAAGGGCTCTGGCAGCAGGTCTGGTCGAACAACCCGAACGAGCGGTTGAACAGGGAGATCCGGCGCCGTACCGACAGCGTCGGGATCTTCCCGAACAGGGACGCGATCATCCGGCTCGTCGGCGCCGTCCTGGCCGAGCAAACCGACGAATGGGCCGAAGGACGCCGCTACCTCGGACTCGACATCCTCGCCAAGTCCCGACTCAGCCTCATCACCGACACCGGGACGGAGGCGGCCATCGACACCACCCTCGAACTCAGCGCCTAACAACCAACAGGATCACCAACCGCTACACCACCACCCGGGACTTGACC
>NZ_JBTNDI010000042.1:0-1379 GCF_054511075.1 Arthrobacter sp. TMS2-4
GGGACTGTCCGATAAACGGTGTGTGGGTCCGGCATTTCATTAGTGGTTGGTTCTCTCGAACCGGTTCGCGAAGGTGATCGCAAATGCGTTGAGGGCGGGTTTCCACCTGATGACCCAGCGTGCTCTGCCGCCGCCGGTCGGGTCAAGGGACCGGGTCACGAGGTAGAGGCATTTCACGGCCGCTGCCTCGTTCGGGAAGTGGCCCCTGGCTCTGACGGCCCGCCGGTAGCGAGCGTTGACCGACTCGATCGCGTTCGTCGTGCAGATCACCCGGCGAATCTCCACGTCGTATTCGAGGAAAGGCACAAACTCCGGCCAGGAGGACTGCCAGAGCTTCACGATCGCCGGATACCGCTGACCCCACTCAGCGGCGAACTCCTCGAACCGGTCCTTCGCCGCCTGCTCGGACGGAGCCGTGTAGACGGGCTTGAGGGCTTTCACGATCCCGTCCCGGTGTTGCCGGCCCGCGTAGCGGAAGCTGTTCCGGATCAGGTGCACGACGCACTGCTGCACGACGGTCCGCTCCCAGGTCGTACTGATCGCTTCCGGGAGACCTTTCAAGCCGTCGCAGACCGCGATGAGCACGTCCTCGACGCCCCGGTTCTTTAGCTCGGAGAACACCTGCAGCCAGAACCTCGCTCCTTCACCTCCGTCGCCAGCCCAGATCCCGAGGATGTCGCGTTCCCCGTTCACGGTGACACCCATGACCACGTAGAACGGGGTGTTGCGGACCTGCCCGTCCCGGACCTTGACCACGATCGCGTCGACGAACAGGACAGGGTAGAGCGGATCCAGCGGCCGAGAGGACCATTCGGCCAGCTCGCCTGCGACCTTCTCGGTGATCCTCGAGATCGTGTCCTTGGAGACCTTCGCCCCGTATACCTCCTCGAAGTGCGCGGCTATTTCACCGGTCGTCAACCCGCGGGCAGAGAGGGAGAGGACGATCTCGTCGATGCCGTCCAGGCGGCGTTTCCGTTTGGGCACGATGACCGGCTCGAACGACCCGTCCCGGTCCCTCGGCACCTCGATCTCGACCGGGCCGATCTCGGTCAACACGGTCTTTGGTCTCGTCCCGTTGCGCATGTTTTCCGCGATCGGTGTCCCGCCGTGCTTGTGTCCGAGGTGCTCGGTCAGCTCCGCCTCAAGAGCGGTTTCCAGCACGTTCTTCGTGAGCTGGTTCAGCAGCCCACCGGGCCCGACCAGGCTCACACCCTGCTCCTTCGCCTGAGCGAGCAGGCGCTCGGCGAGGTCCTTTTGATCGATGATTTCTCCTGTCACAGGATCGATCATCGCCTCTGATGCTTCGGTCGTGAAGTCGTTCACGGCCATCTCCTCTCGGATCAGGCCGGACCCTCACACACCGTTATTCAGACAGTCCC
>NZ_JBTNDI010000043.1:0-1344 GCF_054511075.1 Arthrobacter sp. TMS2-4
GTGAACTGGTCCCCGGACGTTGGACTGGCTAAGTAAGTAGGTTAGGCCGTGAGGGTCTGAGCACGGTATTGCACCGGGCTCAGGCCCTCACGCTTTGTGGAGATCCGCTCGGTGTTGTACCAGTGGATGTATTCGTGCAGTGCTTCGGTGAGGGCATCGGTGCTGATGAAGCGGACGCGGTGGAACAGTTCTTCCTTGAGGTGTCCGAAGAAGTTCTCCATCACGGCGTTGTCGTAGCAGTTGCCTTTGCGGGACATCGACTGGGTCGCGCCGGCGTCGTGGAGCAGCCGACGCCAGGAGGCGTGCTGGTATTGGAAACCCTGGTCCGAGTGCACCAACGGTTGCTCTCCGCCCTCGAGCGTTGCCAGGGCCGTGCGGAGCGCGGTGTTGGTCAGTGTCAGGTTCGGTGAAAGCCCTACCGTGTAGGAGATGATCTGCCGGTCGAAGAGATCCATGACCGGTGAGAGATAAAGTTTCCGGTCGCCGACGCTGAACTCGGTCACATCCGTCACCCACTTCAGGTTCGGCGCATCGGCCTCGAAGTCCCGGTCCAGCACGTTCGCCGCGGTCCTGCCCTGCTCGCCACGGTAGGAGGCGTAGCGCTTCCTCTTCCGGACCAGGCAGACCAACTGCAGCGACCGCATGAGCTTCAACACGGTCTTCTTCGCCACCGCCCACCCGTGCCGGACCAGGACGGTGTGGATGCGGCGGTGCCCGTAGCGTCCCTGGTTCGCCTCGAAGATCTCCGTGACCGCGGTCTTGAGCGCATGCCGCGGATCCGGTGCCAGGAGCCGGGCCTGGTGATAAAAGAACGTGGACCGGGCCAGGCCGGTGACTTGCAGCAGCACCGGGAGGGGGAAGTCGGCCCTGAGGGCGATGACGGCCTGGACCTTCACCGTCGTTGCTGCGCTCTCAGGGCCCGCGCTTTTCCCAGGTACGCCACTTCCGCCCGCAACCGTTCGTTCTCCCGCCGCAAACGCTCCAACTCGGACACCTCCGCCGACGGTGGGGTTTCGGGTTTCCTTGGTCTGCCCTTGGGCTTGGGACGCAACGCGTCCACGCCCTCACGGCGATATACCCGAACCCACCTTTCAAGGAGCAGAGGCGAGGACAAGCCGGCCTCCGCCGCCAGATCCGGGGCCGTCTCACCCGCGATGAACCGTTCCACCAAAGCGAGCTTGACCTCGAACGAGTACACCTGTTTCGGCTTGGTCACCAGCGCTCCTCGACCATGGATCCTCCACCGCTGGTACAAACGCCCGACCGGCTGACGAGCCACACCCAGCAACGTCGACACGCCCATATCCGCGATGCCCTTCTCAAACCACGCTACAGCGGCCTCAC
>NZ_JBTNDI010000044.1:0-1219 GCF_054511075.1 Arthrobacter sp. TMS2-4
CAGCCTCATCACCGACACCGGGACGGAGGCGGCCATCGACACCACCCTCGAACTCAGCGCCTAACAACCAACAGGATCACCAACCGCTACACCACCACCCGGGACTTGACCGAGTAGGGAGAATCTCTGTCCCGTAGGACGATCGGCCATCGTGCACGCCCAAGGAGGCTCGAAGGGGGGCTAGGCAGGGTGGCCGATCCCTGACCGACACTCTTTCACCGAGGATCAACCGAGCTCACTGAGCTGATCAGTTCGATCCGCCGGAACCAGGAGCCCTGGTCGTACCACCTTCCTTTGGATTCTGTGGGCGAAGACTCGAACGCATTCTAGTAAATGAATAGCGCAGCTATGCCAGCCACTAAGAAAAGAATGGAGGAGATCAGAATCAAGTATGAGTACCTCTGTAAAATATCGGCCCCATCCTCAAGGGTGATTGATTCATCGAAGGTACGCAACTGTCGCGCAGCTGACCTCGTGGTGGCCCACCTCCTGTTGAAACTAAAGAAACCTAAGAGGTAGATGGCGCCTATCCCGAAAAATAGCCAAGAAGCGCCTTCATTTCCTCCTCTAAGGCTTATTCCCGTAAACATGAATGCCATTACAACGACTGGCATCGCTGCAAAAAAACCGAACGTGATTAGCGTAAGAGTTTTCGCGCTCAAAACAATCCTCTTTTAAACCTGAGACCCAGTCGGACAGGTTGGCCTGCGGCCCATCCCAGTGGTAGAGCCTACTGTCCAGCAGCGCCCGTAAGCCGGTCCTCCACGGGGACGCCGATGACGGGGCCGGCGCTGACCAGGTCCACCTGCTCGCGCTTGATCGGTGCCATTTCCGTATGCCCCGCCCGAGAAAATGCCCGGTGATGGTGCCCTAACTACAACGCGATGTTGTAGCGGTCGGACCAGATCACCACCCGCGAAGGAGGGGTGGCACAAACGACCCGTTGAGCACCACTTGGTTGTGCAACAGGTAGACGGGCTTGAAGGTGGTGCACAAGCCGCGTGCGAAGCGTCGTCGGCAGGGTGCAGTGACTGCGACGGGTTTTGCTGTCGGCTCGACGTGCGCCCATGTGCGGCACCGGTTGCCTGCGAGCCGTCTAGTCAAAGGATGGCGACCTCAACCGGTCAATGCACCACCTGGGATTCTGAGGGTATCGCGGACTGGTTGGAGGTGAGGTGGGTTTGGTAAAGGTCGTTGGAGGTGGCCCATTTCAGGACCT